>CAXTRQ010000003.1:78014-84771 GCA_964246705.1 uncultured Pyrinomonadaceae bacterium
TATGATCGCGTTTTCGGCAACCTGTTCAGCAACGCGCGCGGCAACCCGCCGTTCTTCGCGCGCTACGCGATCTGCTGCGGCACGGATGGTTCGCCGTTCGCGGGCGGCCAGATTCTCTATGCGCTCGGCGCGAACAATTCGCCGTTCAGTTATCCTGTCAACCCCGCGCTCGCTGTCGGCATTAACCCGGCGACCGGCACGCCGCTCGGTCGGCAGGTCGAGGTTTACGGTGCAGAGTCGGAAGTGCCGAACGCTTATATTTACAGCTACTCGTTCGGTGGCCAGTACATCCTGCCGAATCGTTTCTTCGCCGAACTTGGCTATCAGGGAAGCTCAAGCCATAAGCTCGTCAGGCTGGTCAACGAAAGATTTATCTATTCGACGCCCAGCGATTTCTTCGCCTCCGCAGTCTTCTTCCCGCAGCCCGATGTGAACGCGAACTACAATGCTCTGCTCGCGCGCATCTCGCGCTCGTTCTCGCGCGGCGTGCAGTTCGACGCCAACTACCGTTTCAGCAAGAGCATTGACCAATTATCAAACGAGGGGCCGGGCGCGGAGACTAATCAAACCTTCCCGCAGGACAACCGCAGCGAGCGCGGCCCGTCAGACTTCGATGTTCGTCACAACTTCACCGCTTCGGGTCTGTACGAACTTCCGTTCTTCCGCGAACGCAAAGACGCTGTCGGCAAATTGCTCAGCGGTTTCCAGATCAACGGCATCCTGACCTATCACACAGGTTTCCCGTACACTCCGAAGACGGGCACATGCGTCAGCACGCCCGGCGGCCAGACGCTCTGCCCGTCGCGCCCGTCCGGATATTTCGGCGGCAATCTCACGGATACCGGCAACGATGCTTTCATACGCCCCGGCGGAAACTTTCCCGGCGGCGGACAGAGATATTTCAACACCAACAACCCGAACGGGTTGCTGCCGCCCGGCATTGGTCGCAACTCATTTCGCGGCCCGCGCTACTTCAATGTTGATATGAGCGTGGCGAAGCGGACGGGGCTCCCCGGTTTTCTCGGCGAAGGCGCATTCTTCGAGTTCAAGGTCAACGCCTTCAACGTCTTCAACAAACTGAACCTCGCGCCGTTCCGATTCTTTGATCGCGGCCTCATCATCGAAGACCCGAATTTCGGTCGCGCCGAGCGCGGTCTGGCAGGCCGCGTCGTCGAATTGCAGGGACGCTTCAGCTTCTAGGCCGTCCGGTCAATCTTTCAACCGAACGCGCGCGAATGAGTTTGAAGATTCATTCGCGCGCGTTCAATGTTTACAGTTGAACTTAGAAAGCATCTTTACTTAGCGTCCTTTCTTCTTTGCGGCTTGGTGTCTCCGGCCTGAGAAATAGTTCCACGCCGGAGACGCCAAGAAGAAGGGAAATTGATTGTTCTATTAAGAGAATAGTTTGCCAGCCCGACAAAGGAGATGTGCGAGATGAAGTTTGCGAAACCTGTGGGGCGACTGCTCCTGTCAATGGCGCTCGTGCTGGCGCTTGTACCCGCCGCGTCGTTCGCGCAGCAAAGCCAAGCAGGAGATATTGAAAAAAGAATTGACGCGCTCATCGCGCGCATGACGACGGAAGAAAAGCTCGGACAATTGCAGCAACTCGACGGAGACGTGGACGGCAGTTTTCGGCAAGAACACCCGGAGATGGTGAGGCGTGGCTTGCTCGGCTCATTTTTGAATGTGCGCGGCGCGAAGAACGTGAACGCGCTCCAACGCATCGCGTTGGAAGAGTCGCGTTTGAAAATCCCGCTCCTCTTCGGCTACGACGTGATTCACGGCTACCGCACGATCTTTCCGATTCCGCTCGGCGAAGCAAGCAGTTGGGACGCGGCGGCGGTCGAACGCGCCGCGAGCATTGCGGCTGATGAGGCGTCTGCCGTCGGGGTGCGCTGGACGTTTGCCCCGATGCTGGACATCGCGCGTGACCCGCGCTGGGGGCGCATTATGGAAGGATCGGGCGAAGACCCTTATCTCGGCTCCGTGATGGCGCGCGCGCGTGTGCGCGGATTTCAAGGCACAGATTACAGCCAGCCGACGAAGATCGTCGCTTGCGCCAAACACTTCGTCGCGTACGGCGCGGCAGAAGCGGGACGCGATTACAACACCACGGACGTGTCCGAGACGACCCTGCGAGAGATTTACTTTCCGCCTTTTAAAGCGGCGGTTGAGGCAGGCGTCGGCACTGTGATGAGCGCCTTCAACGATCTGAACGGCGTGCCGACCTCGGCTAATCCCTTCACGTTGACGCGTGTCCTACGCGGCGAGTGGAAGTTTGATGGCTTCGTCGTCAGCGATTACGAATCGGTGAAGGAGTTGATGAATCACGGCGTCGCCGCAGACGAACAAGAGGCCGCGCGCCTCGCGCTCAACGCGGGCGTCGAGATTGAAATGGTCAGCCGACTCTACAACAAACACGGCGCGCAACTAATGAGAGAAGAAAAGCTCTCGACGGCGACGCTCAATGAAGCCGTGCGGCGCGTGCTCCGCATCAAGTTCCGGCTCGGGCTTTTTGAACATCCTTACAGCGACGAGGCGCGCGAGCGCACGATTATGAGTCCTGAAAAGATTGCTGCTGCGCGTGAGATTGCCGCACGCTCGATGGTGCTCTTGAGGAACGAGCGCGAAACGCTGCCGCTCAGTAAAAATCTGAAATCAATCGCCGTCATCGGCCCGCTCGCCGATGACCAGAAAGATATGATCGGCGCGTGGTCTGCCGATGCGATGGGGAAAACGGATAACGTCTCGACGCTGCTCGCAGGCATCAAGTCGAAGGTCACGCCGCAAACCAGAATCCTGTACGCGAAGGGCTGCGACATTCTGGGCGACAACACGGAAGGCTTCGCCGAAGCCGCGCGCATCGCGCGTGAATCGGATGTTGCGATTGTCGCCGTCGGTGAAAACGCAGAGATGAGCGGCGAAGCTTCTTCACGCAGTTCGCTCGATCTGCCCGGTCGCCAGTTAGAGTTGGTCAAAGAGATTCAGGCGACGGGCAAACCCGTGGTTGTCGTTCTGATGAATGGTCGGCCTCTGACGATTAACTGGATCGCCGAAAACTCTCAAGCGATTTTGGAGACATGGTTCGCGGGAGTTCAGGCGGGCAATGCGATTGCCGATGTGCTCTTCGGCGATGTCAATCCCGGCGGCAAACTGCCCTTGACGTTTCCGCGCAGCGTCGGACAGATACCCCTCTATTACAATCACAAAAACACAGGGCGACCGCCCGACGTGAATAACAAATATACGTCGAAATATCTGGACGTGCCCGTTACGCCGCTGTTCCCTTTCGGCTACGGGCTGAGCTATACGCAGTTTCGTTTGACCAATTTACAGTTGAGCGCGCCGCGCATTCGCGCCAATGAAAAATTGATGGCGAGCGTCGAAGTCGAGAACACGGGGCGGCGCGCGGGCGATGAAGTCTTGCAGCTTTACATTCGAGACGTGGCTTCGAGCGTGACGCGACCCGTCAAGGAGTTGAAAGGATTCGAGCGCATCACACTTCAACCCGGCGAGCGCCGACGCGTACAGTTCACGCTCGCGCCGGAACAACTCGGTTTTTATAACCGCGAGATGCGCTTCATGGTTGAACCCGGCGCGTTCAAAGTGATCATCGGAACCAACTCCGTCGAAGGGCTGGAAGCGCGTTTCGAGGTTGCCGAGAAATAGCCTATGCGTCGGTTCAAACGTCCTGCGCCTGCAAGTTCGGATGCGCGAAAGAAGCGGCGCTCGGCATTCCTGCTCGCGCTCGTCAGTCTTCTGCTCTGCGGCGCGCACGGCTTCAGCAGGTCTCTCGTAGAAGCTGAAAACGCACTTCAAAATTGTCGAAGCAGAGCTTATCCCTACCCGTTTCGGTCACAGAGAACAAGGGTAGGGACAAGCCCTGCCCCGGCAAAAATTTCCAGCGCAGTAAATCCTGCGACAAGTTTTGATACTTATCATCTAACGCCGGAAGATGCGGCGTTTATCGAAGATTTGGAGCGGCGCACCTTCCGCTACTTCCTCGAACATTCCGACTCTCAGACGGGACTCGTCCTCGACCGCGCGCATACCGACGGGAGACCACACGGCGAGCGTGATCCTAATCACAACATTGCGAGCAGCGCCGCCACCGGCTTCGGCCTGACAGCTTTTTGTATTGCTGCCGAACGTCATTGGATTCCGGTTGAAGAGGCGCGCCGTCGCGTACTGACGACTCTCCGCTTTTTCGCCGAACGCGCTTCACAAGAACACGGATGGTTTCTTCACTGGATGGACGGAGAGACCGGCGAGAGACGCTGGCAAAGTGAATACTCGTCCATTGACACGGCGTTGCTGCTCGGCGGCGTCTTGACTGCGCGCGGGTATTTCCAAACCGACGCGGAGATTGTGCGTCTGGCGACCAAAATTTATGAGCGCGTGGATTTTCAATGGATGCTCGCGGGTCACCCGACTCTTATCTCGCATGGCTGGCGACCGGAGACCGGATTTCTGAAATCGCGCTGGGACACCTACAGCGAGCACTTGATTCTTCAACTACTCGCCATCGGTTCGCCGACACACGCCGTCACGCCGCGCGCATGGCGTGCGTGGCAGCGCATGCGCATCACTTATGCCGGATACACATACCTGAACGCAGGGCCGCTCTTCACACATCAATTCTCACATGCATGGGTAGACTTTCGTGGCCGCCGGGAAAGTTGGTATCCGTTCACAAACTATTTTGAAAATTCGATTGCCGCGACGCGCGCGCATCGAGAGTTCTGCATCGCACTGGCGCGCGACTTTCCCGGCTACGGCGTGGACGTGTGGGGCATCACGGCATCCGATAGTGTGAAGGGTTATGTAGCGTGGGGCGGGCCGCCGCGCGACCCTGCGATTGATGGGACGGTTGTCCCTTACGCGGCAGGCGGTTCACTTCAATTCACGCCCGACATCTCTGTGCCTGCTCTGCGGAAGATGCACGAGAAATTCGGCGATGCCATTTATGGTCGCTACGGTTTCACAGATGCCTTTAACCCCAACACGGGATGGGTTAATAAAGATGTGATTGGTCTCGATCTCGGCATCACGCTGTTGAGCGCAGAGAATTTGCGTACTGGAGATGTCTGGCGTTGGTTTATGCGTAATCGGGAAATCAAGCGCGCCATGAGATTAGTTGGACTCTCCAAAACTGTCGGGCGGCGTTCGGGCAAAAGTGGCGGATGAAGAGAAGGCTTCTCCGAATGTGCCTCTAGTTTGCCAATCGAGAAGTCATACTCTGTGCGTGCGAGATGCTTTCAGCATGTGGCTGAGCAGTTGCGTCCCGGAACGCCGACTCAACCGCCGGGCCTGCCACGTAGTTACTGAAAATGACGTTCCTCAGTTTGGAGTCGCCCGCAACTCGTTTCCGAAACTCGTCGAGGTTCACACTTTTCCGCGCCTGCTCCAAAGTTTCCCCGCGCGCCACTGCTGCTTCAACCTGCTGCTTGATAGACGCGAACATATCTTCGATGAGCTTGAGATACAAATCATCATGCAGCACTGGCCCGTGACCGGGAACAATAATGGTCGGGTGCAGCGCTCGCAGTTTTGCGAGCGTCGCAGCCCAATCGCCGACGTGCGATTGGTCACCGCCGACGAGCGGAACAGGCCAGACCACGAGATCGCCCGCGACGACAATGCCCTCTCTGGGCAGGTGAACCACGAGGTCTCCGCTCGTGTGTCCGCGCCCCAGATACTTTATATCAATGATGCGATTGCCACGATAAAGCGTCAGATGGTCTTCGACGGTCATCGTCGGAAGGACGACCTGTGACTGTGGAGCTTCGCCCAAAACAAAGTCTGCAAGCTTAATGTCATTGGTGTAGCTCTCGCGCTCTTCGTCGGTCAGCGTGCCGCCGCCGGGGCTAGTGTTCTTCTCTATATTACTTCGGATAAAATCAAGAAACCGGGGCGCGCCCTCAAGGAACTTCTTTCGATTTACCGCGCCGGTCGTGGGCAAATACTCGCGCGTCCTCGCGTGGGCGATGAACTCGACGCCGGGGAAGGCGTCTCGATAAACTTGATCGCCTCTGATATGGTCATCGTGCCAGTGGGTATTGATAACGTACTTAACGGGCTTGGCGGTCAGTTGACGTAGCGCCGCCAATACTTCTTTGGTAATGGAAGGAGCGCCGCTGGTATCAACGACAACCACATCGTCCGTATTGATGATAAAAACATTGTTCGCGTCAACCATCAGCCCCGGAGGGTCTTTGCGGATGGTTGCGTAGACGCCCTCGGCAACCTTCACTACCTCAAAATTTTTAGTTTGACCAACGGCGGTGAGCGGCGTCAGCAGGATAAGCGCAAACAAGGAGACCCGCGCCAGCGACATATACTTTCCCCAATCCCGATTATCGAAGAGTTGCAAAGGACAAAAACCCCTACGATTCTTGCCCGGAATAAGTTTAGCCAGCGGGATCACGAATTTTTACAATCATCCGAGCATCTAGATTGAAGATTTGAAATCTCGAATCTTCAACAGCTTAACTTTTACGCGTCGCTTCGCCTTTGCGTCTAGACGCGCGTTGCTGGACGCAGGCAGCGTGGGCCCTCTGCCTGCGCCCGTGTGACCACCTATGTCAAAGAACTTTCGTGCTGGATAATCTTCTCTGGTCGAATAATCCTCTGCTCTGAAAGCACCAAATATGCGGACGAGCCTGACAATTTCATTGTTTATCAGACGCCCCACTCATGCAGATAACTTCTCGTAGAGTTTGGACATCGCTCTCTTCAATAACTGAAAATTGGCCTT
>CAXTRQ010000004.1:0-3426 GCA_964246705.1 uncultured Pyrinomonadaceae bacterium
TGGTTCGAGCATTGCGGCTACTCAGTCGCATCCGGTTGAAAACCGTAATAGATTTGCGATTGAGAGACGCGAGGGCTGCTGTTTTGAAATCTAAGTGCCCTCTTTTTCCGAAGCCGAAAAGATTTGAAATCAAAATCGCAAATTTAAAATCAAAAATTTTTCTGGTCGTGGACGCGCGCGCGATGATAGCTGCCGATGAGCCACAGCAGCAGGAGAGCCGCGCCTGCGAGGAGCGTCCATTGAAGATATTTGAAGGGGTGTGGTGGTTCAGCGACGAAACGCCCGCCGTAAGCGCGCAGGATGATGACCGTGCTCGCGCCCGCATCTACGAGCGTGTGACCGAACATCCCCAGCACGCTTCCCACGGCGCGCGCCGCGCTCAACAGCGGCATCAAGATGATCTCGAACGCCGTCGCTCCGAGCATTGCAAAGGCCGCGACAGCCAGCGCCGCACAAATTTTAAAGGCCAGCTTATGCTCCGACCTACGGCGCACGCCGCTCATGTCTGTCTGCGCGTGCGCCATGACGACGCGCGCAAAGTTTGCGGGAAGTTCGACCTTCCGCCCCAACTTTTGGTCGAAGGCCGTATCGAGCAGACAGAGCAGCCGGCGGTGTTCAAGCAGCGCGGCGGAACAGGCCGGACACTCCTTGAGGTGATCTTCAAAGAGCGTCGTCTCGACCACGTTCAATTCGCCGTCCAGATAAGCTCCCGTATCCATGCACCGGGAGAGGTTTGTCTCTGCAAGCTGCTCCGTCACTGACCGCTCCTCGACCCGTTCTTTAAAAACTCGTAATGCCACGTCCCACAAGTTCGGCGCGCATCACTTCGCGCGCGCGAAAGATTCTGTTCTTGACCGTGCCGAGCGGAAGCCCGGTCACCTCCGCAATCTCGTCGTAACTGAAATCGAGCGCATGGCGCAGCATAATCAGTTCCCTGTAACTGGCGGGAAGATGCTGCACGACCTCTTCGATTTCGGCGCGTCGCTCGGCTCGCTCGCTCAACTGTTCGGGCGACGGCGCGCTGCTCGCCAGAGGCTTCTCGTAAGCGCCGCCCGTCTCGGATTCGAGTTCAAGGTCTTCAAGGCGCACGTTGTTGCGTCGCAGGTGGTCAATCGCCGCGTTATGCGCGATGCGATAAATCCACGTCGAGAATTTAAACTCGGAGCGGTAACGCGTCAGCGACCCATAGACCTTGATGAAAACCTCCTGCGTCAAATCGAGCGCGGCATCATAGTCGCCGACCATTCGATAGACGTAGGCCACAATCGGTCGCTGATAACGGCGCACCAACTCCTCAAAGCCGTCTTCGCGCCCCGCGATGGCACGAACGACGAGATCGCTGTCGGCGAAAGATGCAAATTTTTCGAGGGAAAGGGTCTGTGCACTCATACGCATGATGCAAAGATGTTACGCGCACGGGGCAGCGAAAGTTTCAGCACGAAAGTCTGAAGCCGAAGCGGTGAAAAAGTCTTTCGACTTCAAACTTTAAACTCCAGACTTTTCATGCCCACGCCAGTGCGGCGAGTCCGGCGGGCGCGGCGATCAAGTTGAAATCGAGGTCGTTTGAAGGAAATGAAAGACGCAAATCTTCTGCGCCGAGCATGCGCGGCGCGACGGAGAGCGTCTCGGCGACAATCGCGCTCGCTTCGCGCGGGTCAATGCCGCTTCCGGCGACAAGCAGCCGGTCAATCGTCTCGAAGGGCGGGAGCACGGCGACCGCCATATCCGCCGCATCTTCTCCCGCCGGAGGAGCGTTGCGGTCGCGATAGAAGAGCAGAAAACGGTATAACTCGTCGCCGCGATCTTCCGCGTCGCAGACGATGTTGCGGACGAGCAGCGGTTCGCGTCCGCGCAGTACGAGCGCCGTGAAGCCTTCGTGGTGCGAACTGACCAGCAGCGAATCCGCCGCACGCGACACGCCGTTCAAATCTCTCAGCAACCACCACGCCTCACCGACGTGACGCGGCAGAATCAATCCGGCGTGCCAGCCGAGCGCGGCGAAGACCGCTTCATATTCCGCGAGCACAGACCGGCGCACGGCTGTAATCAGGTAGCGCGCGCGCCCCTGTGCATCCGGCTGCAAACGCTCGCGCCCGACTTGCAATTCATCGAGCGTCAGCCCCATGGCGCGCTCCGTCTTCCAGCGCAACATCTCATCTTTTTCAGCGCGCGAGGGGGGCGTGCTCTCTAACGTTAGAATCGCTGTGCGCGTCGCAGACTCAGGCAGCGCGACCGACCAGCGATGCTTTTTGACAAGACCGACGCTCGTCACCAGTTCCGCCAGCGTGTCGGCTAGTTCGCCCGCGTCCGAGACATTGCCATCGTCAAAACCGGGGCGCAACAGCCCTTCCGGCAAAGCGACGTAACCGGCACGGCGCACCGTGAAGAGGCCGCGTCGCCGCTCCAGCGAGACGACGCCGACGCCATCACTCGAAAGCCCGACCGCCGCCGACGGTAGGCGCGGGTCAATCAGTTTTCTAAAGGGATTTGATGACATACCGCTTCTCACCACTTATCGCAGTCGTTGTAGGGCGATCCGTCGGACGATTGGTCGGAAGAAGAGCTGCATACATTGACGATTCCCTGCCCGCCTTCGGTCGCGTTCGGGTCTTCGCCGGAGACCGTCATCCAGTCGGGCTGGCCGGTAATCGGGTCGGGCGGAATTTTGCCGAGATAGCCTGACGTGATGAGATCGTCAAGCGACTGCGGCAGATGCCCTTTGTCGGCGGCGTACTGGTCAATCATCTTGCGTATCTGATGCAAGTCGTCGCGTAAGGTGGCCTCCTTCGCGGCCTGCACCGTCTCGTTGTATCTGGGCAGCACGATGAGCGCGAGGATGATGATAATCGAGATGACGATCATCAATTCGAGCAGCGTGAATCCTCTCGCACTAGAGCGAGAGGGGCTAAAAGGGAAAAAGTTAAAAGCAAAAGAAGAAGAGGATTGCTGCTCTCCCGCTTGCGCTTGGCCTTCTGCCTTTCGCCTGAGATTCTTACCAATCACTATACTTCTCTCCGTTCAACGCCGTGCCTTGCGCCATTGAGCGCACGTCAAAAACGTTTTCGCCGCCCCACGAAGTCGAATCGGCCTCGTCATAGCACGAATGCAAATCCCATTCGGCCTTGCCCGTAATCGGGTCAACTGGTATCTGTCGAAGATAGACTTTCTTCTTCGTCGAAAGCAGCTTGTTGTCGGTCGCCTGCGCTCCGGCGGCGACCTGCGGCGTCGTGCGGGAAATCACGCTCACGCCCTCGACTAGTGTCTCAAGCGTCGGCGGGTAATGATCCGGATTCTCGACGCCGAAGATGGTGCAATCGCTGATGACGACTTTGCTGCGCGGGTCGAGCGTCGGTATCGCGCCCTGTGCGCCCGCCGCTCCCGGCACGGCGACTTGCGGCGGGACTGCCGCGACGGCTCCTGCCGTCG
>CAXTRQ010000004.1:3436-18691 GCA_964246705.1 uncultured Pyrinomonadaceae bacterium
CCCGCCCGTACATTGGATTCCGATGGTGTCTCGATGAAATTCTTTGATGGCCTCGCGCATCTCGCGCAGAGTCTCGCGCAGGCGATACTCGCGCTGGCGGCGCACGGAAGTTTTAACCAGCGGCACGACGCCGACCGAGAGAATCCCCAACACCGTGATAACGACGACCAACTCGATGAGCGTCCAACCTCCGGCAGCAGAGCGGGAAGAGGAACCGAGGGGAAAGGTGAAAAGGCGAAACGGGGAAAAGGAACGCGTGCCTGCCCTCGGCTTCTCCTTTTTCCCTTTTTCCCTTTTCACCTTTTCACCTTCCTCTCTTAGATTATTGGGTGACCTTGAGGCGGCTCTGCGTCACACGCGTCTCAATGTTGCGCCCGTCCGAGGCGATGAGGTGAACTTTGTCTGCGTCGAAGTTGATGGCGCTTTCGCCCGGCGCGAGTCCTTCGATTTCGATGATGAGCAGTAGCCCCGTGCCGGTGAGAGGCGGCGCGCCCGCCGCCGGAGAGACCGAGACGAGTAGCACGCCTTTCGCATCAATCGACTGCGTCAGGACGGGCGCGAGCGTCTTGTCCGACGCGAGCGTTCCCTGCAAGACGGAGCGCACGGCGATCATGCGCGGGTCGAAGCGTAGAGTAGCTGTCGCCAATCCGAGCGGAGCATCGGTCTTGAGCATCACCATCACGCGCCGCCGTTCGCCGACGCGCATCTCCTGCTGTTCCGGTAAAAGTAAAAGTTCGGCCTGACTCACTGCGGCTTCGCTCGCCTGCGCGGCAACGGCCGGAGGCGCAGTCGGTGAAGCCGCGCGCTCAGTCGTTGTCGCTGCTTGTGGTTTCGCCAAAGGCGTCGCGCCAGCCATGTTCGTCGCCGGAAGTTGGGGCTGAGAAACAGAAGCAGCGGAGGGCGCGCTCGTCTCCTTCGTTATCGAGGGAGCGGCGAAAGCGTTTGTTGCGGACTGCGGGCTGAGCGCCGTCTGGACTACTGTCTCCAGAGATTGCGGTAGCGCGCTCTTGAGGCTGGCGTCCGTCATCGCGGGTGCGCCCGCTGTGTTAACCGCGCCTGCCACCGCGCTTTCCGCGACAATCTTGGGCGCGGGAATATAAGTGACATTTTCAGGCGTGGGCAGTTGCACCACTGTCTTGGTCGGAAGCTGGCGCGCGGCGGCGATTTGATCTTCGCGGTCAGCATCGCGCACCAACGCTTCGAGCGATTCGGTGGTCGGCGTCTGCATCGAGCCGGAGGGGCGTGCCATCTCGTCGCTCGGCGTAATCTGCGGAGCGCGCAAGATGCGCGGCGTCATCGTAATCACGATGTCGCTCGTCGAGTTGTTGCGGCGCGGCGTGCTGAACAATCGTCCGAGCACGGGAATCAGGCCGAGCAGAGGAAGTCCTGCGCGCCCGTCGGTCTGGCGATCCTGCGCGATGCTGGCGATCATCATCGTCTTGTTGTCGGGCACGCGTGCCGTGCCTGAGATGCGTCGCTGTGTGAAGACAGGAGTCAGCGAGGTCGCCGCACCGGAGCCGGACACGCTCGTGTCTTTGGTCTCGATGACCATCTTAACTTCTACATCTTGACCCGGATAAACCTTGGGCGTGAAGTCGAGCGAGAGACCCGTGTCTTCATACTGAATGACGGGGAAACCGCCGTTGAAAACGCCGGACGTTGAACCCGTCGTCGTGCCCGTCCCAGTGCCCGTTCCCGTGCCTGTCCCGTTAAAGCCGAAAGGTGTAACGCTCGCCGTCTGCACAGGAACTTTCGCACCGATGCGGACTTCCGATTTCTCGTTGTCGAAGGCGTGCACCTGCGTCGAGAAGACGAGCCGCGTGTTGTCTTTGGTCTGCAAGGCCGTGATGGTCGAGGCCGGGATGAGCAGGGCTGCGCCGAGCGCGGTCGGCACTGCGGTTGCCGCGCCGCTTGCGCCCGCGATGAGCGGACGACCGCCGCCGAGCAGCACTGCGCCCGACTGTAAGCCGCCGACATTGCCGAGCGAATCGGACGTGCCCAACTGGTTGCCGATCTGCAACAAGTCCGAGCGCGACACTTCATAAATAGCGACTTCCATGACGACTTCCGCGCGGTCTTTATCCACTGTTTGCAGAAGCTCGCCGATGATGCGGACATTCTCAGGCGTATCGCGCACCGTGATGCTGTTCGTATTCTTGTTGACGACCACCTGCGGCTGGCGTCCGGCGTTGGCCGGTAACGCCGACATAATCAGGTTGCGCGCTTCGTTCGGGTCAACGTTCGAGAGATAGAAGGTGCGCAGCACGAGTTGTTGATACTGTGGGCGCTTCGATTGATCTGCGACGAGGATGGTGCGGCGGCTCAGCTTTTGGAAAAAGAGACCGTAGGACAAAAAGATATAGTCGAGCGCCTGCGCCGCCGTCACGTCGCGCAGCTTGAGGCTTATCTGTCGCTTCGTCTGCGCGAAATTCTGGTCGAAGACGACGTTTAAATTGAGTTCTTCGGAAAGATTGCGAATCACGCTTTCGAGGTCTTGATTGCTGTAGTTGATGGTTCGCAAAGGCTGCGGCGGCAGTGGCGGGAGGTTGTCGGTCGGCGCACCCACGCGCGCCGCAGAGTTGCCGCCGTTCTGCAACGACGCGGTCGAAACGTGAGAGCCTCGCGGGTTGTCGGTCGTGTCGCCGGTATCGTCCTCTTTAATGCCTTCCTTCTCACGCTGGAGGCGCAACATGCGCCGCATCTCGGAGGCGGCCAAGTCATTGACCGAATCATAGCCGTAAGCCTGCCGGAAAGCATTGTAAGCGCCGACATAATCGCCCTGATCGGCGAGCGCGTGCCCCTTCTGCATATAAACCTGCGAGGCGTTGAAGACGGCGCGTCGGTAGTGCAGTTGATATTCCGTCTCGGAAGGATTGGCCGCGACCGCCAACGCAAATTCCTGCGCGGCTCGCTCCCACTGCTGCGCCTTCTCGGCCTCCATGCCACGGTTGTAGTTCTTCTCGCCCTTCTTTGCAAAGGCCGTCAGCGGCGCTGCGAGCAGGCAAAAGACCATCAGAAGCGCGGTCAAGGTGCGCGCAGGAGCAATAGATTTCATGTCGTTCCTCACTTTAAAACCGTTGTTGCCGACCGCTCAGGCCAGCCGTCTCCCGAATCCGTTAAAGGCTATGAATTTTTTGTTCCGCTACTTTTAGTCCGTCAGGTATAGAGGCTTGAAAAGTACGAACACGGACGAACTTGCTCTCCGAATAGACCGCCATGCTGACTGCAAGCAAAGATGAAATTGACGGCGACGGCGCTGCAAGCCGTTTCCGGCAGCCTGCTCTGAAGGCGCATCTCCCGTCAGACCAGCTTACACGCAGGTCGTCCGTGATTGTTCCAAAAGCCTAACAGGTGATTGCTCGCCGGACAAACGCGCGCGAAGTCTCTCGCCGCGCGCAATTTTTGTCAGACGCTTTTGACTTTGTTCGGCTGCTCGCCGTTGCTTTTAATTTCTTCGACAAACGTCACGCGGTTGATTTCGTGCAGCGTCGAGGTTCCCGCAAAGACTTTCTGTAAGGCCGACTCGCGCAAACTCTTCAGTCCTTCCGTCTCAGCCGCACGGCGCACTTCGGAGCCGGGACGGCGCTCAATAATCATCTCGCGGATGTTGTCGGAAAGGTTCAGGAGTTCATGAATCGCCGTGCGGCCACGATAGCCCGTGTGGTTGCAGGCGTCACAGCCGACGCTCATGTAAAAGAGACGACCGGAGTGTTCAGCCGGGCGCAAGCCAGATTCGGTCAATTCGTCGTCCGTCGGATGATAGGGGCGGCGGCAGACATTGCAGAGCATACGCACGAGCCGTTGCGCCAGCACGCAGTTCAGAGACGAGACAAAGTTGTAAGGCTCGACGCCCATGTTCAGAAAGCGCCCGATGACATCAATCACGTTGTTGGCGTGGACGGTCGTGAAGACGAGGTGGCCTGTGAGGGCTGACTGGATAGCAATCTGCGCCGTTTCCGTGTCGCGGATTTCGCCGACCATAATCTTGTCCGGGTCGTGGCGCAGGATTGAACGCAGGCCGCGCGCGAACGTCAAGCCCTTTTTTTCGTTGACGGGAATCTGCGTGATGCCGTGCAGTTGATACTCGACCGGGTCTTCGATGGTAATAATCTTGTCTTCTTCGTTGCGAATCTCGTTCAAGGCGGCGTACAGAGTGGTCGTCTTGCCCGATCCGGTCGGCCCCGTCACGAGCACCATCCCGTAAGGCTCCGCGATGTAGCGGCGGAAGTTGCGCACGTCCTCTTCGGCGAAGCCGACGACATCGAGCTTGAGGTCTTTGAACTCTTCGTTAATCTGCTCTTTGTCGAGAATACGAATCACGGCGTCTTCGCCGTGCACGGTCGGCATAATCGAAACGCGAAAGTCAACGGTGCGCCCTTTGTAGCGGACACGGAAACGACCATCCTGCGGCACGCGCCGCTCGGCGATGTCGAGTTCAGACATCACCTTGATGCGCGAAATTAACGTCTGGTGATAGGCGAGGTCAATCGGGTCAACCTTCGCATAGAGCGCGCCGTCAATGCGGTATTTGACCTGAACTTCCGTGTCGCGCGTCTCGATGTGAATATCGGAGGCGCGCGATTCCATCGCCTGATAGACGATGGTATCAACCAGTTTGATAATCGGCGACATCTCGGAGTCGGTCGCCAGACGGTCGAGGTCTAAAACCTCTTCGCCGTGCTCGGTCTCTTTGACAAGCGAGATGCGAAACCCCGAAGTGGCTTCCTGTAGGACGCGCTGGGTCGCATCGCCCTTTCGCAAAACAACGTCAATCGCACCGGCCGTCGCCACGTGCGGGACGATGCGCGCGCGCAGGGTGCTGGCAATCTCGTCGAGGCGCTCAAGGTCTGTCGGGTCGGCCATCGCGACGTGAATGCGGTGACCTTCGCGGCGGAGCGGGACGAATTGATAGCGCACCATCAGGTCAATCGGCAATTCGCCGAGCAGCGCGAAATCAATCGGCGAATCGCCGTCGGGCGGCAGCAGATCGACGTAAGGCAGGCGGTAACGGTTCGCCAACTCAATCGCGGCGCGAACTTCGGGTGGCAGGTTCGCGCCGTCGAGCGGAGGGTTCAGAGTGCCTGTGCGCCGCGCCGTCGGAGCGGCGGACGCAATTTCTGTGGCCGGTATTTCTTCAGATATTTGGCTCATGCGAGTATTCTTTGATGCCGCGTGGGGGGTGCGGGATGGCTCTACGGTTAGTGTCCAGTCACATTTGAGATAGACTGAATAATCGGCAGATAAATTGCCAGCAGGATTGTAATGACAACCCCGCCCATCACTAGCAGAATCGCAGGTTCGAGCACCGTCGTCAACTGTTCGAGGCGCACTTCCGACTCCGCATCGTAAAAGGTGGCAACCTCCTCCAGCATTTCGCGCAAACTGCCGGAACGCTCGCCGACGCCGATCATGTCGAGCGCCAGTTCCGGCATCCACCCTGCTTCCTCCAAACTTTCCGTAAACGGACGCCCCTCGCGAATCTTCGGCGCGATAGCCGAACTGCGCGCACGCAGTTCCTTATTCGTAATCGCTTCGGACGCGATTTCCCAAGATTCGACGAGCGTGATACCGCCCGCCAGCAGCGTCGCCATGCTGCGCGTCACCTGCGCCACCGAAAGTTGTTTAAGCAGCGGGCTGACAATCGGGAGTTTGAGCAGCAGCCGGTCAATCGAAAGCTGCCCCGCAGGCGTGCGCGCCCAGATGACGAGCACGACCGTCCCGCCAATGATGGTCGGCACGAGCCAGTAAAAATTGTCCGTGACGAATCCTGAGATGCCGAGCACGACGACGGTAATGGTCGGCAGCTTCTTATTAAAGCCTTCAAAGAGGCTCGACATGCGCGGCACGACGTAGATGGTCAGAAATGCGACCATGCCGCCCGACGCCGCCAGCAAAAACAGCGGGTAAGCGAGCGCGCCGCGAATCTTCCGGCGAATTTCGACGCCGCGCCGCATATAGTTGACGTAGCGGTTCAACACGTCGTCGAGCGCGCCTGAGCGTTCGCCCGCGAGAATCGAGGCCGTGTAGATGCGCGGGAAGATCGCCCCCTGCGCGGCGAAGGCCGAAGAGAGCGCCATGCCGCCGCGAATCTTGTCTTCGATGTCGCCGAGCACCGTCCGCAGACGCCCGCTCGTCGAACGGCGGCGCAGCATCGAGATGGCCTGAAGAATCGGGATACCGGCGCGGATGATGGCCGCCAGTTGTTGGTTGAAGAGAAGAAAGTCGCCCGGCTTGAGGCGCGCGCGTGCGCCCGACTTACCGCCGCGCGTCAGCGCCGCGACGCCCGATGTTTTCGGCGGCACGACCGAGAAGACGCGAAAGCCCTCGCTCTCCAGACGCGTGCGCGCCTCGTGCACGCCGACGGCCTCTATAGTCCGCGTCACAACTTCGCCCGCAGGCGTTCCCAAACGACAGATAAACTCGGCCATTGCTCCCTAAACAATCTACCTGTAAGTAAGTGATAGTTGATCTATCGAGACGACTGAATCAACTTTTAAACGGGACGACAGTATACCATGCGCTTGCCGCTTGCGCCCACGCCCGCCGCGCACGCCCCGGCGTCGAATGAAACCTACACGCCGCGCCCCGCTCAAAGTTGCACAGAAATAATCTTGCAACAACCTGGCGACAGAGATGTTTCTTGCGTACGCGTGCCATCCCGTCCTACAATGCGAGGCGAAAACCGGAGTCTCCCCGATCACCTGTTTTTTAGTTTCGAGACCAAGCGAATATGAAAGCCGCTTGCGCGGGATGATTCGGCATCCTGCCAGCGCACAAAAGTTCTTCGCAGAACTTTCGTCTTCATTTCCATTCATCGAAACTGTCAGTTCCAGTCAGGAGGGTTTTATGAGAGCAGAGCGGCGCATCAGAATTAGCCGGGTTGCGTTTGTCTCCTTCTTCGCCATCACTAGCTGCCTCGTCGCTCCACCGTTGAGTTTCGCGCAGCAGACGCCCCAACAGGCATCACCAGCCGAGCAGAAAACGGCGTCACCGTCCGCCGCCGCCGACACACCGGCTTCGACCGCGCCCTCGCAGAGTTCGCCTGCGACGCCGACCGCATCTCCTTCTGAAACGAAAGCGACGACGAACGCCCCGCCGCCTGCGCCGCCCGTACAGGTCGCGCACGCCGCCGCGAGCGGCGAAGATCGCTACGTCATCAACGCGGATTTGATTACGCTCACCGTCACGGTCACGGACATGTACGGACGCTTCGTGACGGGTCTCGGCAAGAAAGCGTTCACCATCTTTGACGAGAAATCGGAGCAGGAGATTTCATTCTTCAGCGATGAAGATGCGCCCGTCAGTCTCGGCGTGATCTTCGACGTATCCGGCTCAATGGGCGGCGACAAAATCAGCCGCGCGCGTGAAGCTCTCTCGCGCTTTATCGAAACCAGCCATCAGGGCGACGAATATTTTCTTATCGGCTTTAATAATCGCGCGCAACTCCTGCTCGACAGGACGCGCAACAGCGATGCGCTGATGGACAAGCTGACCTTCATCTCGACGAAGGGACAGACGGCGCTCTACGACGCGGCCTATCTCGGCGTCGAGAAGGTCACGCGCGGCACGCACCAGAAACGCGCTGTGCTGCTGATTAGCGACGGGCAAGATAACAGTTCACGCTACACCTTCAGCGAACTGCGCCGACTGCTCAAAGAGACTGATGTCATCATCTATGCCATCGGCATCGTGGACGGGCACGACGACACCTCGCTCGGCATCGCGGGGCGTGCCATTCTCGAAGAGTTGGCGGGAGTCTCCGGCGGCAAGGCATTCTTCCCCGGGACGAGCGCCGAGATGAACGACACGTTCGAGCGCATCGCCCTCGAACTCCGTACGCAATACTCCATCGGCTATCGCCCGACCAATTTCGCCAACGACGGCAAATGGCACAAGCTCAAGGTCAAAGTTCAACCGCCGCGCGGTATGTCGCGCCTCTTCGTGCGCAGTAAAGAGGGCTACTACTCCGTGACGAACCCGCGCTGAGAAACCCGAGGCCAGAGGTCATTGAAAACAGCTTGTCTTTTAACCGGCCTCTGACCTCTAAGCTCTGCCCTCTGATTTTCTGGCAACTCGCGGAGCACCTGCGGGCATCTTTTTGACGTGCGCCCGGCGAAGATTCCGTGCGCACTCCGAATAGTTCAAAAGTTTTTGCGCTCTGTGCCCCAGCCGCGCCGAAGCCAGCGAGCCGTTTGATGGCTCGAAACCGGAAGCGCCCCGCCGAGCGGCCCCGACTTCGTCGCATGAGTTGGATGGGTCGCTCGCGGGGCGCTTGTAGTTGAGAGGTTAGCTGTCGGATGTTAGTAAAAGACAAGCTGTTTTTACCAACATCCACTATCTAACATCTAGCATCTGCTTTTTAGAGGTTACCTGACAACGATGCAACAACGAGAGGTTCCACGCACGTCCGCTTTCTACATTCGCTTTCTGTCGGTGCTCGTCGTCGCCGTCGCGCTCGTCGCGGTGTGCTTTCCGCCCGCGCGCGCCGCGCGGCAACAGCAAACATCCGCGCCGATGACCATCGGGCGTCCGCGTCGCGCCGGAATGACGCCCGCCGCGACACCCACGCCGACTCCCTCACGGACAGTTGTCCCGACGACCGCGACGACTTCCGTCAAACCTTCGCCGACACCTACGCCGTCTGGTCAGCACGGCGCTCAGCCCACGCCGAAACTTCAGACGACGCCCGGTTATAAACAGGGCGAGGCGACGGCGACGCCCACGCCGGAAGGTCAGGAAGTTGACGAGGGAGATGTCGTCAGAGTTGAATCCAGACTTGTCAACCTCAACGTGCGCGTCGTTGACCGCCTGAACCGCCCGGTCAACGATGTTCGGCAGGAAGACCTTCGCGTTTTCGAGAACGGCGAGCCGCAGACCATCGAGTTTTTTACGAAGGAAGAAGTGCCGATCAGCTACGGCATCGTGATTGATAATTCCGGCTCGCTCCGCAACCAGATTAATCAGGTCATTGACGCAGGCAAGACCATCGTCAACAGCAATAAGCCGGGCGACGAAACCTTCCTCGTGCGTTTTGTCAGCAGCGACGAGATAAAAATCCAGCAGGATTGGACGGCTAACAAAAGCGATCTCACGGACGCGCTCGACGACCTCTACATCGAAGGCGGGCAGACCGCCATTCTCGATGCCGTCTATCTCTCGGCAGAGCACGCCGCCGAACATAAGAAGGGCAATGATCTGGACGACAAACGCCGCCGCGCTCTCATCCTCGTCACAGACGGCGAAGACCGGAACAGTTTTTACCCTCAGGATAAACTCTTCGACTCCTTACGCGAATCGGACGTGCAAATTTACGTCATCGGCTTCGTCAACGAGTTGGATAAAGAGGGTGGCTTCATACGCAAGTCGCAGCGCGAGCGCGCCGTCAAACTTCTCGACCGTCTGTCGAAAGAGACGGGCGGGCGGGCCTTCTACCCGACCTCGCTTTCCGAGTTGCCGAAGATTGCCGAAGACATCACTAAAGACCTTCGCACGCAGTACGTTATCGGTTACAATCCGACCAACCGGGCGCATGATGGCTCGTTCCGCGCCGTGCGCGTCGCCGTCGCGGACGCGCACGGGCGCGATAAACGCATCGCCATCACCCGCGCTGGCTATAACGCGCCGCGCGGTGAGGAAACGCCGCCGTCCAAGAACAACACGCTCGACCGACCTCCATCATCAGTCAGGAGACCCTGAATGGCCGTTGACGTTTCGCTGCTCGACGACTTAGATTTTTTCTCGCTGCTCGACCTGAATGACCGTAGCCTACTGGCAGAGGTTGTTGATCTCGTAAAATTGAATCAAGGGGAGACTCTCTTCCGCGCAGGCCAGCCGGGAGAGAGTCTTTTTGTTGTTCGCGCGGGCGACATCGAGTTGTCCATTCAGGATAACGCGGGGCAAAAGATTATTCTGACCAACGCCAATCGCGGCGACATCTTCGGCGAAATCGCTCTGCTCGATCAGGGCAATCGCACGGCGACGGCTGTCGCGCTCGTCGAGAGCGAACTAATCGAACTGGATCGAGGCGATTTGCTGCTGCTCTTCGAGAAGCGACCGGACGCCGCCCTGAGCATGCTCGCCGCGATGGGAAGGATGACGCGCAAGGCCGACGAACTGCTCAGACGGCGCGTCTCAAGAAATGTCAACGAAGAAGTCGAAGAGCATCTGTCGGCCATCCAGCGCGTCGCCGACTGGCTGGCTTGGTTCTCCGGCAGCATAGCTTTTCTGTTCCTTCACGCGCTCTGGTTTATCATCTGGATTTCGCTCAACACCATCGTGCTCGGCGCGCGCTCCTTCGATCCGTTTCCCTTCGGACTGCTGACGATGATCGTCTCGCTCGAAGCCATCTTTCTCTCATGCTTCGTCCTCATCAGCCAGAACCGGCAGGTCGAGAAAGACAAGGTGCGCTCCGACATCGAGTACGAAATCAACGTCAAGGCCGAACTCGAAGTCGCGCACCTGCACGAAAAGACCGACCACATTCACGAAGACATGATAGAGAGATTCGCCCGTTTAGAGAGGCTCATCGCTTCTAACAATAAAGGGCAGTAAGACTCGCCACCGCAGACACCGTGGGAGCACAGAGATTTCAAAGTCTTAATCTTTTATGGCTTCGCTGGTTCGGTGGAAATCAGGTAGGCGATAAAAGCTATAAAGGCGAGGGACATCAGGAGAATCGCCAGCACGACCGGCTCAAGGTTGAGCAATCTCTTGTCCGCGTCGTCCGTTTCAACGAAGTCCGAAGGAACTTTCAAACTGCTCCCATCAACAATAATCACCCCGTTGTGGTTCTGGCTATCGTGCGCTTGCGTCTGCGCCTGAAGCGCTTGCACCTGCTGCGACTTTTGCGCGTGCGGATGCTCTTCGAGCGGCGCGAGCATCTCTGAGAGTTTGGCCGTATCGCGCGGCTTCTTTCCTCCGAGGTAATGCGTGTGATGTCTTCGCTTGCCCTTCTTCACAGCCATTTCACCTTTCTCAGATAGACGTAGAGTCCGATGCCGACAGCGAGCATTGAAGAGAGCGCGAAGATGTAGCCGTACTTCCACTTCAGTTCGGGCATGTGCTCGAAGTTCATCCCGTAGATGCCGGCGATGAGCGTCACGGACATCAGAATCGTGGCAATCGAGGTCAGCCGCTTCATCACCATGTTCATTCGATTGCCTGACACCGACAGGTAAGCGTCCATGGTCGAACTGAGCATGTCGCGCAGAGTGTCAATCGTGTCGGCGACGCGGATAATGTGGTCGAACACGTCCTGAAAATAGACGTGAGTTTCACGCGCAAAGATCGGCTGCTCGCGCCTGAGCAGCGTGTTGAAGACATCGCGCAGGGGCGTAATTGAACGGCGCAGGTAAAGCAACTGCTTTTTGATGCGGAAGATTTCCTGAATCGCTTCGGGTCGAAACTCGCCGAATATTTCGTCTTCGAGTTCGTCCATCCGGTCGCTCAGGATGTCGAGCAGCGGCATGTAATCGTCCACAATGGCGTCAATCAATAGATACGAGAGCAGTCCCGACCCGTGCTCGGCGCGATCAGCCCATTCGTGCCAGAGGCGTCTCGCGGTCTCGATGGCGCGGATGGGGCGACTGTGAACGGTGACGAGATAGTTCGCGCCGAGGAAGATATTCAACTCGCGTAGTTCCAAATCATCCGTGGGGCCGACCAGTTCCGCTTCGTAGAGCACGATGAAATAGTAGCCCGGATACTCTTCGACCTTCGGGCGCTGGTGCGCCTGCTGACAGTCCTCAATCGAGAGCGCGTGAAAGCCGAACTCTTCGGCCATCTCGATAAAGTCTTCGCTCGTCGGGTCACTGACATCCGCCCACACGACGTTCTTCCCGCCCATGCACAAT
Organism: uncultured Pyrinomonadaceae bacterium; assembly: GCA_964246705.1. Taxonomy (GTDB): domain Bacteria; phylum Acidobacteriota; class Blastocatellia; order Pyrinomonadales; family Pyrinomonadaceae; genus DASZCR01. Next base: position 15,289 of record CAXTRQ010000004.1, read on the forward strand.
TCGCTGATGTCTGCGGACGGGAAATCGTCTGTAAACTTCTTCGTCGCGCTGTCGAGACAAGTTGTCGTAATCATCCGCCACCTCTCGCCTTTCCTAAAAACTGCGCCGCTCAAGTATCCGCCGTTTCGCAAACTTTTCAAGTGCGAAACTTCTGTGCGCCTTATTCTTCACAGTGACATCCCGACACAATTCCGACAACCCGCCAGCAAATCAGCTTTTACATAACTCTTACAAAGGCTGCGACGGTTTCTTGCTACGATAACGCCTGTCCCCAACATCTCATTAACGGGCAAGGGCGCATAAATTTCAAGGAGACGAATGTGGTTATGCTGAACGAGGCGACAATAGAACAAGAGCGGCGGCGAGACGGCATCAACTGGGCGACGACGATCACGATGATCGCCTTTCATCTGGGCGCGTTGGCGGCGCTCTTTATGTTTTCGTGGCAGGGATTGTTGGCCGCCGTTGCGCTCTGGTGGATTTCCGGCAGCCTCGGCATCGGCATGGGCTTTCATCGTCTCCTGACGCATCGAGGCTACAAGACGCCGAAGTGGGTCGAATATTTTTTAACCGTCTGCGGGCTGCTCACCTTGGAAGGTGGCGCAATTGATTGGGTCGCCACGCACCGCATTCATCACGCCTTCACCGAAACGGACGGAGACCCGCACACGCCGCGCGACGGCAAATGGTGGGCGCACATGGGCTGGATATTCACGGGCACGGCGCAGCAACATGGCGATGCGGTGCTTCGCCGCTACGCGCCCGACCTGATGAAAGATTCTGTTCACGTCTGGCTCAACCGCCTCTTTTACGTCCCCGTTATTTTAACCGGCGTCCTGCTTCTCGCCTTCGGCGGCTGGTCGGTGCTCTTCTGGGGCATGTTCCTACGCACGACCCTCGGACTGCACGCCACATGGCTCGTCAACTCAGCCACGCACCTCTGGGGCAAGCGTCGCTTTGAGACGACCGACGACTCGACGAACAGTTGGTGGGTGGCGCTTTTAACTTTCGGCGAGGGCTGGCACAACAACCATCACGCGCACCCGGTCGCCGCGCGTCACGGACTGCGCTGGTACGAAATTGACATGAACTGGTACGGCATCCGCACCCTTCAACTTTTGGGACTCGCCAAAGACATCAAGCAAGTGAGCGTGGACACGCCCGTGCGCCAGACGGTCAGCCCGGCGACCGCCAGACAACTCTCCAAACCGGCCTGATAAACAGATCGCAAGAATTTAGCCAGTCTACCAAGTGCCCTGAAAGGGCAAGGTACATTTGCCGGGGGGGCGCAGACAAAAGTTGGCGCGCCCCCGGACTATGCGTTGAGAAATGATTACGCCCTGAAGGGGCGGCGGATAGGCGCGAGCGCGTCCGGGCGCTTTCGTTCCGCCCTTTCAGAGCTTGATGCCATGTAGCCTATAATCTTTCCATGCGCGTCAGCACACGACGAAAATCCATTCCTGTCTTTATCACGCTCGGCGCGTTGCTCGTCCTGATCGCCATCGCGCTCAACGTGACGTGGATTCTGCTCAACTGGCAGAAGGTCGCGCTGCTGATTCTCGGCATCGTCTTTTTTATCCTCATCATCACCGGCCTTGTCCTGAACACGATTTTTCTCGTGCGCGAGATACGACGCAACGAACAGCACGACGCCTTTATCAACTCCGTCACGCACGAGTTGAAGACGCCGATTGCTTCCATCCGTCTCTATCTCGAAACTTTGAAGTCGCGCGAGGTTGACGAATCGAGGCGGCGAGAGTTTTACGACGTGATGCTCGCCGATAGCGACCGTCTCCTGCATACGGTCGAACAGGTTTTGCGCGCCGGTCGCACAGGCCATCGCCGCCGCCGCATTGACACTTTTCCCATTGATATCTCCGCGCTCGTCCGCGAATGTCTCGACCTCACGCGCACCAGATACAATCTGGATGCGTCGTCCTTGCGTTACACGGAAACCTTCGATGCAGATGCAGGCCGCGCCATCGTGCGTGGCGACGCGGAGGAACTGCGCGCCGCCGTCTCGAACCTGCTCGACAACGCCATCAAGTATTCGCCTGAGCGCATCGAGATTTCGGTCGAAGTGTCTCTGCCTGATGAGAAGAGCGTAGTCGTGCGCGTCAGCGACAAAGGCATCGGCATTCCGCGCGGGCAGATTAAACGCATCTTTAATCGCTTTTACCGTGCGCCGGGACGCGTCGTGGCGCGCGTCAAAGGCACAGGACTCGGACTCTTCATCGTGAGTTCGGTCATCAGTAAGCACGGCGGGCGCGTCTTCGCCGAATCGGAAGGCGCAGGACACGGCAGCACTTTCACAATTCAACTTCCGCGCGCCGAAGAGGCAATCGCTAAAAGGCTGAGAAGCGAATTTGGCGAGATGCAAGAGGCGAACATCGCCGCGGCGAGCACCGGCAAATTGAATGGCGCAGCAATGGAAGCGCCGGAGGAAGGGGCGGAGTTGGAGATGAAAGACAGATGAGCACGCGCGTCCTTGTAGTTGAAGACGAAAAGCATCTCGCAGACGGACTACGCTTCAATCTCGAAGCCGAAGGTTACGAGGTCGAGACGGTCGGCGACGGCGAAGCGGCGCTCGCGCTGTTGCTCGATGAAGCACGGAGTTTCGACGTGGTCGTGCTCGACGTGATGCTGCCCGGCCTCGATGGCTTCGAGGTCGCGTCGCGCTTGCGGCAGTCCGGGCAGTTCGTCCCTCTCCTGATGCTGACGGCGCGCGGTCGCCCGGAGGACGTTTTGCGCGGCTTCGAGTCAGGCGCGGACGATTACCTGCCAAAGCCCTTCGAGCTTGCCATCCTCATCGCCAGACTCGGTGGACTACTCAGGCGGCGCGAATGGCAGAGCCGCGATCATGAAGTTTCTTCCGTGCGAAATGAGAGTGCGAGGGCTGCCAACGCCGGAGCGGAGACCAACGTTGACGGGCGCGGCAGTTCTGCCGGAAATCTCGCCGACGACCTTTTCGTTTTTGAGGGAAAGACGATTGATTTCGACGCGCTCGAATTGCGCGTCGGCGAGCGCACGGTGCGCCTGACGTTGATGGAAGCCGAGTTGCTACGCTATCTCGTCCGCCATGCGGGACGCGCCGTCTCGCGCCGCAGCGTGCTCGAAGAGGTCTGGGGCTTGCACGAAGACACGGACACGCGCGCCATTGATAACTTCATCGTGCGCCTTCGCAAATACATCGAAGACGAACCCGCGAAGCCGCGCCATCTGCTCACCGTCCGAGGCGTCGGCTACCGCTTCATCCCGCAGCCCGCAGCCTCAACCGAAAGCTAAAGAATTTACCAACGCAGAGCTTAGAGATTTAAGATTTGAAATCCTGAATCACTCAACTTTTTGTTTTCTTAGCGGCTTTGGGGGGGGGTTGTTTGTGGAAATTTTTTAATTTCTCTAA
>CAXTRQ010000004.1:18701-35645 GCA_964246705.1 uncultured Pyrinomonadaceae bacterium
TTTCGGGTCTGTGCTCTCCTCTTCCCCCACAACCCCCCCCCCCCCCCCCCCCCCCCCCCCCCCCCCCCCCCGCTAAGAAGTAACGACGCTAAGGCTTTCCTTTAACCGAGCCGCTAATCTTCTTGCGCGTCGTCTCGCCCGTGTGCAGGACGGGGATGCCTTCGTCGAGTTCGGCGTGCGGGCGCGGAATAACATGCGTCGAGACGACCTTCCCGACGCGCGAGGCCGCCGCCGCTCCGGCATCCACAGCGCTTTTGACCGCCGCGACATCGCCGCGCACAATCGCCGTCACCAGCCCGGCGTCAATCCGCTCGTAGCCGACCAGCGTCACGTTGGCGGCCTTAACCATCGCGTCCGCCGCCTCGATCATCGCCACCAGTCCCATACATTCGACCATCCCGAGTGCTTCCATAAATTTTTGCCTCTCGATATAAATTGACGGCTCTCTCAATGTCCTTCCAGCTAGTTCCGCAGCGAGTGAATCGGCGCGGGGATACGCCCGCCGCGACGGATGAAGTCGGCGCAAGAGATTTCGCTGACGGGCATGATGGGCGCGCTCCCTAAGAGTCCGCCGAACTCGACCATCTCGCCGACTTTTCCACCGGGCACGGGGATGATCCGCACGGCGGTCGTCTTGTGATTCATGACGCCTATCGCCATCTCGTCGGCAATGATGGCGGCAATCGTCTCGGCGGAAGTCGAGCCGGGGACGGCGACCATATCAATGCCGACCGAGCAGACGCTCGTCCACGCTTCCAACTTTTCGAGAGTCAGCGCGCCTGTGCGCGCCGCCTCGATCATCGCCGCGTCTTCCGAGACGGGGATAAACGCTCCGCTCATCCCGCCGACCGAACTCGAAGCCATCGCGCCGCCCTTCTTCACGGCATCCGTGAGCAGCGCGAGCGCGGCGGTCGTCCCATGTGTGCCCGCGCGCTCGAAGCCGAACGCCTCGATAATCTCGGCGACTGAATCGCCGGGTACGGGCGTCGGCGCGAGCGAGAGGTCAATGATGCCGAATTGCAGGCCGAGCCGCCGAGCCGCCTCCCTCCCGACTAACTCTCCTGCGCGTGTCAGTTTAAAGGAAAGCTTCTTAATCAATTCAGCCATCTCATGTAGAGGTAAATCTTTCGGCGCATGACGCAGCGCGTGGTTGACGACGCCGGGGCCTGAGACGCCGACATTCAAGATGGCCTCGCCTTCGCCCGTGCCGTGAAACGCACCCGCCATAAACGGATTGTCTTCGACCGCGTTGGCGAAACAGACGAACTTCGCGCAGGCCAGTCCGCTTTTATCACGCGACCTCTCAGCCGCGTCCTTAATCATATGACCGACCCGCGCGACCGCATCCATGTTGATTCCGGCGCGCGTTGTGGCGACGTTAACCGACGAGCAGAGCCGCCCGGTCGTCGAGAGGGCTTCGGGGATGGAATCGAGAAATAAACTTTCAGCGTCGGTCACACCCTTATGAACGAGCGCCGAGTAACCGCCGACGAAATCTACTCCGACCTGCGCGGCTGCTTCGTCAATAGCGTGCGCGAGCATGAGGAAATCGCGCGCCGAACGGACGCGTCCCGCGATCTGCGAGACGGGCGTAATCGAGATTCTCTTGTTAGCGATACGCAGGCCGATCTCGTCGCCGATTTCGTTGACCGTTGCGACCAGACGCGCGGCTGTCCGCTCCATTTTTTCGCGCACCGCATCGGCGGTCGCTTCAATGGTCGCGCGCGTGCAGTCTCGCAAGGAGAGACCGAGCGTCACGGTACGCACGTCCAAGTGCTCCATCTCCGTCATGCGTACGGTCTGCAAGATTTCAGCCTGACTGTATTCCATAGAAAAAGTTTTGCCCGCCGTGGCTATTTGAGAAAGCTGCTGATGAAAAGAAACAGGATAAAAAGCAGAAAGAGCGCGACGGCGATTAACAGAAAGCGTAGGCCGGAATCTTCCGGGGCGTCCTCCATGACGACAATCGAAGCCTCTCGCATCTTTTCGACGCGTGGGCGCAAATTCTCTTGCACCCTCGTCGCCGGTCGTCTCCTTGCGCCCGTCTCAGGTTCATTTGAATCAGCGCCCGTCTCATTCACGTTCGGCGTCGTGTTCTCGCGCGTCGTCTTGAGCGCAACGGTGGAAGCGGCTTGCTCGCTTCTCTGTTCGACGTTAACCGCAGACGACGGCGTTTCGCGTTCGGCTGAAGCTTCGCCACTGCTTTGAAGATTTCCGCTCAAGTTTTCCTCTTCGACAGGCACGCGCACGCTCTCTTCCCAGTGCTGCCAGTGCTCCGTCAAAAGTTCGACGTTAGGCGCGGCCTCCGCTTCAACGTCGCCCCCGTGCACGCCGGACTGCTCTATGCCCTCCGCCTCGTTTCTCAAAGCTCCGCCATCGCCCTTCCCAATCAATCCGCCGCACTGCTGACAAAAACGCGCCCCGGCACGCACCGCCGCACCGCACGCTAAACACCGACGTGAGATTTCAGGAATCATAAAACAGTGATAAGTGACGAGTGACGAGCAAACCCGAATACAGTTTTCAGTAATGAATAAAGAGTGCTGAGAGCCAAGCTGTTTTTCTTCAACTCTTAACTCTTCACTTGTCACTCGTCACTGCTTTTAAATTCTGTGCATGGCGTTAAAGAGGTCTTCGCGTTGGGCGTAGATGCGGACACCGAGGCGCTCGCCTTCTTTGCGGAAACATTCTTTGAGTTCCGCCGCCGAGTTTGCCGCCCGCTCTGTGTTGGCGATAATGACCATCGCGAACTTGCCCTGCACGACCGTCTGGTTGATGTCAATAATGCTGCAACCCGCTTCGGCCAAAATCTGCGAGACGGCGGCGACGATGCCCGGATGATCAACGCCGAACACAGAGATCACGAGTCGGTCGGCAGAGCCTTCGGCACGCGCCCCTGCTTCGCGCACCGTCTCCGCGCCGTCGCCACCGCGCGCCCCTTCGCGTCGCACTGTGCCGCTCGCTTCGACCACAGGTTCGACGGCGCGGTAGATGTCCGTCACTAGATTCTCCACCGTCCGCTCGTCCGCCGACGCGCCCAGACGCCCATAGACGGCGCGCGTGATGCGATAGATCAACTCTTCGTTTGCCATAGCTAAAGAAGGTAAAAATAAAAAGGCAAAAGTGAAAACCAAAATCTCTCTAGACGCCGATTGAATTTTGCCTTTTTACTTTTACCTTTTTACTTCTACCTTCCTCCATTGTTCTGCCCGCGCAGTTCGCGCGCCGCTTCGCGCAGTTCTTCCGATTCAGCGTCATGCACGTCCACGCGGTCAACGATGCCGACGACGGCTGCTTCGATTGACATCTCCTGATCGCCGATAGCCGAACGCGCCGCCTTGCCGTAGGCGCACATCACGATTTCGCCGACGCCTGCGCCAAGCCGGTCAGCGACGACGACGATGTTTTTCGTCGGCTCTTTATCGAGATCAATCGGATGCACGATGAGAAACTTGACGCCCTCCAGATCGGGCGTCTTCTTCGTTGACCAGACCATGCCGACGACTTTTCCTAGGAACATAAAAGCAGTGACAAGTAACGAGCGACAAGTAACGAGTAAAAACAAGCTTTCAACTTGTCACACGCCACTTGCCACTCGTCACTGTTTTCATCCTTTTGCAAACACTTCCGACGCCTCACCCATGTCGCGTGCGGCGGGGGTGATGATGGTGCGTGCGTTGACGTAAATCTTTTCGCCCTTCTGCATGGCGCGGCGAACGTCGTCTTCGCAGACAAAGTCCACCGTGCGATGGCCGTTTGCAGCGCCCGCCGTCTTACCGTTCGCGTCGGTCGAAGCGGTCGCCGGTTTAGCTGTCGCAGGCGGCGGCGTGGTTGGCGACGGCGCAGCCGTCGCTGTCGAGCCGTTGCCGCCAGTCGTTGCCGAGCCTGCTTGCGGGGCAGCTTTACCGTCGCTGACGCCGCTATCGGCTCGCGCGGTCGGCGCGGCCTGCGCTTGCGGAGCGGCTCCGCCGGAATGTGCGGCGCGTTGCGGTTCGAGGTCAATGTTAGTCTGTACCGGCGCGGGCGAATCGGTGACGGGCAGAGTCGCGCCGCCCTCGACGGGCATCTGACCGGCTTGGCGTCCAGACAGAAAACGGTCAACAATCTTTGCGATGTCTTCACGGCTGACCGTGCCGCCGCGCACGCTCGCCCCGATTGTCGCGCCGCCGCCGCCCGCCAACGCGGGCGCGGGTTGCAGCGGCGCAGACGAACGGTCGGCGGGTTGCTGTTGCGTTTGCTGCGCGGCGCGTGCGGCGGGGCGCTTGCTCGGCACAGGTCGCGTCTCAAAGGCGACGCGCTTGATGTCCATCAAGTGCCACGGCGAGATATTGTCCGAGGTGACGTTGCCGCCCCAAGAGCCGCAGCCGAGAGTCATCGAAGGCGGGAGTGCGGTCGAAAAGCCGATTGCGCCGTGCGTCGTCGGAGAATTGACGATGACGCGCGAGGCGGGCATCTCCGTGCCGTAGGCGCGCGCCATGTCGCGCGAGCGCGTGTGGATGCCTGCGGTGTGCCCCATGCCGCCGTAAGAGAGAACTTCAAAGCAGCGCGCCGCTCCGCGTTCTAAACCGTCCTCGACGTAGAAGGCCAGAATCGGCGACAGCTTTTCCATCGAAAGCGGATGCTCGCGCCCGACGCCCCCAACCTCGACCATCAGACAACGCGTCCCCTGCGGAACCGTGATGCCTGCCATCTGCGCGATTACTTCGACCGACCTGCCGACGATCTTCGGGTTCAGGCTGCGCTGCGGCGTGGCGACCACCTTCGCCAAAAGATCGGCCTCCGATGCGCTCAGGAAATGGCCGCCCTGCGCTTCAAATTCCTGCCGCACCTGTTTCGCAATGTGCGAGTCGGCGACGACGGCCTGCTCTGAGGCGCAAATCGTACCGTTATCAAAAGTCTTGCCCGTCAGAATATTCTGCACGGCCAGAGCGGCGTCAGCAGTTCTTTCAACAAAGACCGGAACATTGCCCGGCCCGACGCCGAAGGCGGGCTTCCCCGAAGAATAGGCCGCACGCACCAGCCCGATGCCGCCCGTCGCTAAAATCACGGCGGTCTGCTTGTGCTTCATCAGAGTTTCCGTGCCCTCGATGGTCGCCGTCGTCATGCACGCGATGGCGTCTTCGGGCAAACCCTCTTTGACGGCGACCTCGCGCATCACGCGCGCCGTCTCGGCGATACATTTAGCGGCTGACGGGTGCGGCGACAGGACAATCGTGTTGCGCGACTTGATGGAGATAAGGACTTTGAAGATCGCGGTTGAGGTCGGATTGGTCGAAGGAATGATACCGGCGACGACGCCGCGTGGGCTGGCAATCTCCAACACGTCTTGCGATTCGTTGATGACGCCGACGGTGCGCAGAGATTTGAAGTAGTTCCACACGTCTTCCGCCGCGAAGCGGTTCTTCTCGCGCTTGTCGTCGGGGACGCCGTAGCCCGTCTCTTCGACGGCCAGCGCGCCCAGACGCGCCGCCTCGCGCAAAGCGGCCCCGGCCATCGCCGCGCAGATGCGGTCAATCTTCTGCTGGTCGAAACGCGCCAACGCAGTCTGCGCGCGATGCGCCGCCTCAACCATATCGCGCGCCTGCTGCACCGACACCAAATCTTTATCAACCGCCATAACAGCCTCCAAAAACAGCGACGAGTGACCAGTGACGAGTGACGAGCAAAACCGAAAACGGTGACTGGTAGCGAATCTCGGATGATGAGAGCGAAGCTGTCTTTAACTTGTCACTTGTCACTCGTCACTTCGTCTTTTCCCTGTTGTTCTCGCGTGCGCCTTGAAGCGAGCGGCCTCCCTGATCGCCTTCGCCGAGTTGTCCGCCGCTGCCGCCGCCGAGGGCGCGCTCGTCCGGGCTGTAGCCTGTGCGATTGTTGGTCGGCAGCACGCGCTCGACCTCGCCGTGCGGGCGCGGGATGACGTGGACGCTGATGAGTTCGCCGACCCGCCGCGCCGCCGCTGCTCCGGCATCGGTCGCCGCTTTGACTGCGCCGACATCACCGCGCACGAAAATCGTGACGTAACCTGCGCCAATATACTCTTTGCCTAAAAGTTGGACGTTGGCGGCTTTAACCATCGCGTCGGCAGCTTCGACCGCGCCGACGAACCCCTTCGTCTCAACCATACCGAGTGCTTCGAGAGGCATCTTTGAAATCCTCGCTTTTCTAGTTGTAGAAGTTAAAAACGTGTCCGGCTTGTTTCCGAATTTCGTCAACCGTAGCACCGTGCGCGGCAAAGTTCAAGAGACGCGCAAAGTTTTGCCCTAGAGAAGTTTGACACGTCTTGCGGCGGCACATTATATTGAATCAAAAGGCATGGACGACCTTGCCGAACGCAGGGTGCGCGCGGACTGCCGGACGGACGGGCAGCGCATTTGAAAGAGAAGTTAAATTTTGCAGACAAACGCCACGTGACTTCTAAAACCTCTGACCAGACTCTCGAAGGCGGTATGCGAGCAGGAGGGGCGGACGGTTCTCTCGGTGAACAGTTGCGTCGCGCGCGAGAGGCGCGCAACGTCACCCTGCGCGAAATCTCCGAACAATCTCGCATCACGATGCGCCACCTCGAAGCCATCGAGACGGACGATTACAAGCACCTGCCGGGCGGCATCTTCAACAAGAGTTTCATCAAAGCTTACGCCAGACACATCCACTTTGACGAAAACCGTGCGCTCGAACTTTATGCGCGCACCATGCGCGAGCGCGGTGAATCCGAGGAAGAGGTCGCAACCTCTCCGCGCCGCTCGCAAATCTACACGGACGGAGACGCCGCGCGCCCGCCCTTCGTCACGGCGCTCTTGAGCATCATCATTATCGGTATCATCGTGCTCGTCGTCTATGCCGGTTATCACTGGTACAGGCGCACCGAAAACACGACGGCCAAGGCTCCCACGGCCACGGCGACCGACACCAAACAGGGCAATCCTGCGCCCGCGCAACCGACCACGCCAGCGGCCAACGTTCCGGCTGGTTTCAGCATTCAGGTCAAAGCCAAAGGCGAAGATGTGTGGCTGTCAACGAGCGTGGACGAGGAAAAACGCTCGGATATGACGTTGAAGTCGGAGGAGACGAAGCAGTTCGCGCCGCAGGCTCGTCTGGCGATAAGATACTCGAAGACCAAAGCGGATAAGCTCGAAGTGAGCATCAACGGGCAGGTGGCGCAGGCACCTACGGCGACGCCGAAGGCGGGGATTGTCGAATGGACAATCACGAAAGACAACTACAGGGAGTTTCTGCCATGAGACATCAGGCGCACAGGCTCAAGCGACGGTGGCAGTACGCCGCGCTTTATGCGCCGACGCCCGAAGTTTGCGCCCGAATTAATTCAAGAGACTGCTGCACGACGCGCCCGCTGAACTTCGCGGGCTTTTTTACATTCTGATTTCCGTTCGGGGCGGCCCGGCTCCACGAGGCTTTTTCAGTAAGGAGTATTTAAGCAATGATTACCAACGATCTCGCCGAAGGCTTGACGTTCGACGATGTGCTCTTAATCCCCGCGCGTTCCGACGTGTTGCCCACCGAAACCGACACCTCGACGCAGTTCACGCGCGGCATCTCCCTGCGGATTCCGCTCTGCTCGGCGGCGATGGACACTGTCACCGAAGCCGCGCTCGCCATCGCCATCGCGCAGCAGGGCGGTATCGGCGTCATTCATAAAAATCTCCCTATCGAGCGGCAGGCCGAAGAAGTTGACAAGGTTAAGCGTTCCGAATCGGGCATGATTGTTGACCCGGTCACGATTCGCCCCGACCGCCCCGTTCGGGAGGCGCTCGTCGTGATGGAGCGCTACAAAATTAGCGGCGTCCCTGTCGTTGATGAAGACGGGCATCTGGTCGGCATTATCACGAACCGCGATTTGCGTTTCGAGACGCGCTTCGAGATTCCTGTCTCCCAAGTGATGACGCCGCAACCGCTCGTCACCGTCCCCGTCGGGACGACGCTCGAAGAGGCAAAGGGCGTACTGCAAAAGCACCGCATCGAAAAGCTGCTCGTCGTTGACGGCGATAAACATTTGAAGGGACTCATCACGGTCAAAGACATTCAGAAGGCGATTAAATATCCGGCGGCGGCAAAAGATGATTTGGGAAGACTGCGCGTCGCCGCTGCCATCGGGGCGACCGGAGATTTCAGAGAGCGCGCTGACGAACTGGTGCGCGTGCGCGTTGATTGTCTCGTCATAGACACGGCGCACGGACATTCGACGCGGGTCATCGAAGCCGTCCGCGAAATCAAGCGCCGTCACCCGGAAACACAAATTATTGCCGGTAATGTCGCGACCGGAGATGCGACGCGCGAACTGATCGCAGCGGGCGTGGACGGCGTCAAGTGCGGTATCGGGCCGGGCAGTATCTGCACGACGCGCGTCGTCACGGGCGCGGGCGTTCCACAGATTACGGCGATAACAAATTGCGTGCAGGCGGCGCGCGGCAGCGGCGTGCCTCTGATTGCCGACGGCGGCGTGAAATTTTCGGGCGACGTGGCGAAGGCGATTGCGGCGGGCGCAGACGTAGTGATGATCGGCTCGCTCTTTGCCGGGACGGAAGAATCGCCCGGCGAGTTGATTCTGTTTCAGGGTCGCTCGTTCAAAGCCTATCGCGGTATGGGTTCCATCGGCGCGATGCGCGAAGGCTCGAAAGATCGCTACGCACAGGAAGCGACCGAGATGGAATCCAAGCTCGTCCCCGAAGGCATCGAGGGACGTGTTCCCTACAAAGGCACGCTCGCCGATATGGTTACTCAACTGGTCGGCGGGCTGCGCGCCGGAATGGGCTACACGGGCTGCCGCACCATCCGCGAATTCCAAGAACAGACGCGCTTCACACGCATCAGCGCCGCCGGTCTCAAAGAATCGCACGTCCACGATGTCATCATCACGAAGGAAGCGCCGAACTATCGTCTGGAGTAAGCCCCATCTTTGAAATTCAGGAGCACATATGAAAGGGTTCAGCCTCTCGCGGGGCTGAATCCTTTTCTCGTTCCGCACGAGACCGACTGCAAAGTTCCTCCGACAATCGTCGGGCGGAAGATGCGTGCGCGGCTTTCGATAAGATAGGCGGCAGAGAGCAAGGGACATCCGGAGCGCGTTGCAAAGGCGCAAAGCAGGAGCGCGGCATCCGGCTTGCAGAGGATGGCTGCGATGCTGACCATGACTGAGGTACGCACAGCCCTTCTGATTTCTAATCCGCGCGCGGGACGCGGCGGCACGCGGCGCGCGGCGGAGGTCGCACGCTTTTGCGAGATTCTCAGAGCGCGCGGCGTTGCCGTCGAGGTCGCCAACACTGCGGGGCCGCGCGATGCGGAGCGTCTAGCGTCAGAGGCTTCGCGCGACGGCGCACGAGAAATCATCGTGTCGGGCGGTGACGGGACAATCAACGAAGCGCTTCAGGGCTTGACCGGCACGGGCGCGCGGCTCGCTATCTGGCCTGCGGGCACGGCGAATGTACTGGCTCGCCACCTTCGCCTGCCTTTCGAGGCGGAGCGCGCGGCGGAAGCGTTCGTGCGTGGACGGACGCAGCGCATCTCTCTGGGCTGCGCTTTGAACGAGACGACAGGAGAGAGGCGATACTTTTTTTTGATGGCCGGAGTCGGGCTTGATGCGTCGGTCGTGCGGCATGTCCGTGCGGGACTGAAGCGACGCGTGGGCGAAGCGGCCTACTGGTATTCGGGACTCGGTCATCTCGCGCACTGGCAGCCGCACGCCTTCCAAGTCGAAGTGGGAGGCGAAAGTTTTCCGGCAACCTACGCCGCTATCGGCAAAGCACCTTGGTACGGCGGCGGGCTTGCCATCACACCGCGCGCGCGCCTCGACGCGAAGGAGTTCGAGGTCTGTCTCATCAACTCGCACAGCCGCCTGCGCTATCTCTACCTGCTGACCCACGCTATGCGCGGCTCTTGGACAAGCGACAGACGCGACGTGCGCTTTCTACGCACGCGCAGTCTGAGAGTCAAAGGCGAGGCGGAAGTGCAGGCCGACGGCGAGTTGATCGGGCGGCTGCCGATGACTTTCGAGGTGATTCCCGAAGGGATTGAAATTGTCGTGCCTGAGAGTGCGGCTTAACCGCCGTCTTTCCTCTCCTGCATCCACAGCATCGCGGCGGCGAAGGCGACGGCCAGCGCAATCAGCATGAGAAAGCCGCCCGCGAGCATCCACCCGTCGCCGGGGTCTGCGGCGAACTGTTGCGTAAGCAAGTTCTCCGCGCCGGGCTTTTTAGCTTCCGCCAGACGGAACCCGAAGTAAGAAGCGGAGAGCGCGAGCAGCGTCAGCGCCAAGGATGCGCCGAAAAGTTTTCTGATGGTTCCACTCATCTTTCAAACCTCGCTCCGTGTGCCAGACGGTTCTTAGCTTAGACACCGACAGAGGTTTTAAGTTCCGACGAAAACTGTAGACGAACGACGCCCGCCTCACGCCCCTTCTTCTTTGCGCCTTTGCGTGAAAATCAGTTACCCCAAACGGCGCAAATAAGAAGGCGAGTTGATTTATACGCTTGTACTCCGGGAGTGCGAGACTACTTTGCGCCGCTGAGCCACGCGGCGCGCAGGCGGTTGGCTTCCGGCGTGGCGTTTGGGATTTTTTCGATGCGGTAGTCGTAGCGGTCGGGCGCGTCGAGCATGAGGTTGGTCGAGACGGTCTGGTGCGCGCGCCGGACGGTGACGGGCACACGGTTGCCCTGCTTGAAGATGTTGAGCGCGCTGCGCCACGAGGCGGTTGTGACGTAAGCCTTACCGATTTGAACGAGCACGTCGCCCTGCTTGAGTCCCGCGCGCTCGGCGGCGGAGCCGTTACGGATGCTCGTAATCTTCACGTTCTGCGTATCGTGCGCGTCAATCGTGATGCCCGCCGTGAAAGGCTCGCGCTCCGGCGCACGCACGAATTGTAGCCCGACCGCCGCCAACGCCTCTTCATACGGCGGCGGCTCTACGCCGCCGACCGAACGCGTGAAGAAATCGTGCAAATCCGCCCCGGCCACTTCCGTCGCCGTCCGCTCAAACTCTTCACCTGTGAACCCGCGCCCTTTGAGATAGTAAGTGGCCTTCGCGCTCTTCACGTAAAAGTCCTCGTACATCCGTCGCATCACGTCGTCGAGCGAGGCGCGTCCGTTCGAGCGTGCGCGAATCAACAGATCGAGGACGAGTCCGAGCGTCTCGCCTTTCGGGTAATAGCTGACGCTCGTATTGCCGAGGTTCGTGCGCTGCTCGCTCGACCCGCGATCAAGGAACGGCGCGAGAAGCGAGGCTTCTTCGGCGCTCATCAAGCGGCTTCCCTGAGAATTTTCGATGCCGCCGATAGCCTTACTATACGAATCGAAAAGCTGTTCGTCCGTCCAGATTCCGGCTCGCTTGAGCATCATCTTGCCGTAGTAGTTCGTCAGCCCTTCGGCAATCCAGAGGCTGCGGGTCACGACAGGCCGCGTGAAATCCCAAGGCCCAAGCTCGGCTGGGCGCAGGCGCTTGACGTTCCACACATGAAAGAACTCGTGCGCCGCCGTCTCCAACGCGCCATCGTAATTGTCTTCGTCGGCGAGGATGCCCGTCTCGATAATCTGCGTTGAGGTCAGGTGTTCCATGCCGTCGCCGCGCGTGGCCGTCGGGTCGAAGTGAATGAGGAACGTATAGCTTTCCAGATCGGGCGCGCCCCACATGGCCGTCTCCGCGCGGACAACCTTTTCAAGGTTGCGCGCGAGCGCGGCGCGTCTGCCGCCGTCGTCGCCGAAGGCGTGAACGACGACGCGATACGTCTTCCCTTCAACTTGAAATTCCTGCATCGTCCAGTCAGGCGCAATCTCGGTCGGCGTATCAATGAGCGTGTCATAGTTCGGAAATTCCCATGTGCGCTGATCCTCTCGCGTCGAGTAGCCGTTGACGGTGCGCCAGCCAGCGGGCGCGTCTATCTCAAGGCGAACGGCGTCCTGCTTGTGGCCGACGACGTACATGAAGACCGAGCCGCCGTTAAAGTTGGCATGCCGCGTATCGAGTTGCGAGAATGTGCCGGAGAGGTCATCGGCAAAGACTTTATAAGTGAGGGAGACGCGTTGCTCGCCCCGCGAATTAACGCGCCATGTCTGCGTGTCCAGACGCGTGACCGGAAACTCTCTCCGGTCGCACCTTGCCTGCGGAGGACAGAAACTCACTGCTTTCACTTCCTGCACGTTCTTCGCAAAATCGAAGATGGCGTAGCGACCCGGCGACCAGCGCGGCATCTGCACCTCGACGTTATCCGTAGCCCCTAAACCTTCCACCTCCATCCCCACTTCAAACAGGTGCGACTCGGGATGCGGCATCGCCAGCCGGTACGAGATGCGGAGGGCAGGCGCACCGGGCGATAATCCTTCCTGCGGCGCAGCAGCGCACAGGGGCGCGAGCACAAGCAGCGCGCACAGCGCGGCACAAGAATAAAAAGTTAACAATCTTACAAGCGAGAGACGGGAAGGTGCGATCATCAAAGAGGCTCCGAACGTTGACGAGATGAATTTAAAGACGGGTCGAATTTGAACGGACGCGCGATTATCCGCGCACAGCCGCGCGCCTGTCAAAACCTTTCCGCCTTGACGCTCCGCACGCGCCTCCGTTAGTTTCTCAAAAGACGCGCTCACGGCTCCGCGTTCTTAATCTTTGCGCCTCCTGCGTCTTTGCGTGAACTCTTCCGCTCTCGAAAAAGAAAGTTTCGCGCAAAGACGCAGGAGGCGCAAAGAAGAATAAAAGGACTGCTGTTTCAAACGACCAGCTTTTTAATTTGCTTATGACCGAACGGCTCTATTACAACGATTCACATCTCACGGAATTTGATGCGCGCGTCATCTCTGTCTCACGCACCGAGGACGGACGTGCGGGCGTCAAACTCGACCGCACGGCCTTTTACCCCACGGGCGGCGGGCAACCGACTGATACCGGCACGATTGCGGAGGCGCGCGTCGTCGAGTGTCTCGACGAAGAGGAGCGAGGCGTGATCCACGTCGTCGAGGGAAACTTGCCGGAGGTCGGCGCGAGCGTGCGCGGGCGCGTGGATTGGCCGCGCCGTCTCGACCACATTCAGCAGCACACTGGACAACACATTCTCTCGCAAGCGTTCATCGAACTCTTTCAGGCCGAGACGCGCGGCTTTCGCATGTCCGAGCAGTCTTCGGAAATTGACGTGGCGCTGAACGACCCGTCGGACGCGACGATTGAACGAGCAGTCGAGCGCGCCAACGAGATCGTCTGGCAGGATCGCCCTGCGCGCATTCATCAAGTCACGCCGGAAGAGGCCGCGCGGATGCCTCTACGTAAAGACTCGGCGCGCGAGGGACACCTGCGCATTATCGAAATCGAGGGCTTCGACATGAGTCCGTGCGGCGGCACACATGCCACACGAACGGGCGAGGTCGGCATCATCGCGGTGCGCTCTTGGGAGCGTGCCAAGGGTTTGACGCGCCTCGAATTTGTCGCGGGTAATCGCGCTCTCGCCGATTACAAAAGAGCTAACGGGACGGCGCGTGCCGTCGCCTCGCTCTTCAGCGTCGGGCGCGACGAGACGCCCACCTCGGTCGCACGCCTGTTGGAAGAGAATAAGCAGTTGTTGCGCCGCGTGCGTGCGCTCGAAGAGTTAGAGGCGCGCGTCGAGGCGCAAGAGTTATTGTCACAGGAGGCCATCTGCCGCCAAAGCGACGGCCAAAAAATCATCGCGCGCGTCTTCGACAATCGAGACGCCGAATCGCTCAAGAGATTGGCGCAGGCCATCATTGCTCATCCACATGCCATCGCGCTGCTCGGCGCGCGCGACGGCGAAAGCACGCGCCTCGTTTTCGCGCGCTCGGCTGAAGCCGGCGGCGACATGAACGCTCTGATGCGTGAAGCCTGCACGGAACTGGAAGGGCGCGGTGGCGGTCGCCCCGGTATGGCGCAGGGCGGCGGTCGTCACGTCGAGCGACTCGCCGACATCATCGCCTCCCTCGCCCAACGCATCGCAAGTTAAAAGCCAGACGACGTGGCAGCAAGCCCCTCGTTTACGACGCGCGTGCAGCCGGGCACACGGTTCACAGCGCATCTTCCGGACGCATCCACCTCCGCTTCCACTGCGCGCTTGACAGGTCGCCGCGCCCCTCATATCATCAAACTCGAAACGCGTGGGGCAGTAGCTCAGTTTGGCAGAGCGCCGCGTTCGCAATGCGGAGGTCAGGAGTTCGACCCTCCTCTGCTCCACCAAAAGATTTCGAGGCTTACGGCGGGACTGCTCCCGCCGTTTTCGTTTTCAATCGTTGGTTGAGAAAGTGTTGTAATTATCGTACACATTTGGATGAACGCAGCAAACATCAGCGCTCAATTTAAGAGAAGGCGTTAGATTTATAGGCAAATGAGGAAAACAACTTTCGGCGAACGTTTGCGTTACGCCTTGGATAGAAGTTTGTCGGGCGGCACGATTTCATTGATCGGGTGGCTCGGATTGGTGTCCTTTTTTATTGTCCTGACGGCGACCGTGATTTTGTTGTTGACGGGAGTTGCGCCCGAAGTCGCCGAGGGACAGGAGCCGCAAACTTTCACCTTTGCGGAGGCGTTCTGGCAAAGTTTGATGCGCGCGATTGACCCCGGAACGCTCGCGGGTGATGCGGGCTGGCGCTACCGCATTTTGATGTTCGGCGTCACGGCGGGCGGCATTTTTATCGTGAGTTTGCTCATCAGCGTTTTGTCCACCGGCTTGCAAAGCAAGCTCGAAGAGTTACGCAAAGGGCGTTCGTTTGTCGTCGAAGAAAATCACACGCTGATTCTCGGCTGGTCATCACGAATTTTTCTGATTATCTCGGAACTGATCATCGCCAACGAGAATCAGAAGAAACCGCGCATCGTGATTCTCGCCGACAGAGATAAAGTCGAGATGGAAGACGAAATTCGGACGAAGGTCGGCAATACTCGAAACACGCGCGTCGTGTGCCGGTCGGGCAATCCGATTGACCTCGTCGACCTCAAAATTGTTAACCCGCACGCCGCCAAGTCAGTTGTCATTCTCTCGCCAGACGACACGCCGGATGCCGACGCGCAGGTTATCAAAATGATTTTGGCGATTACGAACAACCCGGATCGCCGCGCCGCGCCGTATCGCGTCGTCGCCGAAATCCGCGACGAGAAGAATATGGAAGTCGCGCGCATCGTCGGTCGAGACGAAGCGAAGCTGATTTTGTCGAGCGACGTGATCGCCCGCATCACCGTGCAAACTTGTCGGCAAGTTGGCTTGAGCGTCGTCTATAAGGAGCTTTTGGATTACGGCGGCGACGAGATTTATTTTCAGGAAGAGCCGCAACTAACCGGCAAAAATTTTGGTCAAGCATTGTTTGCTTATGAAAATTGTTCTGTCATGGGACTGCGAGATGCGGAGGGCATCGTCAAAGTCAATCCGCCGATGGAGACCGTCATTCGGGACGGCGACAAGATTATCGTGATTGCCGAAGACGATGACAAAATTATTTTCGACGGTTTCTCGCACGTCCGGATTGACGAGAGTGTGATTCGACAAACGCCCGACGAAGTTCCGCGCCCGGAACGAATCTTGATTTTGGGTTGGAACAATCGTGGCAGAATAATCGTCCGCGAGTTGGATAACTACGTGGCCGCCGGTTCGTTTCTTAAAATCGTGTCAGAGACTTCGGAAGTTGAAACTCAACTGCAAAAAGTTTCCGAAAGCTTACGGCGTCTCATGGTCGAAGTTGAAGCGGGCGACGCGACCGACCGCAAGTTGCTCGACAGTCTCGACCTGACCTCGTTTCAGCACATCATCATTCTTTGCTACGCAGATCAGCTTGACGTGCAGGCCGCCGATGCCAAAACAATGATGACGCTTTTGCATCTGCGCGACATCGAACAGAAAAAAGGCGAGGCTTTCAGCGTCGTCAGCGAAATGATTGACGGGCGCAACCGCGCTCTGGCCGAAGTCGCCAAGGCCGACGACTTTATCGTGAGCGATGAATTGACGGGATTGCTTTTGACGCAAGTTTCGGAGAACGCCGAACTGCTCGAAGTCTTCGAGGATTTGTTCGCCGCCGAAGGCTCGGAGATTTATCTTAAACCGGCGCAAAATTATGTCGCGCCGGAACGAGAGGTGAACTTTTATACTGTCGCCGAATCCGCACGGAAACGCAGCGAAATTGCCATCGGTTATCGTTTGGAGCGATACGCCAACAGTGCCCGCCATGCTTACGGCGTGCGCGTCAATCCGCCAAAATCCGCAATGGTCTCGTTTGAAGCCGGGGACAAAATCATCGTTCTGGCGGAAGATTGAACGTCTCAAAGTTTGATGTCAGAACAAACGCTCTTTGAACTCGGAATTTTTCTTCGCGCCTTGGCGTCTTGGCGTGAAACTTATTCTCACGCCAATGAAGTTTCGAGATTTCCCATCTTCACCTGCTAGACTTCCCTACTTTTCGGCGTATCCTATTTCTATGAATGAAGAACGAACGCCGATTGTGCCGGATGACTTTAGCGGTGAGGTGATTGAGATTGATTCTTCTGGTGAACCGAGGCGAGGAAGGCGCAGATGGGGATGGTGGTTGTTGCTCGCCGTCTTTGCGCTCGCAATAGTTCTCTCGCGCGCGGTGTCAATTTACGTGGAGACTCTATGGTTCGGCTCGCTCGGTTACACGGCAGTTTACTGGACGACTTTTAAGTATGAACTGGCGCTGTTCATTATCTTCGCGCTGGCGACGACGATTGTTTTGCGGAGCGCCTTCTGGCTGATGGAGCGCACCTTTGATGTCTCTGCGCTCGCCTCGCGGCGCATCCTCTTGAACGATCAAGTGGTCTTCATCAAGCCCGCCCGTCTATTGAAACCGCTGGCATGGATTATCGCTGTGCTGGTCGGTCTCGCTTACGGCGCAAGCATGAGCGGCGAGTGGGAGCGTTTCGCGCTGTGGCTGAATAGTCCGCCGACGTTGGACGTTGATCCGATCTTCGGTCAACGGCTAGGGTTTTATCTGTTCACGCTGC
>CAXTRQ010000004.1:35695-64587 GCA_964246705.1 uncultured Pyrinomonadaceae bacterium
TGTTTATGCGTTGCTGCATTCGATTCCGGCGGGTCATCATATTGAGGAAGATTTCACCTCAAAAGTTGCGCCCTTCCCTGCGAGGAAGCACCCGGCGGCTTACAAGACAATCTCGGCGGCGCTGGCGCTGCTGCTCTCAGCCATCGCGCTCCGCGTCTATTTCTCGCGCTTTGACTATCTGTTCGACGACCACCAAATCTTCACAGGCGTCACCTACACGGAAGACCATCACCTGCTGCCCGGGCTCGTCGCCGTCACCATCGCGCTGCTGGTCGCCGCTCTGCTCGCGCTCGCGAATGCATTCGTCTGGCGTCGGCTGCGCGTGTTGATTGGCGTACTCGCTTTGCCTGCCATCGTCTATCTCATCGCAGCCATGTTGATTCCCGGCTACGTGCAAAGCTTCATCGTCAAGCCGAACGAACTCGACCGCGAGGCTCCGTACATCGAATACAACATCGCGGCGACCCGGCGCGCCTTCAATCTCGAACGCATCGAAGCGCGCGACTTTGCCGCCGACACGACGAATGACGCCTACGCGCTCACGCCGAATCGCCCGACGCTCGATAATCTGCGCCTCTGGGATTATCACGCGCTGCAAGACACACTGCGGCAAGTGCAGGAGATTCGCACGTATTACGATTTCAACGACGTGGATGTTGACCGTTATCAAATCGGCGGCGAGACCAGACAGGTGCTCCTCGCGGCGCGCGAACTCGACATCACAAAGTTACCCGCCTCGTCGCGCGGCAACTGGATTAACGAGCGACTGATATACACGCATGGCTACGGCGTCACGATGAACACCGCTAAAGGGTTCACGCCCGAAGGCCGCCCAGAATTTATTCTCTCGAACATGCCGACCGAATCAAGCGCGCCTGACATTAAAGTGACGCGCCCGCAAATCTACTTTGGCGAAAAAAGCGACACGATTGTTTACGTCAACACAAAGCAGAAAGAGTTCGATTATCCGCAGGGCGATGCCAATGCCTCGACCGTCTACGAAGGCGAGGGCGGTTTTCCCGTCGGCAATGCTTTTCGTCGTTCAATTCTCGCGTGGGAGTTAGGCGATTTGTCGCGGCTGCCATTCGCCGACGACGTGACCGCCGAAAGCCGCGTGCTCATGCGCCGACGCATCGGTGAGCGCGTGCAGATGCTCGCGCCGTTTCTCATCTACGACGCAGACCCTTACATCCTCGTGAACCGCGAGGGGCGTCTCTATTGGATGATGGACGCTTACACTTCCTCGGACACATATCCTTATGCGCGTCATTACGAGACGGCTGGAAACACCGTCAACTATGTCCGCAACAGTGTCAAAGTAATAATTGATGCGTATAACGGCAGCGTCAATTTTTACGTCTTCGATAGAGACGACCCCGTTCTGAGTGCCTATCGCAACGTGTTTCCGGCGCTCTTCCGCGACGCGGCGCAGATGCCCGAAGATTTGCGAGCGCACGTCCGCTATCCAGAAACTTTGCTGAAAACGCAGGCCGAAGCTTACAGCCTCTATCACACGGAGACCGCCAAAGTTTTCTTCCAACGCGAAGACATGTGGAGCGTCGCACGCGAGACGGCCCCGAAGGATAACGGCAGCACGGAGGCACGCCCGCTCGAACCATACTTCGCGCTGCTCCAACTGCCCGACAGCGCTTCCGCCGACACGTCTCCGACCACGGAATTCGTCAACGTCGTCGCCTTCACTCCGGCGTCGCGTGATAATCTCATCGGCTGGATGGCCGGGCGCAGCGACGGCGCGGCTTACGGCTCACTGCTCGTCTATAAGTTTCCGAAATCGAAACTCGTCAACGGGCCGCTACAAGTCAACGCGCGTATTGACCAGAATGCTCAACTCTCTTCGCAGCTAACGCTCTGGAATCAACAAGGCTCGCGCGTGCAACGCGGCAACCTGCTCATCATCCCGCTGGGGCGCGGGCTGCTCTACGTCCAGACGATTTACCTACAAGCCGAACGCTCGCCGATGCCCGAACTCCGTCTCGTCGTCCTCGCCACACAGGAGCGGCTCGCCTACGGCACTACCTTCGAGGAGGCTTTAACAAATCTCTTCGGTGATACTGCCGGAGTTACTCCGCCACCACGCCCGCCCGCCGGGGCACAGGAGACCGCGCCGACCGCCCCTGCATCGAGCACGACGAGCACGGCAACGGAACTCATCAACCGCGCCGCCGCAGACCTCGCTGACTATCAACGTCTGACCGCCGAAGGCAAACTCGGTGAAGCCGGACAAAAACTCGAATCTCTCAAACACACGCTCGATGAATTGCAGAAGGTCAAGCAGTAAGCTTTTGGAACGAAGCGATGAGAATCCCGGCTCAGCGTAATTCTAACCGGCTTCGTTTTGATAAGTAATACTATGCTTAAGGCTTCGGCCAGCGGCGGACGGATTGTACGCGCTTGGGCTTGAATGGCGCAGAAAATTGAGTCACGCCGCCGTTCAATAATCTGGCTATCGGGATGCTTGGGAGATTATACTTTGGCGCACGTCTTCCCTCTGAGCTAAGGCTCATCAATAAAGGTAAGGTTCCGAGATGTTTAAGTTGCGCTGTCCCAAATGCGGGAGTTCCCGTATCCGCCCCGGATACGGGAGAGCGCCGTTCTGGTTGAGGATTTTCTTTATCAACAATCTGCTCTGCGACGGCTGCAATCTCCTCTACAGGGGGTTCGCACCGCCTTGGTCTCTGTGGAGAGCCAGAAGAAGGACGCACCGCCGACGCCACAGCAGTGATACCGGAAAGCCTAAGAATTAACCAGCATCGGAGGTACGCGCTCTCGCTACGTCTGCGGTGGCGGTGAAGTCTTTCGTCGCTCTCGGACATGAGAGGACGGTCATTCACCCTGCCAGCTTGGTCGCCGCCGCTCCGAGCACGCGTCGGCTGGTTCGCTCCTGCACAAAGACGACGGCTCGCAAGTTTTCACGCCGCAGATTTTTTCCGAGATCAAAGACGGGGTCGGCATTGAACGCGCTCTTACTTTGAGGGTCTATGTTACCCACCACTCGAAGGCTACGCACCACGCCGGTGTGGCTCAGCCTGCGACCGGCGTTCTCACCGCGCGCGACGTTGGTGGATAAGTTGCTCTCCGTGATTGCAAGCAGCACCTCGACGGTGTCGCCGTCGCTGACGGCAGGGAGTCCTTCGACACTCACTCCCAGTCGTATCCGGTCGGTCTGCTTTTCTTCCTGTCTCGATAGAGTGATATGCACGTTTGCTTTAGGCGTCTGCGCTGCTTTTGCAATGGCTTCGTAAGCGAGGTTCTGATTGCCGCCGGGAAATTCAGTCCGGCCATCAATAATCATCTGAGGCGTATAGACACCGTCCTTCCCGAAGGCTTGCGCGTATGCTCCTTGCCGCTCGCTGAATGCGGGCGAAGAAAAGGGGTCAGCCCAGCCGAGGTGATTCCAATAATCCACGTGCTGCGCCAGCGCGATGACTTCAACTCCCTTCACCGGCTGCGACTTTTCTAATTGAGAGAGCAGCGCATCGGCGGGCGGACAACTCGAACACCCCTCGGAGGTGAACAACTCGACGATGACAGGCGTCGGCTCGTGTTCGTTGATAACAGGTGACGCCTTCTTTTCAGCAGTCGTTTCAGCAGCGGTCAGGGTCACAAGCTTTCGTCCATTAATAGCGATAGAAGCAATCAGCAACGCGATAACAATCGAGGCTAAGGCGATCCATTTCTTCATCTCTCCCCCTCTATACTGCCGTGAATTTGTGTCCTTGCTATTGCTTACCGGAACCTTCGGTCGCCTTTTTCATCTTATCGGCTTCCTTGCTGACCTGCGTGCTGAGCTTGATGACCTGCTCCAAAGACTGTCTGGCTTTCGCGGAGTCCTGCGGGTCTATCACCTTGATGTTCTGGAAAATCGGGCTGGAGACAAAGCCGCCGATGGCACTGTCGAGCGCAACCAGTAATGACTTCACGTCCTGCTGCTGCTGCTGCTCCGTGGCTTCCTTGCTCTTGTCCTTTGAATGCTTTTCGGATTCCGCAGCAAACAGGTTGGACTTGAGCCGGACGGCTCGCTTCTTTAGCTCCGAGGCCGCTTCCGAAATGCGCATGTAATCCGGCGCAGCGTCGTGCGTGCTCGCCGCCTGTAGGACATCACTGTTGATGATTTGAATGCGCTCGAAGTCCTCTTTAATCTGGGGGAAGTTTTGATTGGGACTGTTCTCAGACTTCTTGTCAGCCTTTTCCGCATCACGCCGCGCACGCTCCATCTCGACCGACCGGCTTTTAATATCGGATACGCCGTCGCCCACATTGCGATCCGATGCGCCCGGCGGCGGCCCGTGTTCCTGCGCTCTGGCGGGAGATGAGAGTACAAACGCGATGGCGACGATTGCCAGCAGTGAAAATCCTTTACTCATGCGCCACACCTCCGTTGAATTGTCGGTCATAGAGTCTTTAGACCGCTCGATTGAAGTTCATAGCTCGGAGCCAGAGAATAGCAGATAGAAGAGGCGTGCGGTAATCAGAAAACACCGGCTGCCGTCCCTTTACTGACGGATAAAAGCACTGGACAATTGTTCGTTAATTCTGTTACCTCCGAGATGACACCGTAACATACGCCGCGTGAGCAAGTTTCTGAGCGATGCTTAACTCACACTCTACTCAACTGAGAATCACCTAATTCAACGAGGAGCACATGAGAGCGAGAAAATACATTCCGGTCATTTTATTCTGGTGTTGCACTTTGCAACTCTCCGCTCAAACAACTGCGCCCAACGCTCAGCCGACAACCGAGCACCACTTAATGCCCGTGCCCGCTGCGGTGCGCTTTAATCCCGGCAGATTGTTAATCGCCAAATCCTTCACCGTCGCCGCCGGAGGTTATACAGACAGACGGTTGCAGGCCGGGATAGAGCGTGCCGTCAGGCGGCTCGAATGGCGCACGCTGTTGGAGTTTCCACGCGGGCTGGCGAGCGACGCCGCCAACGCGACACTCTCGGTTCAGTGCCGGAGCGCGGGGCAGATAGTACCTTCGGTCGAAGAAGATGAGAGCTATTCGCTCGAAGTGTCTGACAGACAGGCTGTGTTGAGCGCCGCCACGGTCGTCGGGGCGTTGCGAGGCTTAGAGACTTTCTTGCAGTTGCTTGAGAGCGACCGTGAAGGCTACTTCATTCCTTCGGTTCAGATTCAGGATAAACCGCGCTTTCCGTGGCGCGGGCTGTTGATTGATGTCGGGCGACACTATGAGCCGTTGGAGGTCTTGAAGCGCAACCTCGACGCGATGGCCGCCGTGAAACTCAACGTCCTGCACTGGCACTTGACGGAGGATCAAGGTTTTCGTATCGAAAGCAAAAAGTTTCCGAAGCTTCATGAGATGGGATCGGACGGCCTCTATTACACGCAGGAACAGGCGCGGGAAATCATCGCTTACGCGAGAGAGCGCGGCATCCGCGTCGTGCCTGAGTTCGACATCCCCGGCCATGCGACAAGCTGGCTCGTCGGGCATCCCGAACTCGGCAGCGCGCCCGGCCCTTACACGATTGAACGCAAGGCCGGAATCTTTGAACCCGCGCTCGACCCGACGCGCGCGGAGGTCTATAAATTCCTCGACGTTTTCTTCGGCGAGATGGCCGCGCTCTTTCCAGACGCTTACATCCACATCGGCGGCGACGAGAACGAAGGCAAGCAGTGGGACAGGAATCCGCAGATTCAAGCTTTCATGAAAGAGAAAAACATCAAAGACCACCACGCGCTTCAGACCTATTTCAATCAACAGTTACTGCAAATCCTCAAGAAGCACGGCAAGCGCATGATGGGTTGGGACGAAATCTTTCAGCCCGACCTTCCGAAAGACGTGGTCATACACTCTTGGCGCGGCCCTGCTTCTCTAGCCGAAGCCGCACGCCTTGGTTATAACGGCATCCTCTCTTCCGGTTATTACATTGATCTTATCTTTCCAACTTCTCAACACTACATCGCTGACCCGCTGCCCGCCGACAGCAACCTGACGGACGCCGAGGCCGCGCACATTCTCGGAGGCGAGGCGACGATGTGGGGCGAATGGGTTAGCCCTGAAACAATAGACTCACGCATCTGGCCGCGCACGGCGGCTATCGCCGAGCGGCTCTGGTCTCCGCGCACAGTCACCGATGTTGAAGACATGTATCGCCGTCTGGCAATCGTGAGCGTGCAGCTTGAAGAGTTGGGACTGACGCACGAGAAGAATCAGGCGATGATGCTCAGGCGGTTGGCGCAGGGCAGAGACATTACGCCGCTTCAGACGCTCGTCTCAATCGTCGAGCCGGTCAAAGAGTATCGCCGCTACAACCAGCGCCCGCAGACCATGCTCAGCCCGCTCACAGGACTCGTGGACGTGGCACGCCCCGATAGCGAGACGGGACGCCGCTTTGCGATGATGGTTAACGGGCTGCTCTCGGACGCCCCGCATTTTCGACTCTACAACGAAAACCTCCGCAGCCTCCTGACAGAGTGGCGCAATGCTGCTCCGGCGTTGAATACGATGATGGATAAATCGCCCGCACTGCATGAAGCCCAGCCGCTTGTGAGCGACTTGTCCAATCTCGGAGCAATCGGACTCGAAGCCGTCTCTTTCCTCTCAGAAGACGTAGCGCCGCCCCCCGACTGGCGCGATAACCAACTGGCCGCGCTCGAACAGATCGCCAAGCCGAAAGCCGCGCTGGAGTTCGCCGTTATTCCCGGCATCAGGCAACTCATTATCGCCGCCGCCGAGTTGCCCCGCCTCAAACAACTGACTCCCGCCGAGTGGCGTCAACAGGTGAAGACTCTGGCCGCGCCACCGCCGAAGCAACCACGCCAATAGGGCTGACCTCACAGCCCCGGCGTGTTATTTAAAAGCTGAGAGAACAAGTCCCGTCGGGACAGCATCAAACATACCTTTCAAACAGCTTTTTAAACCTGCCGGAAGACTCATCCTCTGCGGCGCGTTTGATAATCGAGCGAGGCTGTCACACCTTTGCCTTGGGTGATGGTGTGTATCTGATTGGGCGTGATGCCGCCGACGGACTCCGTCTCGCCGTTGCTCCAACGCACTTCGACGCCCTCAATCTTTTCGTCTTGACCGAGGCCGAAATGCAAGCGCACATCGTTTTGAGAGAGATAACTTGCGCCCGCCTGCACTTCCTGAAGGGACGTGTGTCTGGATGTACGCAGCGTGACACGCGCGCCGATTGCTTCGCGGTTGCCTTTGGTTTGAACGAGCTTCAGGGTTACGCTCCGGTTCTCGTTCTCGCTTGAGTTGACGAGGACGGTCGGCGCTTCACCGAGATTGACGATGAGGGCATCAATTAGCCCGTCGTTGTTCAGGTCGCCAAAGGCAGCGCCCCTTCGAGACGCGGGCGGAAGATCGCGCAGACCCGCCTCCTTCGATACTTCCTCGAACGTCTCATCGCCGAGGTTGCGGAAGAGTAGGAACGGCTGGCGGTAGCCAGTCCCATTCTTGCCCTGAGCCAATTCAAGCTGCGGATAGACGTGACCGTTAGCCAGCAGCAAATCAGGCCAGCCGTCGTTATCGAAATCCACAAAGGCCGTGCCCCATCCGACAAAGGGACGACTCGGCTGGGCAATTCTCGACGGCAACACCACGTCCACGAAGCCGCGCGTACCGAGATTTTTATAGAGCGCGTTCGGCTCATTCTCGAAATTACTGATGAAGAGGTCTAATCTACCGTCCGCATTGAAATCGCCCCATGCCACGCCCATCGAACCCTGCTCGCCTCCCGTCTCGCTATAGCTCACGCCCTGTTCAAAGCCGACATCTGTGAATGTTCCGTTCTTATTGTTATGGTAGAGATAATTGGGCGTGGAATCATTAGCAACAAAGAGGTCAGGCCAGCCGTCGTTGTCGTAGTCGCCCCAGACAGTCCCCAGTCCGTAATATTTCTTATCGTCGCCGACGCCTGCTTTCTGCGACACGTCCTCAAAAGTGCCGTCGCCACGGTTGCGGTAGAGCAGATCGGTCTCGCCCTTCAAACCTCTGGGGCCGCACTGAACTCGTATGCCGCGATAGGAACAGGTCGGCGAGCTTCCGAATTCAGGAAGATTGTTGAGGTCAACGAAAACGTAGCGCGCGACGAAGAGATCGAGGTCGCCGTCGCGGTCATAATCAGCCCACGCGGCTCCTGTGCTGAAACCTCCGCCACGCACAGACGCCTTCTCCGTCACGTCCTGAAACTTGCATTGCCCCGTCCCGCGATAAAGAACGTTTCCTCCGAATCCCGTCACGAACAAATCAGTCAATCCGTCGTTGTCGTAATCGCCCGCGACGACTCCCATGCCCCAGCCCTTGCGTGTGAGTCCCGCTGCGCTCGTGACGTTCTCAAACTTCGGCGGCGCAGCCGCGCCCGCAGGGTTCTGTATCTGGCGATAGAGCGTGATGAAGAAGTCACCTCCCGCCTTGAAGCGTTCGACCGACGAGCCGTTAACTACCGCCGCGTCGAGGCGTCCATCGTTGTCGCAATCAAAGAGAGCCGCGCCGCCGCTCATTGACTCGACGATGTAGCGTTTTTCGGGCGTCGAGACGTGTGGGACGGTTAACCCGCTGGAGGCCGAAACGTCTGAGAAGGTGATGGACGGAGACTTGTCAGGAGATTTAGCAGTAGTCTGGGCCGTGACCGGCAGTTGAGCAACCAGCCAGCCAACAAGCAGGAGAGAGATGGCGCGCAAAAATGTGGCGCGTGGTTGGCGTCTGTTCATTTCGTGGCTTTCGCAGCAGGCCGGATGCGCTCAAAGGCGACGATGCCTTCGCCTTCCAGTATCGAGTAGAATTTGTCTGCGGCCACGTCTTTGAGTTGTTCCACTTTTCCCGAAGGCCAGCGGATTTCGATGAGATCAATTTTTGTGGATTTGCCTATGCCGAAATGAACGCGCAAATCGCTCTGCGACAGATAGCTCGCACCGCTGCGGACTTCTTCGGTCTGTTCCACCTTGCCCGTCACGACACGGACGCGCGCGCCGATGGCGAGACGATTGCCCTTCGTCGCCGCCAGTTCGAGCGTGAGCCAGCGATTGCCGTCGCCGCCCTCGTTACGCAGAATCATCGGCGGCCCGTCGAGATCATTAACGACGACATCAACGTGCCCGTCGTTGTCCAGATCGCCGAAAGCCGCGCCGCGCGAAGCACGCGGCTCCTGCAACGCCGCGCCTGCCTGTCTGCTTCCATCGCAGAAAGTTCCGTCGCCCAAATTAACGTGCAACAGCTTGGGCTGGCGATAGTGTGCGCCCGATGAGAGCGTATCAATCTGCGGGTAGACGTGCCCGTTGACGACCAGCAGATCAAGCCAGCCGTCATTGTCGAGGTCGAAAAAGCCCGTCCCCCAACCGACATAAGGGCGCGAAGCCTGCGCCACGTTCGCCGTCGCCGAGACATCCGCAAAGTCGTAGTTACCGTTATTGCGATACAGCGTATTGTACTCGTCTGCAAAGTTCGTGACGAAGATGGCGAACCGGCCTGTGTGCAAATAGTCGCCGACCGCTACGCCCATGCTTCCCTGTTCCGAACCGTCGCCGCTCACGCCCGTGCCGGATTCCAATCCGATCTCTGAAAACTTGTTCTGCCCTTCGTTGCGATAAAAGAAGTTGGGCGTCGAATCGTTGGCTGTGTAGGCGTCGAGGCGTCCACGATTATTGAAATCCGACCAGACGACCTGCATGCCATAGTAACCGCCCGCATCGTCGGTTCCTGACTGTTTGGCGACATCTGAAAATGTCCCGTCGCCGTTGTTGCGAAACAAACTGTCGCCCGCGCCTTTGAGTCCGCGCGGCCCGCACTGTACGTCTATGCCGCGAAACTTGCAGGTCGGGCTGGAGCCGAAACCCGGCAGGTCGTCGAGTTTGAAATCAACATAATTGGCAACTATCAGGTCGAGGAAACCGTCCGCGTCGTAGTCGCCGAACGCAGCCCCCGCTGACCAGCGTCCATCTGCGACTCCCGCTTTCTTCGTGACATCGGTGAAAGTGCCGTCGCCGTTGTTTCGATACAAGACGTTCCCGCCGAGACAGGTCACATACATGTCCGGCCAGCCGTCGTTGTTGTAGTCGCCCACTGCGCCGCCCATCGCAAAGCCGGGATAGGCGATGCCCGCCCTGTCGGTGATATCCGTAAACGTCCCGTCGTGATTATTGCGGTAGAGCGCGCTACGTGCCTTCTGGCCTTTGAGCGCCATCTCAACCGTCGGCGCATTGGTGAGATAAATATCCGGCCAGCCGTCGCGGTCGTAATCAATCAGCAACACGCCGCCGCTCATTGATTCGACGATATATTTCTTCTCCGGCGCGGAAGTGTGTGTGAAACGAATGCCGGTCTTCGCGGTGACATCAATCAACTGCGGAAGCTTGCGCCCCGTGCAGTCTTGATTCTTAATGTTCTGCCCGCTCGCCGTCCGGCCAAAGCCACACGCTAAAGAGAGCAGAATAATAACCAACAGACACTCGCGCGCGCTCATTGGACAACCTTCTTCTCTCTCTCGTTTTTGAGTTGTTGGAACAGTTTCAGATGGCGCTCCGCCAGCGCGCTTTCGCCGAGACGGTTGTAGAGACGACTGAGTTGAAAATGCGTCTCGGCATCCTGCGGGTTGAGCGCAACAGCACGCTCAAGGACTTCGCGCGCCTGAGCGTCTGCGCTCGTCTGCAAATAGAGCGCGCCCAGTTCGCGCAAAGCGTCTGCGTGTCGGGGCGCGCGGCTGATGGCCTCCTCAAGTAACCGGATCGCCTTCTGTATCTCACCCTGCGACTTGAAGACCAGACCGAGTTGATACTTCGCTTCCACGTTGGCGGGGTCGAGTTGAAGGCATCGCTCGAACTGTGTGCGCGCGGCTTCCGGCTGGCTGTGCTGCCCGGCGATGGCGATGCCGAGCGCCAAACAGCCGCGCGCATCAACGGGGCGCTGCACGGCGTACTGCTCCAACGCGTTTTGTGCAGCCACAAGACTTCCGCCTTGCAGCAACGCCGCGCCGTAGAGATAGAGAAACTCAGGCTCGTCCGGCTTCAGCTTGAGCAGCGCGGCAGCGGCCTCCGACGCTGCCTGCGGCTGGCTAGCCCGCATCGCCGCGATGACGTACTGAGCGAGGACGGGCACGGAATCCGGCGACAAAGAACGCGCTTGATTCAAAGTTGTAAGCGCCGCCGCGAAGTTGCCCTCCGCGCCCTCCAACATCGCCAGCGAAGAGAGCACATCGGCGGAGCGCGGTTCAAGCGTGAGCGCGCGTTTGAGATGTTGTCTGGCTCGCGGAAAATCTCTCGCACCGGTTTCGAGTTGACCGAGCAAGACCAGCACGCTCGTATTGTTCGGGGACGTGGCGAGCGCCGAGCGTAACAGTCCGGCGGACTGCTCGACCATCCCGGCCTTCTGCAACACTTCGGCACACTGCGCGGCTACGGCCGGTCTGACGCCTGCCGCTTTATGCATCAAAGGAATTAAGGCCGCTAGTTTTTGCTGCTCGCCGAGTGCCAGATAACTCGCCGCCATCAACGGCAGGGCTTCGACGCTTTTGAGCGACGCCGGAAGTTTTTCAATCGCCGCCAGCGACTTGTGGAATTCGCCAACCATCAATAGAGCTTTAGCGAGCGCCAGTTGAAGACGCGAATCGGCGGGAGGCGTGCGTGCAATTTCGACGAGGAGGAGTCGCGCCTCTTCGCGCTCGCCCGACTCGTACATAACGCGACCGAGATTAATCTTCGCCCCGACGTGTGTGGGGTCGAGCGCGAGCACGCGTTTGATTAAAGCTTTTGCTTCGTCGAACCGCCCCTGCCGGTAACGTACCTGACCGAGCAGGTCTAAAGCTTTGACATCTGCGGGATGAGCGACGGCGTAATCGAGCAAAGGTTTTTCGACCTCTTCGACTTTTCCCTGCTCGATGCTTTTTTCGATGCGCGCGAGGGTGCTATCAGCGGCGGGGTTTTTCTGCTGCCCTGCGGCGTGTTGGAAATTGATGGTGAGCAGCAGGCAGGCCAGCAGAAGCCGATTTCCTTGAGCGCGCCTAGGGAACATTCTGCTTAGCCCCCATCGTCCCCGGCTGTGGCTCACGACTCCGATTGGACGCCTTCAGATCACGATAGAATTGGAGTTCGCGTTCGGCTTCGGCAATTCTGGAAGTGCGACGGTACGCGATGCTGAGTTGGTAGTGAATGTATTCCCTGTTTGGTTCAATGTGGGCGGCTATTTCAAGTTGCCGGATAGCCTCCGTCACGTCGCCCTGCTCGATGAGGGCCTTGCCTAGTTGATAGCGTGCATCCGCGTAGTCTGGACGCGCGGCGACCGCCTCCCTCAATAAAGTCAGAGCCTCCCCGGTCTGCTGTTTCCGTTCCAGCAGCACGTAAGCCAGATGATATTTCGCTCTCACATCAGAAGGATTCAGCAGCAACTCTTGCCGGAACTGCGTCTCTGCCTCTTCGGGGCGATTCAGACGAATCAAGCTCTGCCCGGCATCGTAGTGAACTTCTAACATCTTGGGGTCGAGTTCCGAGACGCCGCGAAACTCCTGTAACGCTCGCTCGTAGTCCTCGACCATCACGAAGCCCTGCGCGGCATAAAAACGCGCCTGCGGACTTTTAGGATATTGCGCGGCGAGGCGCGCAAACAAATCGGCCGCCGTCTTCTGGTCAGCCATCTGAACCAGCGAGACGCCGTAAGCATAGGCCAACTCAGGATCGCTCGTGAGCGTCAGTTCGAGCGACTTGAGAGTTGCGACCGCCTGCGGAAAATCTCCGGTCAGGTAATAGCTGACGCCCAGCATCCTTCGCGCGAGAGCATCTTCGGCGTGGGCTTTAATCTGCCGCGAGAGCGGCGCGATAGCTTTGTCGTACTGCGCCGCGCGAAAGCTGACGATTCCCCAGTTGCGATCCAAGCCTGCCAGATCGGGTTTCCACTGCGCGGCGGCGGCGAATTCGCCGAGGCTCGCCGCCAATTGTCCCTGCTGCGCCGAGATGACTCCCAGATTGTGATAAGCCTGCGCGAGAACTTCGCTTAACTCGATTTTCATCGTGCGATACTTCGCCGCTTCCTGTGAATCGAGCGCGGATTCTTCGATTAAAAGTACTTCTGAATTGCCCGCCTCGTCCGCCTTCTTCTCGTCATCGGGATGGTTCGGGACGGTCGCAGCAATCCGGCTGGGAGATGTGACATGGTTTGTCGAGGAGTCCACCACCTGACCGAGAATCTCACTTAACTGCTGCCGCGAACTTTCGAGCGACTGCCCTTGCAACTCACGCGCGACGGCCAACTCTTTCTCAGCTTCGACGCGTCGGCCTGCCTTGAGCAGCACGCGCCCCAAAAGAAAGTGCGCTCTCTTGATTTGATAGCTGTTGTTCGATACGTCGGAGGTCAACGCAATGGCGCGGCGCAGGCTCTTTTCCGCCGCCGCCGGGTCATTCAGTTCCGCCTGAGATTGACCGAGGAATAGATGCGCCTCACCTGAATCGGGCTTGAGCCGCGTGGCTTCCAGCAGGTAGCGCGCCGCCCTTGCGTGGTCGTTTTCACCCGAAGCCAGCACGCCGAGAAAGAAGTTCGCATAAAAATCCTGCGGGTGCAGTTGCAACTCCTGCTCAAACTCTGCGGCAGCCTGTGGCAGCCGCTCGCTCGCGCCGTGCTGGAGGATGACGTATCCCAGATAAAAGTGCGCGCGCGGAGCTTTGGGGTCAATCGAGAGCGCCTGCTTGAACTCGCGCTCGGCCTCTTCCACGAAACCCGTCTCATAGTAGGCGCGGCCAAACAGATTATGCGCGACGGCGCTGTTGTTCAAAGCCGACTGCATTTCCTCGAAGAGTAATTTGGCGCGGCCAACTTCTTTGAGTCGCAGGTAGGTCATGCCCAGCGTGTAGGCTGCATCGAGGTCGGGTTCGAGGACTAAGGCGCGTTCGAGTTCGGCGAGGGCATCCCGGTACTCGCCTTTCATATAGAAAAGTTTTCCGAGGACATGATGTGCGCGTGAGTTTTTCTGGTCGAGTTTCAAAGCCGCCTGCGCCTGTCTGATTGACTGATCAATTTCCAGCAGGCGCATGTGGGCAATCGAGAGGTTCGTCCTCGCCCCGGCATCGTCGGTGGCGGCCAGCGAATCGTTCAGCAATTCAATCGCGCGTCGAAATTGTCCTTCACGGACGGCGATAGTTCCGAGGCGTCGAAGCGCGATGCCGACGATAGCTCGGTTCTCGACGGCGGCTCGTTCAAAGTCACTCGAAAGCTGGTAAGTTTCCGCCGCGCTGAGATGGCGAGATAGTTCATCTTCCGGAGACTTGGGGCGAGACTGTCCGGCAGATTGAGAAAGCGTGCCGCTGCTCTGGGTCTGAGTCGCTTGGGCGTTTAGCCAGAGAGAGGCGCAAAGCAGGACGAGGGACAGGGACTTGCTTACGGTCATGGTCTTTCGTTAAAGCTTCGGAAGAAATCCTCGAAACAATAATAACAGGAAGGCAAAGCTGACCGTCAAGCCTCACCTTCCTGCCTAGAGCTTTGGTTGAAGTTTAGAAAGTCAACTTCAGAGAGTATTGAATTTCACGCGGGCCACGTGTGCTGCCTGCGCGCCCGAAGAATCCATTCTTGGTTTCCCCTGTAATCAAGTTATTGGTCGCGCTGCAAGGGGCGTTGCCGCAGGTGACAGCCCCGCCGACGATGTTCAAGTTCAAACTGTCTCCACGGAACTGCGGGTGATTGAAGGCATTGAAGAACTCCAGACGGAACTGCACGCGCGCCGCTTCCCCGAATGGCTTCTGCAACCAAGAGGGGTTGAAATTCTTGTAGAACGACATGTCGAAGTTCTTGATTCCGGGGCCGAGGCAGATGCCGCGACCTGAGTTGCCGGGCTGTCCGATTCTGTGCCCGACGAGCGTGAAAGCAGCAGGGTTAAGAATCTGCGTCGGGTCGCCGTTGTCAATCGTGCACGGCACGCCGGGTACACGGTCGGGTCTCTCGTTAGCCGTGTTGGTAGCGATGCCGGACAATCCGCCCGGCAGATTGGGAATACTTCCATTAACGATATTCGGCGTGATAGACGAGCCGGAACTGAACGTGACAATCGTCGCGTACTCCCATCCGCCGAGGGCGGTTCTCATCAATCCGTTCGACTTCTTGAACTCCGGCAGATAGATGATGGAGTTCGCCACAAAGATGTGTGGACGATTGATGCCGGAGTTACCCCTCTCCAACTCCGCGTTGTAGGTGTCGAGTCGCGTATTGGCGCTCTGCCCGCCGCTGGAATCATCCAGTGCGGCGTTGGCGATGGAATGCGACCAAGTGTAGGAGGCTTGGAACTGCGATTTGCTCCAGAGCCGCGTCTTGAACATCGTCTGAAGCGAGTGATAACTGGCCGTGCCTGATCGCTCCCACTTGAGGATATTGCCGAAGTTGGAGAACGGGCGCAGGGCATTCGCGTTCTGAAGGAGCGCCGCCGCCGCCCTGTTCGCCGGTAGCGGCTGGTTGATGTCGTAGTTGGTCAGTTGATGCAGAGCGCGGTTGCCCACGTAACCAATCTCTAAGACCGCGTTCTTCCATAGTTGCTGATCAACGGTCAAGTTCCATTGCCATGCGTTGGGAATGCTGTTCGACGGATCCCAAGCCCGGTTGGGCGCACCGTTAGGCGGCCCGTCGAGATTGATCGTGCCCGAATCCAAAGTCCGTGTGCCGGTGACGCCGAGCGCGAACGGAACATTCCCCGCCAGCCCGAGCAACGGCCCTACCCGCTCGCGTTGGAAGAACTGGCCGATGCCCATGCGAATCGCCGTCTTACCATTGCCGAACGGATCGTAGGCCAACCCCAGACGCGGCGCGATCAAGTGATTGTTATTTTCGCGCAGCGAACGGTTGACACCCTCATGCGGCGTACTGGCTCCTGTGATGCCAGCGCAAGGATTCGTGCCGGGCGGAACGACCAGACCGTTACAGGGGTCTGACGAAGGCCGCGCCGGATTGTAGAACTGCGGGTCGAAGACGCTCATCGCATCATTAGCTTCATACGGCTCGCGCAGGAACGACCAGCGCGCTCCCAATTCGAGCGTCAGGTTAGGCCGCACTTTCCATGTGTCTCCGAAATAGAATTCGAGATTGTTATAGCGGAGTTGCGCGTGCGGCTCCTTGTTGGTCTCGTTGAAACCGAACTGGCTCCCGCGCGTCAGGACATCTGCCAGATAGTTTCCCGAATTGTTCGCGCAGCAAGCGCCCCAGAACTGCGGCGTTTCAGATGCGCCTGAGCCGCCCACGTCCTCATCCTTGGATGCCTTATCGAAGAGGAAACCCATCTTGAAAGCGTGGCTCCCCTTGATTTTCGAGAAGTCGTCGCGGATGGAGTAAATATCGAGCGAGTTATGGAAGGGCGCGCTGCTCCAGAGGTCTGGGCCTCGATTGCTGTTAAAGGGTGCGATGCCACCCCAGAAGACCGGGTGCGGGCGGTCGCCTCCGTAGGTCTTAACGCTCTCCGGGAAGAAGCTGGGAACGGCGGTGTTAAGCTGCGTATTAATATCGCCGCCGAGTCCCGGCGTGACATTGATGCGGTTGGCTGAATAGGAGAACTGGACTTCATTGACCGCCGAGCCGCCGAGCGTCGAAGTCAGCTTGACGGCGACTTGACGCGAGGGCTGGAACCAACTGCTCTCGACGCCCGGAAACGGATCGTCGCCCCAGAGTCCCGCCGTCAGTAGAATCGGCGCGGGGTTCTCCCAGTGGTCTTGTGTGTAACGCCCGAAAAGCTGGTGAGACTGGCTGAGCTTTGCGTCTATGCGGACATTCTCTTCGCGGAAGTCAATCGGCGCATTCGTTGATTCGCCCCAGTTATTGCAATCGCTGGCATTGGAAATGTTCGGCAAGGGGTACAGCCCTGCGAGCAGCAGTCCCGCCGGACTCAGGTTGGCCTGTGGAATAATTTGTGTGGCAGAGCCGGGACGGTCGTTTCCGATTGCCGGGCCGCTACAGTTCTGCCCGTTGACGATACGCGGGTGGCTGAAATCGCCAGCGCGCTCCGCCGCCGTCGGGACACTGCCGAAGCGCGTGAAGCCGCGAATCTCCTTGTTCCACTCCTGCGAGTAGAAGAAGAAGAGACGGTCTTTCTTGATCGGCCCGCCGACCGAACCGCCGAAATCGTTGCGGCGCAGTTTGTCTTTCGTGCCGCCCGTGCGATTGACGAAAAAGTCTGTCGCATTCAACTTGTCGTTGCGCCCGAAGTAAAAGAGGCTGCCGTGAAACTCATTTTCGCCGCCGCGCGTGACAATGGAAATGATCGCGCCGGAAGCTTGCCCGTATTCAGGGCCATAGCTGTTACGCAGCATCTTGAATTCGGCGATGGCCTCAATCGAGGGGTATAACAGAACAGTCCGGTTCGAGCCTGTGTCGTTGTTGTTCGCCCCGTCGGTCAGGAAGAGATTGCTCTGCGTGTTGTTACCGTTAACGGAAAAGTCCACGCCGGAGAACAGCCCCTTATTCTTACTGTCGAAGTTGGTGGCGGGCGAAACGCCGGGCTGCAACTGCGTCAGTTGCACGAAGCTACGGCCATTCAACGGCAACTCCCGCACCTGCTCGCCGTTGATGACACCGCCGACCGTGCCCGTCTCTCGCTCAATCTGAACATCACTGGCGATGATGTCCACCTTTTCGCCGATTCCTCCGACCTCCATCGTCAGGTCTTGTCTGGTGGTCGTCGAAACGTTCACCGTCACGCTCTCAACCAGCGACTCTTTGAAACCGGAGTGGGTCGCGGAGATGCGGTAAGTGCCGATGGGCAGATCGGGCACGGTATAAACACCGTCATCGCTGGTCTTCACCTCACGTTTCAGTCCCGTCCCGACCTGAGTCACGCTGATTACCGTATCAGGCAGCGCCGCGCCGCTCGGGTCGAGAACAGTGCCAGTGATCTGCCCGGAGGTTTTTTGAGCCGCGACCGGCAGCGCGAGAAGCAATATCAAGCAAGGCACTAATGCCCACAGAATGCCCTGTATCCCACTCCATCCGGTTTCTTTTCCACGGAGCTTCAGCTTCTGACGTGGACTTACCTTGCTCATAAGAATATCTCCCCAACTTTTTTGAATCAGTCTGGATGTTATGCAAAGCCATATTGACTGAATTGACTAGACGCAAAAGCCAGAGAGGTTTGGCTGTCGTCTGCATCACTCAAATCTCTGCAAACAGATTTCCGGTTCGGTCTGCCCCCGTCCGCGAAAGAAAGCAATTTTCCCAACAGCAATTCTTGTAAAGTATGGCTCAGCAGGTAAGGCTTGTTAATATAATCTGGTCAGGAAGTACTGCATCCGGGCTGACACGTAGATTAAGACCTAGATATAATATAATAGACATTTAACGATGACAAAAGTTACTGTCTGTATGATACCGTAAGACACGCCCGTTCAGGGCGCATCTGTTATAGAGAGAAACTTCGCGTTACATGTTGGAAGTAACTCGTTACATAGCGAAAACACAGGCCGATGAGATGTTGGACACGGAACCGGCGGCTTTCATGTCGCACCTGTCCCGGTTGTTGAAATCGAGTTTATGGGCTTATAATCCTGCCGTCATTCGAGACCTTCCAGCCTTTGTTGGCTTATTGAACAATCATTGTCAATTCACACTTGCTTGTGACGGCGTCTCGCCCCGTCGTGCAACTCTCATGCATGCTTTCAGAGGTTCGTAGCTAAGAGTATGGAGTTAGGCAAAGAACAAAAACTTGAGCAATTAGAGAAAGTCCTTCAGAGCCGTACACTACAGAACTCTGAGAGTCTCAAGGCGTTCCTTCGCTTCGTCGTGGAGAAGACGGTTGCCAATGAGGAGGTGCAACTCAAAGAATACACCATCGCGACAGAGGTTTTCGGGCGAAACAGTGACTATGACCCTCGCATTGATTCAGTGGTGCGCGTCCAAGCCGGAAGGCTGCGCACGAAATTGCAGGAATATTACGCCACGGATGGCAAGAGCGATCAGGTCGTCATAGACCTCCCTAAAGGACACTATCATCCGGTCTTCATCTCTAACGACCACGAACTCCAACCGGAATCGGTCACCGCGGTTCCCGCCGCAACTCATGAACAACCGCCGGGCGGCAACGGCCTGTCGTCGGCTACGTCAAACATCCACGCGAGCGTCGAAACCGCTCCGGTCGCACGCGCAGGGAGAATCCTGCCTTGGGTTTTAGGCGCGATCATCCTCGGTCTGGTGTTGGCGTTGGTGGCGTTGTCTTTTTCAAACCGCGAGTTGCGCCGCAGTGCAATGGACGCTCAATCCTTCACCAATGCCGACGAAATCAAGACGGTCTGGGGAGCGTTCCTGAGCGACCCCGACCCGCCCCTGCTGGTTTTAAGTAACCCGGCGGTCTATCGTTTTGTGAATAAAGCTGACCCGGATGCTCTGACGCAACGCGCCATCCAGCTTAGTCCTGAGCAGGCGCGCGTGATGTCCGACGCGCCGGAGTTCAAAGGGCAGTGGACGGGGGGCGCAGAGACACGGCTGCTTCCTTCGCTCGGGATGTATACGGGAATGGGCGAAGCCATCGGACTCTACCGCCTCGCCGATTTGTTTCGCACGGCTAACAAAGGCATTCTGGTCAAGCAGAGCCGTCAGGTCAGCGCTTCCGACCTGAAATACCGGAATGTCATTCTGCTCGGCAGCATCTACGTTAACGAATGGTCGCGCAAGCTTCCGACGGATGAGAGTTTCATCTACACCTACTCTGCAACAATCGAAAACCGTCATCCCCTCCCCGGCGAGGAACGCGAATACAAGCCGCAGTTCAACGAGCAGACAGGAGAACTGCTGATAGATTACGCGCTCATCACCGTCAAACCGAACGTCTCCGGCGAGAACGCCGTGATAACGCTGGCCGGTATTTACAGTGAGGGTACGGAGGCAGCAGCCGAGTTCATCACCACGAGGAATCACCTCACTGTCCTCGAACAGCGGCTACGCCAAGTGGGTGCGAATAATGTCGCCCCTAGATATTATCAAGCGCTCCTCAAGGTCGGGGTCGAGAACGGCACGCCCACGACGATCACGCTCCTCGCACTTCACCCTCTGGGCGGGTCAGTAAATTAATCACCGTCCCTCCGTACATCTTTTAGCCCCGCTTCCAAGTTTCTTGTCAAGCAGGCGGTTTCCCTTCTTAATAGTTTCATGCCAAGCCGCCAAGGCGCTGAGAAGAAAAAAGCAGATGAAAGACGCGCTCTCAACGCGACGGTGAGAGTGTGAATCTCTCATTTAAGCCGCCGACGAGAACATCAAAGTCGCCCGGCTCGATCATCGGCTTGTTGTTCTGACCGATGAAGGTCAGGTCGTCGCGCTCCAGTTCAAAGCTCAGCGTGCGGCTCTGTCCGGGTTCGAGGCGTATCTTGGCGAAACGTTTGAGCCTCTTATCGGGCGGCGTAATAGATGCGACCACATCGCGCAGATACAGTTGCACGACTTCGTCGCCCGCGCGCTGGCCTGTATTTGTGATTGAGACGCTGACGGTCAACTTATCCCCCTCGTTAATCGTCTTCCGGCTCAGGCGCAGTTCGTCGTACTTGAAAGTCGTATAACTCAAGCCGTGCCCGAACTCGAACTGTGGGTTGAAGGCGGTGAGACCAAAACTCGTATCCTGTTTTTCAAAGGTCTTATGGTCGTAAGTGAGCAGCGCGTTGGGGTAGCGCGGGTAGGTGAATGGCAGTTTGCCCCCCGGATTGTAATCGCCAAACAGGACATCGGCGACGGCCTGCCCGCCCTCGTTGCCGGGGTTGTAGGCCATGAGGATTGCGCCTGCGCCGTCGGCGATGCGGTTGATAATCCTTGGCCGTCCTTCAGCCAGCACGAGCGCGACCGGCTTGCCCGTAGCGATGATTGCGGAAGCGAGTTTTAGTTGTGCTTCGTCGAGCGTCAGGTCGTTAATGTTGCCGGGGGTTTCGGCGTAACCGCCCTCGCCGAGGCAGAGGATGACGACATCCGCTCGCTTCGCCGCCTCGACAGCCGCAGTGATGTCCAACTCTTTGTCGAGCGTCGTGCCGGGTACGTAGGCGACGTTGCTCTCGCCGACCGTGGCGCGCACCGCGCCGAGAATCGTCGGGCGGTCTTTCGGGTAGAGTCCAGCATTCGTGCCCTGCCAGACATACGTCCAGCCGTTGTTGAGCGAAATGAAAGAGTCTGCGGTCGGGCCTGTCACGAGCACCTTGCGGCTCTTGTCGAGGGGCAGCAGTTTGTTCGTGTTCTTGAGCAGCGTCAGAGCTTGGCGCGCGGCTTCGAGGCTCAAGCGTCGCGCTTCGGGCGTGCCGACTTTCGACCTCAAATTCTCGTCCGGTAGAGAACTATCGAAAAGGCCGAGTTCAAACTTTAGAGTCAGGATGCGCCGCACGGCCTCGTCAATGCGCGACTGCGGGACAGCGCCCTCCTTGGCGAGGGCGAGCAGATTGTCGCTGAAGCTGTAATCGCTCGGAACCATGCTCATGTCAATTCCGGCCAGCACGGCCATGCGCGTCGCGTCCTTCTCGGTCGCCGCCACGCGATGAATATTGACGAGTTTCTTGATGTCCTCCCAATCCGAGACGGCGACGCCTTTGAATCCCAACTCCTGCCGCAAGATGTCCGTCAGGATGTAATGGCTGGCGTGAACCGGGACGCCGTTGACCTCGCCCGAATTGACCATCAATGTATGCGCTCCCGCCTCGACCGCCGCTTGAAAAGTTGGCAGGAAATATTCGCGCAGGTAAATCTCTGGAATCCAGGCGGGCGTGCGGTCTCGCCCGCTCAAGGGAAAACTGTATCCCATGTAATGCTTCAGACACGCGGCGACGTGCTGCGGCGAGGCGAGATTGTCGCCTTCATACCCGCGCACGGTGGCGACGCCCATGACCTTTGAGAGATATGGGTCTTCGCCGAAAGTCTCGTAGAGGCGAGGCCATAGGGGTTGGCGACCGAGGTCGAGGACGGGCGAGAACGTCCAAGGGATTCCGGCGGCGCGCGTCTCTGCGGCGGCAACCTCCGAAGATTGCCGCATCAGCTCAGGATTCCACGTCGCGGCCATCGCGAGCGGTTGCGGAAACAGAGTCGAGCCTTGCACATAGTTCGCGCCGTGAATCGTATCAATACCGTAGATGACGGGAATACGTAGGCGCGTCCCCTTCGCCGCACCCTGAATCTGCCGAATGATGTCGTGCCAACGGTCGAGCGGGAGAGCTTGGTCTGCGACGTTCAGAATTGACCCGACCCCGTACTTCATGACTGCTTTTTCAAGTTTGGCCGGGTCAATCTTAATCGCCTGATCCTTGCCGG
Organism: uncultured Pyrinomonadaceae bacterium; assembly: GCA_964246705.1. Taxonomy (GTDB): domain Bacteria; phylum Acidobacteriota; class Blastocatellia; order Pyrinomonadales; family Pyrinomonadaceae; genus DASZCR01. Next base: position 57,900 of record CAXTRQ010000004.1, read on the forward strand.
TCGTCACCATCCCGATTTCAAGTTGCGTCATCTGGCCGACCTTCTCTTCGAGCGTCATTTTCGCCAGCAGTTCTTCGACTTGTCGCGCCGCATCCTTTTTTTGCGCGGGGGCGCGCAGCATCCGCTGGAACACCAACTGACTATCGTTTATCTCAGGAAAGATTTTATTTCTTTTATCGTCACTGCTAAGAATCGGCGAAGCGTGGGTACTCGACCGCGCCTCCCGTCCGTTCGCAGTCGCCTGATGCTGCTGCGCGACGTACGCCGATGGCAGCAGCAGAGCTTGGAGAGTTACTGTTATCAAGGCGAAGGTCGCAATTATTTTTTTCATCGCGAAACGGTTCCTTATGACTATCTGGAGATTAAATTCCGTGTTGCAGTTGATGGCGGCGGTTCGGTAGCACTTACGACTTTTATATTAATGCTGAGGTGAAACGTAAGTTACAAACTGTTAACGAGGACGTGAGATACTCGCATATGGCGCAGGTATTCGCTCGCTTTCCTAACGCGGGTGTTAACTGACCAAAACAACATACCCGGATAGATTAGCCTTGATCTTCTCCAACCTATTATTCACGGCTTTAATATTTAGAACGGCCCGGATGAGAGCAAGCGGCGCGCGTAGACATCCCACAGCCGACCGAAATAAAAGAGACCGAAGCGGGTGAGAGCCGACGTGCGGTCGGCAAGCGTCGGGCCTTCTGCGCGAAACGTCGTGAGTTGTTTGAGAAAGCCGATCATGCCGACGCGCAAGATGCCTGACGCGACCACTTCGGCTGTGTCCTCCTCACCGCCCTGTACGAGGCCGCGATAGAGCTTGGTGAACACTATCGTGGTGTCGCTCAGGATGTCCATGCCGGGGTCATCCTGTAGATTCTTGAATCCATGCAACGTCAGCGGATTGCCTTGCGCGTCCTCAAAAAAGACGCGATAGATTACCTTCTTGCGGGTCGGGTCTCCGGTGTCAACGAAGATGTTGAAGATTCCGCTCGTGATCGGCAGCCGCCCGCCGAGGCGTCCGCAAACCACGCTGCCCTCAATCGTCGCCTCATGCTTCGGCGTGGTGATGAAGCGGTTTACGCCCTCGACGTTGATGGTCATCTTCAACTCCAAGTGACTCCGGTCGGCGTTACCTTGCTCGAAACCTTCCCGGTAGTCGGACGCGCCGAATCCGACATAGCCTTTTACTTCTTCTGTAAATCGCAGGCTCGTCTGCGCCGTGTGGACTTCGGCAGGATAGTCTGCGGCACGCTCATACTTCACCCCGTTCTCATCGCACCACACGCGCGCGGCTTCCACCCCACGGTTCACCATCTCCGCCGCACGGTCTTTGCTGAAGTTGAGAAGATAGTGAATCGGAACCTCGGCCTTTAGTTCGCGAACCGTCAGGTGACGACCAAACTCGCCCGGCTCCCCACGCGAGAGCGCGTCGTTGTTGCGTTGGATGCGCGCCATGATTTGCTTGTAATTGCCGTTTGTGGTCGCCTCGAAAATGCCGAAGAAGTTCCCGACGAAGCCATCGAGCCATTCGCCGCGTTGGCTCGTCGTCCAGATAATCCACAGTTCGTCTGCTCCGCGACGGATGGCTTCCTCGATATTGCTGGCGGTGTTGAAGACGGCGTCAATGTATGTATCGCCATCAATGCGCACAGGCGGAAACCACATGGGCAGAGAGGCTGTGGCGACGAGGAAATCCTCCGTCATCTCCGGGGACGTGACGGGGCGCAACTCGTGCTTCGAGAAATTGTAGACGTTGAACGTCGCCTCACGAGAGTTGCCGCGAATCTTCTCCCAGTCTAGCCCCCAAGCCGGAAAGACTTTTTGACGGTAAGCATCAAGCTCGAAAAGCGACTCGGCGTAAATCAACCGCGCGAGTTGCGTCCAGTTAACATCAATGCCGCCGAGCGGGTCGAAGTTGCGCCAGTTGTCGGCGATCTGTGTGCCGCTCATGCCCTGTGCCCACATAGCAAGATTGAAGCAGGCCGCGCTCACACCATCCGCGTGATCGAATTCGATGCCTGCTTCGTCAAGCCACACCTGTAACACGCCAGCTTGAAAGACGATTTTTATTCCACCTCCCGCGAGCATCAGTGAGCGTTTCGGCATCAGAGCCTCCTTTATGCAAATTTCTCGTCGACGCTTTCATGCCTTGTGCTCCCGGCTGTCCCAGCACGAACGACGAAAAACTTCCGGCGCATCATTCGTAGCGCAAACACTCGATCGGATCGAGCCGCGACGCTTTCATCGCAGGCCACACGCCGAAGACAAGACCGACGGTGAGGGAGACAACGAGACCCGTTATCACCGCCCACGACGGAACCGTGGCGGGTAGCGACGGCACGAAGAACATAATAATCTGGCTCACACCGAACGAGAGAACCACACCGAGGACACCGCCGAAGAGCGTCAGCGTCATGGCTTCGTAGAGAAACTGGCTCACGATGTCGCGGCGGCGCGCACCGATGGCTTTGCGGATGCCGATCTCCTGTGTGCGCTCGGTGACGGACACCAGCATGATGTTCATCACGCCGATGCCGCCGACCAGTAGGCCAACCGAAGAGATGGCGATAGCGATGAGTCCGACCATTCCGAAGATGCTGTCGAACTGGCCGACGAAGGCATCCGCCGTCTTTAAATCAAAATCGTTCGGCTGAGCGAACTTCACGCCACGCCTGTTGCGCAGGATTTCCTCCACCTGATCAATCGCTTCGACGCGTGCGCCCGACTTCGCTTGGATAATAAAAAGCAGGAAGTGGCGCGCGGGCGCGACCTGCAAGCCCGTGCGGAATGGGACGAGCACGGCGTTATCCTCATCGTTCTCACCGAGGAAGGCATTCTTGCGCTTCTCCAGTACGCCAATAATCTCCCAGATGTAGCCGCCCATCTTCACTTCGGTTCCGGCGAGGTGGTCGGGCTGGTCTGGGAACAATGCCTGTGCGGCATTAACGCCGAGCACCATGACATTACGCCGGTACTGGTCGTCCTGATCGGTGATGAAGCGTCCCTCTTTGAGCCGGACGTTGGCGATGGCAGCGTAATTGGGCGTGACGCCCTGTGTGTTGCCGCGCCGGTAGGTCTTGCCGTTGTAGCTGATGGTGTCGTCGAACGGCCCGCCGGAGTAGCCGATGTTCGGCGAGATGAAAGCGAGGTCTTCGACCGCCGGAGCCTGCGACTTAATCGCCTCGCCGTCTTCCGGCGTCAACACTTTGCGCGCACGCTCATTCTGATCCCGCTCGCCGACCTGTATGCCTGTCGAGAGATGAAAGGCATAAATATTGTTGACGCCGTACTCTTCGACGATCTTCACGAGGCTACCGCGCAAGCCCGTCAACATTGCGGCGACGATAATCGCAGTCAAAATACCGATGACGATACCGAGCACTGTGAGCGCACTGCGAAACTTGTGCGAACGGATGCTGTCGAGCGCCATCGAGAGAATTTCTTTGGTAATCAAACCGGGCAGGCGCAAACGCATAATGCTAATTCCTCGTCAGCGCGACTATCGGATCAAGCCGCGAAGCTTTGAATGCAGGATAGATGCCTGCGATGAGGCCGATGACGCTGGAGACGCCGACTGATAGCACGACGTAGGCGATGGTAATCGTCATCGTGATCGGCGTCAGCGTCGAGATGAGCCAAGTGATGCCGCTCGCCAGCAATAGGCCGAGGATGCCGCCGAGCACGCAGAGGAGCGCCGACTCGATCAGGAATTGCAACAGGATTTGCTTGCGCCGCGCGCCGAGAGCTTTGCGTAGGCCGATCTCAAATGTGCGCTCGGTGACGGAGACGAGCATGATGTTCATCACGACGATGCCGCCGACGACGAGCGAGATTAAGGTGATCGGCGTCACGACGAGCGCGATTGCGCCTGTGAACTGGTCTATCTGCCCGCGCATCTCGTCCGTGTTGATGATGTCGAAGTCGTCCTCGGAGCTACCGGCTAGTTTATGGTAATTACGCAAAGTCGTGCGCGCATCCTCGATTGACAACTCGAACTGGCCGGGAACCGCGCCCTTGCCATGTATCGCCAAATCCTGCTGGCGACCGTAGATGCGTGCGAACGTGGTGATCGGGATATAGACGTGTTTATCCACAAGCGCGCCGAAGACGGGGCCGCGCCGCTCCTCGACGCCGACGACGCGCATTGGAAGCCCCTCAACTTTTAGAATCTGGCCGATAGCGTCTCGGTCTGGAAAGAACTTATCTTTAATGTCGGCTCCGAGCACGGTCACAGGACTCGCGTGCTCCACCTCCACGGGGTCGAAAAAGCGTCCGTCGGTGATCGTCTTATCTTCAATCTCAGCCATGTTTGCCGTCACGCCAAAGACGATGCCGCCGAGGAAACGCTTGCCCTCCTGCTCGAAGTTCGACCCACGCGCGACCTCTGCGCCCACGGCGCTGCAAGACTTGCACTGCTCCTGCAACCACTCCATGTCCGCGAACAGCAACTTGGGGTTGCGGCGGTTACGCTTCTCCAACTCCTCTTCCGACAACTGCCCGATGCTCGCAATGCGCGCGACAATGAAGTGGTTCGTGCCGAGCATCTTCCCGACCTTGTCAATCACGTAAGTATTGAGTCCCGAGATGGTCGCGCCCACCACCACCACCGACGCGACGCCGATGATGATGCCAATCAGCGTCAGGAAGGCGCGCAGCTTGTGGGCAAAGATTGATTGGAGGGCGATACGGAGGGATTCTATGTAGAATGAATAAAGGTAGCGCATAACCCGACTCAGGAGACCAAACGGGTGAGCAGACTTAGATGCCAAACATAAACGTCTGTCGGACGCCGAATGTTTAAGAAAAATCGCCGAATGCTTTGAACCTTGCCGTGTTGGACGTGCGGTTGAGTTGCTCTTGCTAAATGAAAAACGAAACTATTTTTTCGGCTCGCTCGTCGTTCCCCCAAGAAAAGGAAGCTGCATCGCCAGATCAAGCCAACGCTTCTGTACCTCGATGTAATTGTTGACGGCTTGTTGCGTGAAATCCGCCAATGCCGCAACCGGAGAAGAGTCGTCAATATTCAAACTCTCTTTCATGACACTGATGACCTGTGCATTCTGCTGCGCCGCAAAATCGAGCCAATCCCTTCGCATCTTGACCAGTGCTTCGACCCCCTGATTGGCAGCCCCCTTCTCAGAAGTTGAGAAGTTCGCGCCCGTTTGCACCGATTTGAGGATTTGCTCGCCTTGCTGGACGGCGATTTCCGACCAGCGTCTCTGAGCTTCGATAAAACCCTCAATTCCCTGTCTAGCCCAATCGGACAGAGCCGTTGTCGGTGCGCTGCGCGTCAATTCCGTGACTTGCGTCACGGTCTCAAGCAACAGCGCGTTTTGCTGCGAAGCAATTTCAAACCACGTTTTTTGCGCTTCGACCAGTTGAGTCAAAACCGTCTGCGCCCAATCGGTTGGCAGCGGCGGCGACGATTGCTTTTGCTTGTCTGAGGCGGCCTGTTTCTTATTTTCTTGAGCAGCGCCGACCTTTTTTGATTTTGCAGATTTCCGATCAGCCATGATTAAACTCTCCTTTGATTGAATACAAAAAGAAGTCTGGAGTTTATTACGGGCAGTTATCTACTTGAGGCGAGGCGGGTCTTTTTGGAGGCGACACTGATTCCCTTTATTTTAATTCCAGACGAACTTTCACATTGCTGAAGGCCGCATTGCCCGTCAATTCGTCAATAACGCGGTCATCGGTCAAATCGTTGATGCTCACACCCGCGTGTTTTTTCGCCGTGTCCAGATTGATGCCCGCGCGCCCGTGTCCGTAACCGTGCGGAATCGAAACCACGCCGCGACCAATATCTTCCGTGATTTCACACGGAATTTCGATTGTGCCGACTCTCGATGAAACTTTCAGAACTTGCTTGTTTTGCACCTTCAGTTTTTCCGCGTCGAGCGAATTTACCAGCAACGTGCAACGACTTTTGCCTTTCACCAGACGCTCGGAATTGTGCAGCCACGAATTATTATCGCGCAAATGGCGTCTGCCGATTAAGACAAACGGAAAATCCTGATTTTCCGTCAACTCTTCCGTTTTCAGTCTTTCCAAATCTTTAACTAAACTGGTGGGCGCAAGATTTATCCGTTTATTTTCCGTCAGCAGACGACCCGGCAGGCATTCCTTTAGTTCGCCTAAATCAACGCCGTGCGGATTTTCGCGCAAATCGTCGAGCGTTAATTTGTATCTACCGAAACGCAAACCGAAATCCAATTTGACTTCGGGCGGCTCAAATTTCAGAGGCTCATCCTGCCCGTTCAGGCGATGCGCGAGTTCCTGCAAGATTTCCCAATCATATTTTGCGCCGTCGGCTTTGGCGAAAAGCGGTGCGGAATATTTCGCCACGTTGCGGACGGCGAAAGTATTGAAAACCACGTCGTAATGCGAATTCTCCACGCCTGTCGCGGGGGGCAAAATATATCGGGCGTGGCGCGTGGTTTCGTTGATGTAAATATCAATCGAGACCATCAGTTCCAGCGTCTCCAACGCTTCGTCAAGCTGAGTCCCGTTAGGCGTGGACAAAACGGGATTTCCGCAACTCGTGATTAACGCTTTGATTTGCCCGTCGCCTGTGGTCAGAATTTCTTCAGCGAGTGTGGGGACGGGCAATTCGCCCATAAATTCGGGTAATTTTCGCACACGGCTTTGCCAACGATTGAAGATTTGACCGCCTTTCGCAGTCGCCAAA
>CAXTRQ010000004.1:64608-84208 GCA_964246705.1 uncultured Pyrinomonadaceae bacterium
GAGTGTGAACATCGCGCCGCCTTGCCGGTCAAAATTTCCCGTCAAGACGTTTATCGAATTGATTAACCAATGACAGAGGCTACCGAACTTTTGAATCGAAACGCCCATTCTGCCATAACAAACGGCGGCGTTCGCCGCTGCGAATTCAAACGCGATTCGTTTGATTTCGGACGCAGAAATTCCCGTCAAATTTTCAATCTTCTCAGGCGCAAAATCCTCTGAAACTTCGCGCAAAGTTTCAACGCCGTCGGTAAACTCCGCGAGTCTTCCGAGATTGACGAGATTTTCGTTGAAAAGCGTGTGAACGATTGCGAGCAGAAAATATGCATCGCTCGAAGGCTTGATGAAAAAATGTTCGTTAGCAATTCGCGCCGTCTCTGTTTTGCGCGGGTCTATGCAGACGACTTTGCCGCGTTGTTTAACGGCTTCAAGTCGCCTCGCCACGTCCGGCGAAGTCATCAAACTTCCGTTTGAAGCGAGCGGATTTGCGCCGAGAATTAAGAAATAATCTGTATGGTCGAGGTCTGGAATCGGAATCAGTAGAGGATGTCCGAACATCTCCCAACCTGCAAAATGATGCGGTAGTTGGTCAACCGAGGTGGCCGAAAAATTGTTCTTCGTTTTCAGAGATTTCAGCAGTTCGCGCCCGTTGAGCATCGTGCCGAGATTGTGGACGGACGGATTTCCTTGATAGACGGCGATTGAGTTTCTGCCGTAGAGAGTTTGAGTTTCAACGATTTTCGCGGCGATTTCGCCGAAGGCTTCGTCCCAAGTAATTTGCTGCCAACCGCTCTCAGTTCGCTTGACGGGAAATTTCAGGCGGTTCGGGTCTTCGTCAATATCTTTGAGCGCGACGGCTTTCGGGCAAATATGCCCGCGACTGAACGGGTCGTTTTTGTCGCCCGCAATCGAAAGAATTTTGCCCTGTTCGTGTTTGATTTCGATTCCGCAGATGGCTTCGCACAGGTTGCAGCTTCGGTAATGGACTTCAGACATTTTTCCGTCCTTACTCAATCGTTACGCAACATTTAGTATTGGTTTCAGGTCGTGCTGGCGTTACTCTGAGACAGGCGGTCGGCAATGATGCGATAGACCTGCGAGTTGACGACCAGCCCGACGTGCGTCCCTCTCACTTCGTAGTTATTGGCTGCGTCGCTGTCAATACAAACCCGCCAATCAACGATGCCGTCGCTTTTCGTATAGACGGCGGTCTGAGTTATCGTCCGTGGAAAGGGCGACGCCCACGCTTTGACTGCTTCACAATTGCAGAACCCCGTGTAGCATGCTGGACGTTCATTCTGAGTTTCGCGCAGGATGCGTGCGCGGACTCGCTCGGAAGTCCACATGACCATCGGGTGCGAACGAATGCCGCGAAACGGCGAGCCTAAAGCGATCACCGAACGGATACTCTCTGCGCGCTGGGCTGCCACCGAACGAGCCAGAATCCCGCCTAAACTATGACCGATTAAATGCACCGGCTTGCCGGTTTTGGCCTCCGCTCGTTCGACCGTCTCGATTAATCGTCTGCCGAGTTTGTCGAGGCAATCGGCGTTCAAACCGATCTTGGACATATAGGGTTTGTAACCGATGCGCCGCAGCCAGAGATAAAGTTCTGTCAGGTAATAGTCGTTTCCTAAAAAGCCCGGAATCAAAACTACCGCCGAGCCGTCGCCGCACGGCACGCCGATTCCGTAATAAACCCATGAAGCGCGTAAGGACAGCCAATCAACTCCCCACAGAGCCTCTCGCAAAATCGGACGATTGACGGCTTTTCTGTCTTTGCGTGTGTAAGGTGTGGTGTTCGGCATAAATTATTATCGCTGATTTTCGACCTTTAATGCTAACCCTTACTCGTTGCACGCGAATGGCTGCTCTTTGTCTGTTTTGTGCTATTAGACTTCGGACGCGTTTTGCGCCGCACGACTTTCGCCACTGGCGGTTTCGCATCTTTGATCAGCGGCGCTCTTATCTCTTCGACTCCTGCCGCTTGCAGCAACTCCCCGTATGATTCATTCAGAAAATCCCTCAACAGTTCGACATCCGGCATCGCCTGTAAGTCGGCGGTCAGACCGAAATAAATTTTCTGATCGTAGCTGACAATCGCGCAGCCGCAGCCGACGGCGTAACCAACCGGCACATACGGATAATAGGCGAGCATTTTTTTGCCCATTGTATAAAGCGGCACTTGCGGCCCCGGCACATTGGTCGAAACCATGTTGAAGGCGGGAAACGGTGCGTTGGCGAGCGCGCCTGCCAACGCCTGCACGGGCGCGGGCAAAATCCCCATCAGCGCCGAGAACAAATTCAATCCTTCAGCCACGCGCCCACCTTTGAGCGTTCGCGTCTTTTTATTGATATAGCTAAAACGCTCAGCCGGGTCGCGCAAATCGAGCGGAATCTCGACCGGCAAAAGAGAAACCAAATTGCCGAGCGCGCCACGCTGTTCATCCTGCCGCAAACTGACGGGAACCATAAATCTTGCATAGCGATTGACAGTCTTCTGTCCATGACTTTCGACATACTTGGAGACCGCGCTGGAGAGCACCGTGAGCGCGACATCATTGACTGTGCCGCCGAGTGCCCCGCGAATGGCACGCACTTCGGCGAAAGAAAACGTGCTCCAGACCAACTTGCGTTCGCCGGAGCATTGCCGGTTGAAGGGCAGCAGCGGCGCGGGCGCGGCAAGGCGCGGCAATTCGCCTCCAACTTTTTGCATCGTTTCGCGCGACGGCTGATTGGTAAACGCTTCCGCCAGATTGAGCAGTCCGGTTTGAAATTCCATCCAACGGTTCATGCCCTCTTCAAGACCACCGAGGAGCGAGTCGAAAAATTGGCGGGTCGGGTCAAGTTTCGGGGAGCGTGGCGCAGTCGTTTCCGGCTTCACCGGCAGCGGTTTTATGTCTGGTGAGATGTCGAGAATGATTTTGATAATATCAATGCCCGAAATGCCGTCCACCATACAGTGATGAATCCGTGCGATCATCGCCGTCTGTCCGCCCTCCAACCCGTAAACCCAATAAATGTCCCAGAGAGGTTTGTCGCGTTCCATGACGGGCGTGAAAATCTTGCCCGACAATTCGATCAACTCTTTTTCTCCGCCCGGCGCATCAATGTGGAGCTTGAAGATGTGATTGCGAACGTCGAAATTCGGGTCAAACTCCCACGTCGGATGTCCTAAATTAAAAGGGTCTGGCTTGACGATTTGCTGGTAGCGCGGAACCAGATGAATCTTCGCGCCCATCATCGCTACGAAGTCTTCAAAAGGGACTTCGCCCTCAAAGATATGCACGCTGCCGATGTGCATCGGGGCTTCTTTTTTCTCAAAGTAGAGAAAACTCGCGTCGAGCGTGGTGAGGCGGCGGTTGAGTTTTTGAGTGGACATTTCCCTCTCCGATAAGTTTGCGCCTTGCACTTCAGTTCGACGACCAAACATCAACCAGATAACGACTCTGCGTTGTCATCTCATTGAGCCACGCTTCAGCCGCCGCCGTGCTCGCGCCGGTCTTTTCGCGATACACAGCGGCGAACGTGCGCCCGACATCGGGAGCCATCCGGCTGGCATCGCCACAGACGTAAATCACCGCGCCCGCTTCCAACATCTGCCACACTTCGTCGCGCCGGACATAAATTTCATTTTGGACGTAACATTTCGACTGCCCTTCAACACGAGAAAATGATGTCGAAAGTTTGGTCACGCCCTCTTCTTCAAAGCGGCGCAACTCGTCCTCGTAAATAAAATCTTGTTGCGGATGACGACAACCGAAGAAAAGAATTGATGAGCCGACCGCTTGGCCTTGCGCCTTTAGCGCGGCGCGTTCCTGCAAGAATCCGCGAAACGGCGCGATGCCCGTTCCGGGGCCGACCATGATGATGGGTGTCGACGGATTGCCGGGCAAACGGAAAACTGATTTCGTGTCTTTGACGAAAGCGTAAATCACGCTGTCTTCAACTTGGCGGCGCAGGTAGTTTGTGCAAACGCCCGCGAACGTCCCACGCCCCGAACGCGCTTCGCCCTCGACGACCGCCACCGTGATGCTACAGACGCGCTCGCCCGCGAGAGGCGAGGATGAAATAGAGTAATAACGCGGCCGCAGCGGCGAAAGCATTTCGAGATAAACTTCAAACGGCAGCGCGCAGGCCGGAAATTCTTCGAGCAAATCAACCAGCGATTTGCGCCGGTCGAACACGTCTTCCCTGTACCGCGCCGCGCTGCGTTCGTCGTCGCTCGTCCACGCCGCAAGTTTAATTTTCTCCGGCGGGCACTCGGTATATTCGACGAGCATGTTTATCTGCGTCCGCGTGGCGACCTCTTGCAGTTCCGTATAATCCGTGAGCAGGCGATAAATTGAAATCGTTTCGTCAACAGGCAGGAAGGTTTTGCGGTTGCCGGTTTTTCGCAGGCGAATAAAAGCGTCGCGTTCAAAACCGAAGCGCGCGGCGACTCGCTCGACTAAGGTTTCGCTGTTGTGCGGAATCACTCCGAGATGATCGCCCGCCGCATAAGTTACGCCCGGCGGCAATTCGAGTTCGATGTGACGGGTTGAGCGCGTCGAAAGATGCTCGCCTTCCCTGCGCTGCAACTCGCGGTTGACCGCAACTCTCAACGGTCGCGCCGCGAACGAATCAACAAACGGACTCGCCTGAGCGGCGGTGACGATTTCGAGTTTATAGAGAGGCTTTTGTTTGCCTTCGATTTCAAACTTGAGCTTTAACTCTCCGGCGACCAGCGAGCGGAGCGGCTGATACCAGCTTTGAAACTGCCCTTCAAAATCATCGCGCGCATCGCCTTCACCGCGCGTGTAAAAGCGCCTCGCGCCAAACTCCGCGAGGCGTTCGTCAATCAAACGTGGCACGGATTGAAACGTCGTCGCCCAATCACGATTGCCGCAGCCGAAAACCGCATAAGTGACGCCTGAGAGAGCGTCAGATGTCTGCTCAAGTTTTTCGAGCCAAGCGCAGAACTGCGCGGCATTATCGGGCGGTTTCCCGTTGTACGAAGAGGACGTGATAAAAACCAGACCTTCTTTCGGCAAGCGCCCCACGTAATCATCGAGCGGCGCGACTTTGACCGCGAAGCCGTTCTCTTCCGCGTCCACGGCGATGCGGCGGGCGAGTTCTTCAGCCGTCCCCATGTTCGAGCCGTACAAAGCTAAAAGCGGGGTTTCGTGTTTTTCGGTCTTCGGTTTTTGGTCTTCGGTCTTTAAAGAAATCTCGGCGGCATTGAATCTCTGCGTCTGGGAATCCTGTTTATAAAAAGTGCGCTCATCGTTGCGGCGTAAGCGAACTCTGATTTTGAAGTTGTCGGGCTTCATCGTCAGCGTTTCTTTTATTTTCAACTCGTAGCGCGTGTGGTCAATCAGCTTGAAGCGTTGCAGAATCATGCCGATGACCAGCGTCGCTTCCTGCAAGGCGAACTGTCGCCCGATGCACGCGCGTTGACCGTTGCCGAACGGCTTGTAGGCGTTCGGCGACAGAGCGGCCTCCTTCTCCGGCGCGAAGTTGTCCGGGTTAAAAACTTCGGACTGCGCACCCCAGACGGACGAATCGCGGTGGAGCATCGGAAGCAGGACGTTGATTTGATGGTGGCGCTTAATTTTGTAACGGCCTCCGAGGACTGTGTCCGCGTAGGGCATGAGCGCGTAAGCCGGGGCGGTCGGAAATAGCCGCAACGTCTCTTTCAAAATTTGAGCGATATAAGTTAATTGATTGACCTGCGCGTAAGTCGGTTTGTTTGAAAAGTCGTGTCCTAAAACGCGGTCGACTTCTTCGTAAGCTCGGGCCGAAACTTCCGCATGGTTGAGCAAATGATAGATCGCAAACGATAGCAGCCCGCTCGTGGTTTCGTGTCCGGCGATAAGAAAAGTGATGACCTGATAGCGGATGTTGAGGTCGTCCAATTTCTCTCCGCTCTTTTTATCAACGCCGGAGAGCATGTAGCTGAGCAAGTCCGTCTTGTCCGACACGTCAACGCTCTCGCTCGCCCGGCGGTCTTTGATAATCCGGTCGACAATCTCGTTCATCGTACGCACGTCCGTCTGAAATTGACGTGCGCGCTTTTTCTGCACGAGTTTTTCCATCGGCATATCGCTCAACTCGTCCATTGACGTGCCGAGCGCGTTTGCCATGGCGCTGACAAACGGGTGTTCCGCGTCGTGATAAAACGAATTGAAGCGATAGCCGAAGCCGCACAGCCCGATAGTATCAACCGTGAGGTTGGTCATCTCGCGGACAACATCAATCTCTTCGTCGGCGTTCAGCCGTCCCCACTTGAGGACAAGCTGTTCGACGATGTCGAGCATCATCGGATGATAGCCCTTCATCGCCCGGTGGCTAAAATTGGGCAGGAGAATATTGTGTGCTTTCGACCAGTTTGGCTCCTGCGTTTTGGCAGTAAAAAGCCCGTCGCCCGCGAATCGTCTGACTAATCCTAAAGCTCCACGGATAGTTTTATCGAAGCGATTTTCATCCGACAACTCGTCGACGAGTGCATGGCCTGAAACGACTAAGACCACACGGCCTCGGAAGACCATTCGATAAATCGGGCCGTACTCGCGCGCGAGCCTGACCATATCCTGCACGGGCGTTGCCGCGCTGAGATCAAGCATATTTCCCAGCAAAAACTTTTCCGGCGGCTGCGGAATGCGCGCCAGCTTCTTGTCCGGTTTTGTCGCTTGTTCTGCGTCCATTTTCGGTTGCTTAAAGCATTCGACCGCCTTCTTGCTAAACCGTCAGGCCGGTTACGTCGTAAGACATCACGATTAAATCATGCGTCCGTCCCCGCCGATCAATCACGTAATCCGCCAGCAGAGCTTCGACGTTGAAACCGAGCCGCTCGAAAACCTGTTGCGCGCCCTTTTGTTCGGAGGCCATCCGCGCCACGACCTTTTGCAATTCTTTGGCGCGTGCCATCGCGTTGACTTCATCTGTGAGCAGATTCCCCAAACCTTTGCCGCGAACGTCCGGACTGATGAGCAATTGAATTTCGCCCAGATGCCGCGTCCAAGTCAGGTTATTGAAGCTGAGCGTTCCGTGTCCGACGAGTTTGCCATCCGATTCCGCCAGCACAGTGACGATGCGCCCGGCATCAATCGCTCGCGCCCAACCGTCAACGGCTTCCGGCTGCGTGATGTCAATCGAGAGAAAGAGCAGATCGTCCGAGGGAAGCGAACGCGCGAAGGCGAGCAGCGCGTCGCGGTCTTTCGCCTGCATCAAGCGCAAAGTAATTCGCTTGTCGCCGAGCGTCGTCGTCCAAGGGTAATTTCTTTTTGAAACTGATGTATGTGCCATGGTCGCTCCACTCTTGGCATTTTCAACTTTCTCGGTTTAGCCTCCGGCGCGAGTTCTATTACAACTCGCCGCGCATCAAATATTCACGCCCCAATTCCCCGGCTTATTAAACGCTCGCCTCCTGCTGATGGAATCGGTCACAAAAGCGATGCACCCTTTTTATCGTTTCCGTTTCCCGCGAGGTTTTGGTTTTCGAGCGGTAGATTCTTCATTCGCTACCGTATCGTCGAATTCATTCTCGAAAGAAAAAACAATTCCGGGGAAACGGCTGCGCAACTTTTTCTGGTCTTTCAGTTTGAGAGCGTTATTCCCCATATACACCTTTAACCCCTTCAGGGCAGCTAAGGACTGAGGTAACGTGACGCCGCCGTTTGAATTTAAAGAGAGTTCCCGTAGGTTCTTTAAATCGCCGACGAAGGATGGAATTGCGTGAATGTCGTTAAAGTCCAATCCCAGTTTTTTTAATTTATGAAGCGAGGCGATTTGTACGGGTACGGACTGCAAACCATTTCTGCCCAAGTCAAAATCTTCCAGATTTTGAAGCTTTGCGATTTCGTCCGGCAAGCTTTTGACTTTGGGTCGGTCGGTCGGTTTCTCGGAACCGATTTCCCGCGCATCCAGTGCGCCATATAATCTCAATACTTTCAGGTTCTCCAATTGACCAATTGACGCGGGAATCGAGATGTTCATTTGGCAACCGTTCCCGTTATCAACAATCAGTTCTTTCAACTTTTGTAACTTCCCGATTTCGTCCGGAAGGTCTTCAAGCTTTTCCAGACAAGATATCTCCAACACCTCCAGATTAATGAGCGTCCCCAGACGGGAAGGCAAATGTCTCATCTCCGCATCCTCTTTTTGTATGTTGAGGCGCGTCACTTTTTCCGGCTTGAGGAAAGCCTGCTCAAAACTATCGAACACTCCGCCAGTATGCTGGATATATCTGATTGCTAAAGTAGTCCCGTCTCGCAACGTGACTTCCTTCGATGACTCCTGCGCTTTCACCTCGCTCGCGTACCCCACGCAGAGCGTAAGAATTACCAACGAAAGACGGATTAAGAATTTATTCCCCATGATTTTTTTCTCCTGTGCTATAGCAAAACAAGGCGTCCAACGCTCGACATCAACGACGCGCTGCGAACCGCCGATGTGATGTGACACCTTACTTTTAATTGACCTCAACTCGGATTCACGTGACCTCACAACCTCACCAACTCCGCTTGCAGTGCGGGTCGCCGCTTGTACTGCTCTTTCAATTGCTGCAAATACTTCTGCCACTCGTTCGTCCGCCCGGACTGCGCGTAAGCGGCTTTGGCGAGCTTCAGCCAGTCCGCCGCTGCCGGATACAGATTGCTCTTCGTCGGCGCGATCAAATCTTCGGCCTGACGGATGCTGGCGCGAATCACCCATGCCGGGCGATGAGAAACGAGTGCCTCCGCCACCGTTGCTACGACTCTGTGATAAGCGCCTTTTTGATCGGCGACTTTGATCGCCGCGTCCCACTCCTGCTCGAACAATAATACTTCGGCGAGCGGCTGCTTGTCGTAAAACTTTTCGAGAGTCGCCATGACCTCAACTTTAAGTTTGCCCCATCGCGCTCCCGCCAGCCGCTTGACCGTTTGATAAGCGGCCAGTGACGGGTTCTCAGAAAACGCTGCCAGCCACGCTTCCAGAGCTTGACGGTTGCGCCCTTGCGCTTCTTCGATGGGGCCGAGCCACTGTCCGAGCGCGGCTTTTCGCCCGTCGAGCTTCAAGCCGTGCTCGCCGATCTTGATCGCCTCTTCGAGTTGACCCGATTCGCGCAACCTCTGCGCCAATATTAAAGCTTCTTCAGCGAACGTCAGATGCTTAAGGCCATACGAGACCGCCTTCGGGAGACGGTCGAGTTCACACAGCTTCAATGCGTAGCGCAGGTGCTCACCCGTCTTGACACACAACGCGAGGTAATCATCTGTGCGCCCCTGTCTCTCCAACACGTTGAGCTTAGCGCGCGTCAAAGCTTGCGCAGAATCGTCGTGCGACCAAGACGAAACAAGATGACCGAAGCCGTCTACCTCAAACGCCGGTTCATCTTCATCATCATCCCATTCATCATCTTCATACTCATCATCCCACTCATCCTCGTCCGTCTCGTCATCATCCTCTTCATCCTCATCTTCATCATCACGTCGAACAGAGTTCTCCGGCGACGGTTCGTTCCAGCCGTGCATCGCCGCGGCGATGGCGACGCTTAACCCTTCAATTCCATAATCGCGTAGATTGTCATGCAACTCGTCCAAATCGCCGGCGAGGTCTTCGCGTTCTTCCTCGTCCAAATCAAGACTCAGAATTACTTCAGCCAGAGTTTCACCTACGCTTGAAAGAAAATCGCCCAACTCACCGTCGGAATCATCAATATACTCGAAACCGTCATGGCTCTCTTTGAGCAATGTGAGCAAAATCTCCAAAGCGGTTTCGGCATCACCCGCGTCGAGAAACTCTATCGCGGTCTTTTGCAATCCGCTCAACTCTCCAACCAAACCACCGACGTGCCAGTAAGCCTCGGACGCGCGCATGTGATCGAGACTGTGCATGATGCTCCGCACGCGCCTGTGATAAACCGCCGTGTCCACCTGTTTGCGTCTGGCCGCTACGGGCTTCGCTTTGCCGGAGGCGGACGGCAGGGCAAGTGCCGCTTCGATCCAGTCGTATAAGTCCGGCTGTTCACCGAGCAACTTCGTCAACAGTGTTAATAATTGCTCGCGTTCGAGATCGGCCAGAAGCTCGGCTGGCTCTTTGCGGGCGGCGAACCGCTGCGGCGCGTGCGCGTAGGCGAGCATCAGTGCGACGATGTGTTTACAGTACCCGCCGAAATCGTATGGGCAAGTACACGCGGCTGCGCGAATGCCGCCGTCGTCCAATTCAACGCGCACTTTATAAAAAGGCGACTCGTTGCCTTCGCAATCCCCACTCAAGACGCGGCCTTGAACGGCGGCGTTTGAGATAGAGCCGCCGCGATAAAGTTGCTGCCCGCGCTGAAAGCTCTTTTCAGTCGCACACGCGCGAATCGCAGATTCAGTCAGTTCAATGGTCACAGCAACTCTTCCTTTCTCGCAGGCCGATACATCGCGCCCTCGTCTTTGACGATCAAGCGATAGCTTTCCGGGTTACACATTCTGCCGTTGATTTTCAATTTAACCACTGAAACTTTGGGCAAGCAGTAAACCCAAGTTGTGCAGCATGTGACGGAACCTCTCTTCATCCACCGCCGCGACGACCCAAGCTGAGTTCCGAGGACTCATCTTAACACTCAGCCCGCTCCGAGACGTGGTTAGTGACCGCGCACGAGGGCACATTCTCTCGCGCGAGCCTGACGAAGATGAAGCCGCCGGTCACCAGTATCCGTATCTACTTACTCCTTCCAACGACGAAACAAACTCCACTTTTACCCTAACGGGACGCCCTAGCCGCCAAAGCTTTGTCAGATAACTCCCCGGCATCCGCCGTAAAGATTCTTTCCGCTGCCAAGGCCATCTCCTTACTGGAAGAGGTTACTTAGGTAGTTGATGTCTATCAGGAAGCCGTCTCCACCGAACTCGCAGTAGAGGTTTATGAAATCCCACCCAGCGGCATCCGTCGAGAACGGCATTCTCAAAGTCTAGTAGAAGTGCGAACCGCGAATCTCATGCATTTCGACATCGCCCCGCTCCCAGTCCCAGCAGATGAGACCGCCACGCACCTCAACGCCGCGCAGGAGCCTCTTGCCGCTAGAAGTGGGCACCTCGATGATGTCCGTTGGGAAGGAGGGCGACATCCTCTGTCTGATGTTTATCAACGACGCACAGGTCAACGAAAATCTCCCGACTGCTCGCGCCCGAGCAATACAGGCGTTTTACACATGTATCGGCCATTCTTGCTGCCCTACTCGCAAATCGGATGACAGTCGAATCAGGCCAACCTTAACGACGCAGTTGAGTTGATGCGGATATACGCCTGATGCAATAGACCTCGCGTTATGAATTACGGCAAATTTACGTCAAGCCCGGTAGCAGAGTAGTGTCCGTCGAGAAAGTGGAGACGCGTGCAGCACTTGAGGCGAAGGGTAATAGAAGGCTTAAAACAACTCAATCAAGTTCAGAGCCATGCGGCGCTTTGTCGTGTAAGGCGCGATAATCGTCCGGTGTATCAAGATCGAAGGCCGCTTCGGGTACAGTAATAACGGCAGCTTCCGTCGCATGGCGCGCGATGATGCGTTTAGCGCCTTGCGCCCCCCGCAACTCCATCAACTCTGGAAAGAGCGAACGACCGAAGAGTGCCGGAACGCCCCGCGTTTTTTCGCCCTCTGCTTCATACTCGGAGGCGACCAGTAATGCGAGCCGTAGGTGATAAGCATCAACCAGACGCCTGAGTGTAACGCTCGTGACAAGCGGCTGGTCGCAGAGCATCAAAATTGCCGCTTCTATTTCATTAGTAGCTGCCGTTTCCAGTGCTCGCAGACCGCAGCGAATCGAGGAACTCATCCCTTCAGCCCACTTGTCATTGACGACGACACTGACGCCCATCGCAGCGATTTCCGTTTGCATAGTCTCCGCCTGCACGCCTAACACGACGATGACGGGACGACATTGCGTATCAAGCGCCGCACGCGCAGCACGGACTAAAAGTGTCTCACCCTCGTAACGCAGCAGTTGCTTGGGCTTGCCCATACGAGAGCTTGCGCCCGCCGCCAGCAAGATGATGCCGATGGCTGATTCGCTCACGTCGAATGACCGGAGACAAGTGACGCGCTCTCACGCGTAGAAACACGCGGCTCGATGGAAACTTCTATCGAAGCACGTTCAGGCTCACGCTCGACGTGAATCGGCGCGTTGCGGTCGCGCAGGAAACCACCGCCGCGCGCGGCGCACACCGCTTTGATTTCACAGATGATTGACAGAGCAATCTCTTCCGGCGTTTCCGCGCCGATGTCTATGCCGATGGGGCTGTGAAGTCGCGCGAACTGCGAGTCTGCCAGCCTGAACACGTCCGCGCTGATCTCTTCGAGCAACTTCGACGTGCGCTGCTTCGGGCCGAGGATGCCCAGATAATATACGGGCGATGGCAGCAAAGCGCGTAGCAGTTCAATGTCATCCAGATAATTGTGAGTCATCACGACAGCCGCCGTGTTCTCTGTCAAAGAAACGCGTGCATTCACTTCTTCGGCGCGACAGAGCAAGACCTCGACGGCCTCTGCGAATCGCTCCTTCGATGCGTAGCGAGCGCGCGTGTCGACGACCGTGACGTGCCAGCCGAGCGTGCGCGCCTGACGCACGAGCGGCACGGCGTCGTGCTCCGCGCCGAAGACGACGAGCGCGCGTGGCGGCATGATTATGTCGAAGAAGATTTCAGTTCGCCCCTCATTGATCTCGTAAGAACGCATCGCGGCACGCCTGCCAGCGAGAATCTCGGAAGCATCTTCACGAACTTGCGCGGCAAGAGCACTACCGGCGAGAGTTTGACCGCAGATGTTCAGTTCATCATCGAGCAGTAAACGCGCGCCGACCTCAGCCGCGTGATCTTGATCGCCCGACGAATTGACGTTTCCTGCGATGACTGTGGCGAGCACGCCGCTCTTGCGCGCCTGCAAACAATCTGCGATGAACTGCAACGCCCGTTCGCCTGAGTTTCCATCATGAAGACTTTCGAGCAGGACTTGGACGACGCCGTTGCACCCTAGCCCTAGTCCCCACACGATGTCTTCGCTGCCGCGCGTGTCGTACTCAACGATATGTGCGGCGCGAGATTCCAACACCTGCGCGGCGCGCTCTACCACATCGCGCTCCAAGCAGCCGCCGCTGATCGTGCCGACGGTGTGTCCGCTCTCCGTAATCAACATGCGCGCGCCGGGACGCCTGTAGGCAGAACCTACGACGCTGACAACCGTCGCCAGCGCGGCACGCTCACCACGCGCACGCGATTGCGCGTAAGCGTCGACGATTGACTGTAGCTCGTTCATGCAAGCGCCCCCTTCCCCATGAGTTTGTCCGGCGTGATTGGCAGATCGCGCACGCGCACGCCCGTCGCGTGATAGACGGCGTTGGCGATGGCCGCCGCTGCGCCGACGATTCCGATCTCGCCCGCGCCTTTAGCCCCGATAGGACTGGCGTGCTCGTCGAAACTTTCCAACAGCACGACATCAATCGGCGGCACGTCTGCGTTAACAGGCACGTGATATTCGGCGAGGTCACGATTCACGATGCGGCCTGTGTTCTTGTCCAGCACGGTCTCTTCCATCAACGCCATGCCGATGCCCATCACGATGCCGCCCTGCATCTGCGACTGCGCCAGCTTCATATTCATCACGCGCCCGATGTCGAAGACGCCCCCGAAGCGCGTGATTCGCACCTCGCCGAAATCCGGGTCAACGCGCACTTCAGCGAAATGCGCGCCGAAGGAGTGCGATGAATGCGTCTTCTGCTTGTCGTTGAACTGCATGTCGAAGTTGCCTTCGATCTCTTTCATCCCCGCGCGTGAAAGGATGTCTTTGTAAGACTCGGCCTTCGATGAATTACCGGCGAGCGAGAGCCGACCGTCGCGCGCGACGATCTGTTCGGCAGTTGCGCCGTAAAGCGGCGAACGATTGTCGGCACGTGCCGTCTCTTTCAGTTTCTCAATCGCCGCACGCGCCGCGCCTTGTATGGCGCTGCCGACGGACATCGTGGTGGCGGAGCCTCCGCTGACGAATGCTTTCGGCAGATTGGTATCGCCGATGTCAACGCGCACGCGCTCCATGGGGAGACCGAGCGTCTCGGCAGCTACTTGTGTCAGCACCGTATAAGCGCCCGTGCCCAGATCGTGCGTGCTGCTCACGGCGATGGCGCTGCCGTCCTGCTGTATCAGTACGCGCGCCGACGATGGAAAGTGATTGACCGGATAGACGGCGCTCGCCATCCCCATGCCGACGAGGAAGCGCCCTTGCCGCATCGAGCCGGGAGTCGGCTTTCGCCGTGACCAGTTGAATCGCTCCGCGCCTATTTTGTAACTCTCCTTTAATAGCTTTGTTGACCAAGGGAGTTTCTCATCCGGGTCTGTGTCCGCATGATTGACGAGGCGCAATTGAATCGGGTCCATGTTGAGCTTGTAGGCAAGCTCGTCCAGAGCGGATTCGAGCGCGAACATGCCCGGAGTCTCGCCGGGGGCGCGCATGTAGGTCGGCGTTCCGACGTTGAGCGGGATAAGCCTCTGCGACGCGCGGAAGTTTTCCGAAGCGTACATCATGTGCGTCGGCTTGCTGAACGGCTCGACGTATTCGTCATAGACGGAAGTGTGCGAACTGCCTTCGTGAATGATGGCGGTCAGCTTCCCGTCGCGCTCTGCTCCGAGCGCGACGCGCTGCTCGGTCTCCGCGCGATGACCCATGTTGGCGAACATCTGCTGGCGCGTGGTGGCGAGCCTGACGGGTCTTCGCACGGCACGCGCCGCTGCCGCCGCCAGCGAGACGTGCGCCCAGACAGTGCCTTTGCAGCCGAAGCCGCCGCCCGTGAATTTACAGATGGTACGCACGTTCTCTTCAGGAATGCCGAACGTCACAGCCATCGCGTGACGCACGCCGTAAGTATATTGCGTCGCGTCATAGACGGTGAGTTTATCGCCCTCCCAGACGGCGGTCGTCGCATGCGGCTCCATCGGATTGTGATGCTCGGTCGGCGTTCGATATATCTCGTCGACGCGCACAGCGGCGGCGGCGAGTCCGGCTTCGGGGTTGCCGCGCGTCGAATCGGCAGGCTTGCCCGCGACCTTTCCTTTCGGTGGGCGTGCCTGCCCGCGCTCGCGCTCCATGTCAGCGGCGGGCGGCTGCTCTTCGTAAGTGACGCGCACGAGTTCGGCGGCGCGGCGTGCTTGCTCTAATGTTTCTGCGACGACGAGGGCGATGTACTGGCCGCTATAATAGATGACGGGACTTTGAAGCGGGACGCGCCGCCCTGCGGCATCCCCTTCCGCCGGATTCGTCGCGACGGGTTTCAGCTTCGGCGCGTTCTCGTGCGTCATCACATGGAGCACGCCGGGCACTTTTTGCGCCGCGCCGGTATCGAAACTCTTGATGCGCCCGTTGGCAATAGTGCTGCCAACAAGCGCGGCGTAAGCCACGTTCTCGACGGGAAATTCCACTGCGTAACGCGCGCCTCCCGTGACCTTCAGCCGACCGTCCACGCGGTTGATCGGTTGACCGACAACTCCTTTGTTCTGACCCGCCGCTTGTTTATTTTGTTGATTAGCACTCACGCCGCACCTCCCTGCTTCCTCGTCGCCACCTCGTCTAAGATTCGCGCGACGGCGCGCTTCGCCATCTCGATCTTGAAAGCGTTGTGCTTCTGCGGAACCGCGCCCTTGACGGCTGCCTCGGCCGCCGCTTTAAAAGTCTGCGCGTTCGCTTGCGCGCCCGTTAAGACTTTCTCGGCGTCGAGCGCGCGCCAAGGCTTGTGTGCCACGCCGCCCAACGCTAAACGTGCCGCTTCGATTCTTCCATTCTTAATTTCCAGCGCCGCCGCCACAGACACGAGTGCAAACGCATACTGCGCGCGATCCCTCACCTTCAAATATCCCGAACGCTTGGCGAAAGCGTTTGAAGGCAGGTCAACCGCAACGATCAATTCGTCCGGCTGCAAATTGGTGTCAACCTGCGGCGTCTCGCCCGCCAGCCGGTGAAACTCTGTCAAGGGAATTTGTCGCGCGCCTTTTGAGCCTTCCACCCTGACGACAGCATCGAGGGCGGCGAGCGCGACGCACATATCGGAAGGATGCGTGGCGATACACTTGTCGCTCGCGCCTAAAATGGCGTGGATGCGATTGAAGCCGGGGATTGCCGGGCAGCCCGAACCGGGCACGCGCTTGTTGCAGGGAAAGGCCGTGTCCATGAAGTAGTAACAGCGCGTGCGCTGTAAAAGATTGCCGCCGACCGTCGCCATGTTCCTCAGTTGCGGCGAAGCGCCCGCGAGCAGGGCTTCCGAGAGCACAGGGAAATTTTCGCGGACTCGCTGGTCGTTCGCCACCTCGCTGTTGCTGGCGAGCGCACCGATGCGAAGCCCTGTCGAAATCTTCTCGATCTTTTTCAGCGCGAGGCGGTTGATGTCGACGAGTTCGTCGGGCTGCTGCACGTTCATCTTCATCAAGTCAATGAGATTTGTGCCTCCCGCCAGAAACTTCGCATTGTTATTGCCTGCGACCTCTCGGACAGCTTCAGCGCTGTCGGTCGCGCGCTTGTACGTGAATGGATTCATCTCTCTTTATCTCCCCCGACTTGGCCTGCGCGATAATTAGAATCAAGTGAGCAGGCGTGATACACGCAACACTCTCGCTCAAGCCTTTGCCCCGCGCACCTCTTCGATAGCGGCGACGATGCCGTTATAAGCGCCGCAACGGCAGATGTTGCCGCTCATGCACTCGCGTACGCCAAGCCCCGGCGGGCAACCTTCCTTCAACAGCCCGACCGCCGACATGATTTGACCCGGCGTGCAGTAACCACACTGGAAACCATCGTGCTTGATGAAAGCTGCCTGCATAGGATGCAATTCCTCGCCACGCGCCAAGCCCTCCACGGTCGTAATCTCCGCGCCGTCGTAGGAAGCAGCGAGGGCGAGACAGGAGTTGATGCGATGCCCGTCGGCGAGCACGGTGCACGCGCCGCACTGCCCGCGATCACAACCCTTCTTCGACCCGGTTAGCCCGATTCTCTCGCGCAACGCGTCGAGCAACGTCACCTGCGGTTCAAGTTGCAAGGGATAACTCTTGCCGTTGACGCGCAAGGTGACGGGCATCGTGCCCATAGTCTCTGTGTGAGTTGCGCGTGAAGTTGCCGCGATGACGGTTTGAGCGGAGACGTTTATCCGGTAACTCAAAAGTAGATTCGCCGCCGCTATGCCGCCACCCGCAATCAGCGCTTGTTTTAAGAACCAACGGCGCGTCTCCCCGTCCTCCGATAAGAAAGCTCTGATTTCTTCCCTATCTGCGACATCTATGCTCAACAACTCACGATCAACAGCGTCGAGCGTGGCAAGAAATTCTTCGTACTCTTTTTCCCATCCCATGATGTGCTCCTTAAATGTTGTCGCGCGATTAGCTGTCTGCCCCCTCCGCACACATACATAAAACCGGGCAGAAGTGACGCGCTCAAAAGCGGTTCGCCTGCGAGAATCCCCAACGCGTCTCAGCGCTGCTACGAATGCACAATTTTGGCTGCCGAAAGTCTGCCCTTCAGAACAACTGTGTAGGGGAATACTGTGCAAGGAATGTCGCTATTTTATAACGAAAATGAGTCGCCACGTTTCCGAACTCGTCTGGATACAGGTAAACTTTGACCTCGTTGCTACCTTACAGTGGTCAGTTCAGGGGGCAGGTCGGCGAGTAAAGCATTTTAATCAGGTAGCACGAGTTTGGCGCTGATTCACCCTCCGTCGGGCGTGCCGGAAGGTGTGAAGAGATTCGCAGCACAATTACTGCAAAACCCTGCGTCCCGGTCGTTCGATGTACCGCATTGAGGGCAATTCTTTTTTTGTCTCCCACACACACTAACGCACGTTTCCCTTGTGCCTGCCGGTAACGCTGCTTTAGTGCGCCTCAGTGCGCGCGCAAAAGGCGCTGGATCATTTCGAGATATGTCCGGCCTGATGTCGTCAGTTCCCTATCAAAGCTGTAGAAGTTGTAATCCTGTTTTTTTCCGCGCCCGTCCACCACCTTAGTTGCGAGATAGACGGCTACGTTCTTCTTCAGTTGCACGCCAGCGATTTGCATCTGATCGTATGGCGCTTTGAAGTTTTCGGTCGTGATCTGCTGACCACGATATTCGACTTCGGTTTTGCCGAGGTAGAGAAATCCCCCGCAGGCATCGTGCCCCTTAACGAGATCGAAGTTCTCGTGTGAGTGGCGACGCACTTGTAGCGCGATGGTCTCGCCGCCTGCGAGTGCCTGCGCGAGATGCGCCTCGGCCTTCGCATAGTCCTGGCGCACGACATAGGTCAGTCCCTTCAGGCGGTGAGCAGCAGGGGCGGGTGCGTTGGTCTCGAAGACATAGTCGCAGAGGGTGAGGACATCTTCGTATGCTCTCTGGTTAAAAGCGGTTTCGGCCTGCGCCGTCAACTCCGTGACGGGCAGTCGTTCAAGAGTGATGGATTTTTTCAACCTCTCACCCGCAATGGTCTTCAATGTCAGACCGACGGGCATGTAGCCGAGCGCGTCCACCTCGATGTGATGCTCGCCGGGCACGAGCGTGACCGGCTCGGACGTAACCGGGCGCGGAGACTCACTGTCGAGTTGCACGCGCGCGCGTGGGACGTTAAGGGTGAGGGTCAGTTGTGCGGGAATCGGCTTGAGTGTCAGGACGACTTCGAGTTGCGCGGCGTCCGGGTTGACGCGGAGACGACGGTTGTCGGCGAGGTAGCCCTGCTTGCGCGCTTCAAGCAGGAGCAACGGCGTCGTCGCTGTGTAGTCGAGCGTCCCGTCCGCGTTGCTCCGACCGATAGAGGCGGGCGGGACATTGACGAAGACTTCGGCATCAGGCGGGTTCGTGCGGATGCGCAACTTGACGGGACGAATCTTGAGATTGAGATTGGCCGTCTCGCTCGCCCCACACGCAAGGTTGAAATTACGGGCGTCTCCTTCGTAACCCGACTTGCTGATGGCGATCTTGCGCATGCCGCGCGCCAACTCGTCAACAAGCAATTCACCGTCGTCGTTCGTCAGCCCACGCAGTTTGCCATCCACACGCACCTCGCATCCGGGCAGCCCGCAGACCACACGCACTTCAGCCGCTTCGCACGGCGGAGGCGCGAGCGGCGGAGGCGCGAGCGACGGGGGCGGATCGCCATTGCCTCTGCCCCCGTTGTTAGGAACGCGCGGTGGCCTCGCCGCCGGTTTAGCCGGCGTCACGGGACGCGGGGCGGGCGGCTTGCTTTCCTTCTCGTCAGGGCAGACCGGCCTGCCGCAATCGCCCATCTTCTTCTGCTGCTGCACCGTGAGTGATAGCCCCGCGCATACGTGGAGAAAGGCGAGGCAGAACAGCGCGCGAACGAAAAGCACCTTCATATCGAATCTCCGATAGTACCTGCGGATTCGCTCCGCTCTGCACCGCAACTTCAGCGCAGTACCCCGTCGGTCTTCAACTCAGGGTCATAGGCGACGAGAGCGCGTTGTGCGTCCAGAGCCTCGCTACCGCCCTTTTCGCTCGTCAGGAAGAGGAAGCGCAGGTAATCTTCAATGGCCTGCTGCCGGTTCGCGGCGCTCCGCGCTCTCTTGTAATAACTCGCTGGCAACGCGCGCAGTTGCGCGTAGGCGTGCGCGCGCGCCTGAGTCAGCACCCGCCCAC
>CAXTRQ010000005.1:0-47708 GCA_964246705.1 uncultured Pyrinomonadaceae bacterium
GTACGAGATCAAGGTGCTCCAACTCGGTCTCAACAATAGCCGCCCTGAATGGAACAGTTTCCGTCGTGCCAAGCTCCACCATAACGTCGCCGATGGAAACCGTAACACTCTCATAGGAAAGGAAATGGGCGGTCGCGTTGGCCTGCGGATCGGCATCAACTAGAAGCGTTTGGTATCCCCTCTGCGCTAATTCCGCAGCGAGCGACGCAGACGTGACGCTCTTGCCGACGCCGCCCTTCTGATTAGCGACTGCGATGACCGCTTCCATTTGAACCGACCTCCTTCAAATGTTTCAGTTCCTTAACGTCGAAGAGCACAACGCGTTCGTCGAGGTCGAACTTTTCACTCCTGATCGTACCATTCTTGACCAGCCGCGCGACCTTATGCCGCGAGACGCCAAGGAAATCAGCGGCCCCCTGCAAAGAGACTTTGCCTTCGGGAATCTGTGGTTCTTTTCTTGGTCTATTACGGGACATTGCGCCTCAAAATGGAATAATATGCGCGCCTCGCG
This sequence comes from uncultured Pyrinomonadaceae bacterium, assembly GCA_964246705.1. GTDB lineage: Bacteria > Acidobacteriota > Blastocatellia > Pyrinomonadales > Pyrinomonadaceae > DASZCR01. Next base: position 512 of record CAXTRQ010000005.1, read on the forward strand.
GGATTATCCCTGTTTCTAGTGCTTTGTCAATCACTATATTTTATCCTTTTTGCATTTTCGAATAATCAGATATTGGATTAGAGCCATTTTGAACGGGAATTTGACGCCGCTTTTACTGAACGGATGCTGGTAGCATGTTTCACGGTCGGGAATATAATCCAAGCAGGCCATCGTCTTGAGCCGTCCACATGTTTTCATTTATCTATATTTTGTACTCTGAATATCTGATAACGGTTCTTGTCAAAGACGACGTTACACAAAAACCGGTATTACGTTTACAATAAACAAAATTTCAATCCATCTCAAAAGCCTCACACAAACCCGTCAGTTGTGTGCACTCAATTATAGTAGAAAAATGCAAGATAAAGCCGCGAAAACCGTCCCCATGTCCGCTCAGACTGATGGATGTGTCCTTGTAACGAGCCGCCGGGATCGCGCCAACAGTTAAAGAATGGTTTTCGGATCCCCGTCACCCTGTCAGACAAGTGGGCTGGGCAACATGTCCAAGCGAGGAAGTGCGGATGATGTCGAAGCACGAGGATCTAAAGACGGTGATGCGGTATGACTATGATCGTGACAATCTGGAGCGAAATCCCGTCAGCAGTTTGACCTATGACGAGGACTGATCTTTTGTATGTGAAATACGCCCGCTGACGCAGACGGAGCGTGATGCCTTAATGGCTGGATTGAGTAGGAATGACACCCTCCGATGCCGCTACTCAGTACGGAGAAAGATAGCGGGGAACGCAGCTATAGACGAGTAATTTATTGCCAGTAAGGTACATATAAAGCGAGCAGGCGCGACAGCTTTGGGAGCCTCGCGCCTGCTCTAAGTATGGTCACTGTCCTCACCCCAGCAACCACTGGGAAGCAAGGTTCACCTGCTACCCGGTTGCCGACATTCTACATGTGAGCTTTAGGTTGTCAACACAAAGGATTCACGAATATCTGTATCGCCATGATTAGAAAGCACCTAGATGCTATTGCAAAATTTTTGCAACGAGAGATTTGGCGTTTTTATACGGGTTATGATCAACAGAAAGCGAAACACTGACGAGAGGTCGCAAGGTATTTGGGTCTGGCGCGGGGTGTTAATGCAAAAATGCTTCAAGCCGGTCTCATGAGTGGCGACGTTCGTACTACACGGGGAACTGGAGTGGTTTTCAGTTTAACTTATAGCTGTGCCCCCATCTCATCTCCGGCGTGATATGTAGTGAAACATTAAACCCGGTGTATGACGCGCGCATGAAACATGCCTTTCGGAATCGCCAACCCTCCAAACTCCATAATTATATTATTTGGGATTGTTATGTCCCGTCTCTGAGGGGAGCACGAAGATTGCACATTGCAGTAACGATTCAATCTTTGATGCGACTGCCCATGAGTTGTGCGACGTGGACAAAAACCGATGGCGAGAGATTCTTTCGGACGCTTTGATTAGTAGGTGGTACGAGTCGGGGGCTGGTAAACATGCGGGTGGATGTAACAAGCGGGCAATAGTTCCGACATCCATTACCTCACCGCGCGCCTTTAACCTCATTTTCATACAAGAGAGCAAACTTTTATAGACGCGACGTTGGCGACGATAGCAAGACCTGCGAGTTTAACTTCCGACGGGTCTGCGGGCAGCCTCAAACAGCTTGAAGGATGCATAGAATCGCTGACCTGCGCCGAGGTGGTAACAAGCAAGGGAAACCTTTGCAGGTGAAGTATTACATCCACGTCAATCAGCGCCTTGTCACCACGAAAGATTCGGCGCGAAGCATTTCAGACAGTGCGCAACCGCGCGCAATAAGCTGGGTGACGCCCTTATACATTAACCACGGAAAGTTGGAGAAACTGACGATGTACAGGACAGTGCAGAAGTCTATCCCGCGAGGCTTCGTCCTCGCAGCATTCGTCTCCCTGATGGTAATCCTCCACACCGTCTCTACGCAGGCGCAGTGGGCAACGAACGGCAACAACATCAACAACACCAACGCGGGCAATGTCGGCATCGGCACGAGCGCCCCGCTGCATAAGCTCGGCGTGAGCGGCAACATGACTATCGGCTCAGGCTATACGTCTGTGACCAGTGTGCCGGTTGACGGCTTAGTTGCGCAGGGAAACGTCGGCATCAGTACGGCCGCCCCTACGATGGCGCTGCACGTCATCGGCGACGTGACCGTAACCGGCAACATCTCGGCTAAGTATCAAGACGTGGCAGAGTGGGTTCCCTCCACACAGAAATTGAGCGCGGGCACAGTCGTCATCCTCGACATCGGACATGACAACCACGTCGCCGCATCCTCTACGCCTTACGACACGCGCGTTGCCGGAGTCGTCTCCGCTCAGCCCGGCATCGCTCTCGGAGAAGCCGGAGAAGGGGAGGCTCTGGTTGCTACGACCGGACGCGTCAAGGTCAAGGTTGAGGCAACTCGCGCGCCCATCCGCGTCGGCGAGCTGCTCGTCACCAGCGATACCCCTAGATTTAGGCGGCGTGCCGATTCACCGTGCTCGTTTCCCCGCTGGCACTTATCCCCTCAACGCCACCGAGCCTGACCGCGATCAGCCCTTCCGCGAGTTCACCGTCGTCTATCATGACGAGATCAAAGCTGTGCAGGCTTTCCCGCAGTTTGATGACCCCGTCCTCAGCCAGCCACTTCTACCCGCACTTCGCACAAGGCATGTGGGAACTCTGGCGTTCGCACGATGTCTTCGAGGCGGGCACGCAACTCGACAGCGATGGTCGTCCCGCCGCCGGTTCTCGCGCCCTACCCGACGCCGAGATTGCCGCCAGCACCCCGATTCCCGCACTCGTCCCGCTGCCCTCTCTCGCCATGGCTCCGATGCCGGAAGCGCAGGTGCGGATTGTCAACGCTCAGGCGCAAATCACCGGCACGGGCAATCCCGGCTAGCCCTTCTTCGTCGCGGCGCTCGCCGGACACGTCCGCCGCATCCGCCCTTAGACACCGTGGACGACGGCGGTCTGCCGCGCCACATCATCACCGGCGGCACCACCCATCACGTCGAGACGCGTCTGGATTTCAGCAAAGACTTGTTGACCATCTTCGCCGAAGCGCGTCCCGAGACGGGCACACCGACCGAAGTGGCCGCGATGAACTATCACGCCCAGCACCTCCATCCCAGCTATAAGCCGGACGGCGCTGCCGCCAACTACACTCTCAACGGTCTGCCGGGGATGCCGCCCGACCTCGACGGCTACAACACGCTGCCGATGATCGTCGAGCACTTCAACGCTCACCAGCTAGCGCCGTCCGGCGAAGTAGGGCTGCACCCGCAGTTGATGTTCTTCGACGTGACGCGCAGCAACGGGGTCAACGTCGGGTGGAATCGCATCCAGACGGCAGCGCCGGGACGCCGCGTGAGATACCAATGGTATGCGGGAGAGGTGACGCCGGATGCGAACGCTTTAGGCGTGGCGACGCCGATCGAGTTCGGGGCGACGAATCTCTCATCATCCGACCCGATCAAGCACGCGAACAAGGGAGCCATCGGGGCGCAGATCATCGAGCCGCGAGCAGCGGCATGGAGCGAAGACGCGACATCGAGAGCGCGGGCGACGGTGACGAAAGCCGACGGCGGCAGCTTCCGGGAGTTCGTCTTGATGTTCCAGAACGACGTGAATCTGCGGATGGGAGCGGCCACTGGGACAGCCGTGGAGAATATCGCCGGGGAAGAGGATGCGGAAGATTTGGGACAGAAGGCATTGAAGTACCGGAGCGAGCCGCTGTGGAAGAGGATGGGCTACACGCAGAAACTCCTTTGGAAGCGACGCACGGGCACGAATACACGAACGTGTTGTCGAACACGCAGATGCGAGGCGACCGGCAGATGCCGGTCTTCACGGCACGGGCGGGGCAAGGGGTGCGGATGAGAGTGCTGCTGGCGGGCGGGCACGGGCGCAACAACGTCTTCCAACTGCACGGGCACGTGTGGGAAGAAGAGGCGTACACGAACGGCTCGACGGTGATCGGGAGCAATGCTTTGTCGCAGTGGACAGGGTCACGGTACGGGATCGGAGCGGGAGGATACTTCCACGTGGCGGGAGATTATCTGTACCGAAGTCCGCAGTCATTCCAGTTCGACGGCGGGCTACGGGGCATCTTCCGCGTGACCCAATAAAAAAAGCATACGGATAAAGCACAAGGCGGAGACCGCAAGGGCGGGGACGACTAATCTTCTCCGCCCTTCGACTTTTCTCACATGGTTGTAGTGCAAACGTGAGCATTAGACCTCTCGCAAAAGTCCTTACGGGACTGACATGCGTTCAGCTTTTGCAAGAGGTCTATTAATCCAAAAATTTAGAAGTGTAATTCATTTTTTCGGATATAATGCTGCGCGTTCCGCCCGCCGTCACGTAGAACACATTGAAAAGCTTCAGTGGAACAGTTGTTGCGGAAATAAATTTCTTCATCACTTGGCTTTTCGTGGCAGCGCATTTGCGAGCCGAAAAGTTTCCGTCAATATTCCTCGCATTCTTCAGGTCTGAGCATAGGGTTGTAGTGGTCGCAAGGTGTCGCCCACGGTTCTCACGGCACTTTCATCAGCACCATCCGCGCACCTCCCGGTCACAGTGAAACTAGGCTTCCCAAGCTTAGGGCTTTCGCCATTCGCAAGCAGTCGCCTTTGATTTACGGTCGGCACATTTTTCTGCGCTCACGCACGGCGTCGTGTTCAGGCTGCGGAGCGTGCTGCGCCAGCCACCCAACCAAATTTAAGGAGGTAATGATGACCAGACCCACAACTTTAGGAAGGGGCGCGCTGGCGCTCTTCTGCGCCCTGTTGCTCGCGGTCTTCTGCACGACCGCACAGGCACAGACCGGCACATCCTCTGTGCGCGGAACGGTCGTAGACCCGCAGGGCAACGTCGTACCGGGGGCGGCCGTGACGCTCGTCAACCCCGACACGAACACCACGCGCACACAGACTTCGAGCGACGACGGCCACTTCGCCTTCGATCTCATCCCGCCCGGAACCTACCGGGTCGAAGCCGAGGCCAATGGCTTCAAGAAGGTCGTACTGACCGGCGTCAACGCGCTCATCGCCAAGCCGACCGACCTGAGCGTTCAACTTCAGGTGGGCAACGTCGCCGAGACCATTACGGTTACGGCCAACTCCGCCGAGGCGCTCGTCAACACGCAGGACGCCACGCTCGGCAACAACTTCGTCTCGAAGCAACTTACTCAACTGCCGCTCGAAGCCCGGAACGTCGGCGCGCTGCTGACGCTCCAGCCGACCGCGACGCGCGAAGGCTATGTCGCGGGCGCGCACGCCGACCAGTCCAACGTCACGCTCGACGGAGTGGACATCAACGAGGCGCAGACCAACCAGATCGGCGGCGCGACGGGCGGCGGTGCGGGGTCTAATAACCTGATAGATTCGACCTCCTCGCCCGAGCGCAACACAGTGATCCGTCTGAACGCAGACGCCGTGCAGGAGTTCCGCGTCACGACGAGCAACCCCAACGCGAGCCAAGGGCGCTCCTCCGGCGCGCAGGTCTCGCTCGTCAGCAAGACTGGCAGCAACACGATCCACGGCTCACTCTTCGAGGCGCACCGCAACACGATCTTCACGGCCAACGACTTCTTCAATAACCGCGCCGGAGTCGCGCGCCCGAAACTCATCCGTAACACCTTCGGCGGCTCGGTCAGCGGCCCCATCATCAAGGACAAGCTGTTCTTCTTCTACAGCTACGAAGGTCGGCGCGACGCCAGCCAGCGGACTGTCGTCGAGACCGTGCCGCTCCCGACCCTTGGTCTCGGTCAAGTACGCTACGTGAACCCATCAGGCGACGTCACCACGGTCACGGCGTCCAACCTCGCCACCATCTTTCCGCAACTCAACGGCACAAACCCTGCGGCGCTCGCGGCGCTCACGGCGGCGGCGGCCAAGTACTCAGCCAACGACTTCACCGTGGGCGACAGTCTGCCCAATCGCCTGCTCAACACGGCGGGCTTCCGCTTCAACGCTTCGACCCCGCTCAAGTATAGCCAGCACTGGGCGTCGTTCAGTTGGAAGGCGACGGATAAGCACCAGTTTGTGTTTCGCCCAATCCTTCAGGACGACGTGATCGGCGGCGGCGGCAACTCGGCGTTCCCGCAGGCGTTTCCGGATACGCCGAGGGAAGACCTCTGGTCGCACCCGTGGGGCATCGTCCTCCAGCACACATGGACACTCAGCAACCGCTTCGTCAATGATTTTCACTATGGTCTGACGCGCGAGGCGTTCACTTCGCAGGGCGACTCAGCCGCTAACGCCATCACCTTCCGCTTCGTCTTCTCGCCGCTCAACTTTGACCGCACGGTCAGCCGCACGACGCCGACGCACAACATCACCGACGACTTCTCTTGGGTGGGGGGTAGCCACACGGCGCAGTTCGGCACTAACATCCGCCTCATCCGCAACCACCGGGCGAGCTTCGCCAACGCCTTCGACACGGCGCTCACAAATCCTTCGTTCTACGCCTCGTCAGGCACGCCGCTTTCGTCAGCCATCAACTCTTTCTCGCCCATCGGGTCGGGCTTCACTTCAGCCGTGCAGAACGCGGCGGCGGCGGTGCTTGGACGCTTTACGCAGTACAGCGCGCGCTTCACATTCGACCACGATGGTCAACTACTGCCGTCGGGCGAGCCGACGACGCGCAACTTCGCCACTGAGGAATACGACTTTTACGCACAGGATTCATGGAAGGTCAAACCGAATCTCACGCTCACCTACGGCCTGCGCTACTCCTTGAGCCGCCCGGTCTATGAGAAGGACGGCTTCGAGGTCAAGCCGAACATCCCTCTGTCGGACTATTTCCAGCAGCGCGTTGAGGCCGCAGGTCGCGGGCAAACCTTCAACGTGCCGCTCACCTTCGACCTTTCGGGACCGGCCAACGGGCGCTCGCCGCTGTACAAATGGGACAAGAACAACTTCCAGCCGCGCATCGGCATCGCTTGGTCGCCCAACTTCCGTAGCGGCTTGCTCGGTAAGCTCTTCGGAGCGGAGGGCGCGTCCAGCTTGCGTGGTGGCTTCGGCATCCTGAATGATTACTATGGCGAGCAACTCGCCGTCAGCTTCGACTTGAACAACCGCCTCGGTTTCCTCTCGAACAATACTATCTCCGCTGGCACATTCAACACCGACACGCGTCCCGGCCCGCTCTTCACGGGCTTCGGTCAACCCGTGCGTGGGCTGCCCGGCATCGTCGTCCCTGCCAACCTGACCTTTCCGCAGCAGCAGCCGTTCGACAACTCACGTCGTATCGAGCAATCGTTTGACGAGAACCTAGTCGCGCCCATTCATTACAATTGGAGCGCGACCTTCGAGCGCAGGCTGCCGAAGGGACTCGTCTTCCAGACCTCTTACGTCGGGCGAGCCGGCCGCAAAATGCTTGCGACGCGCGACGTGATGGCGCTCAACAACCTGTTCGACCCGAAGTCGCTGACGGATTGGTACACAGCCGCCGGGAAGCTCGAAGACCTGCGGCGCGCGGGCACTCCCATCTCGCAAGTCCCTGCCATCCCCTACTTCGAGAATTTGTTCGGCGGCATCCCGAACTTCGCGCGCGGCTTGCTTGGGTCGAGTCGTGCGGGTCTCGCCGCCAACGCGACGCAGGCCGTCTACGGCGACGCCTTCATCTTTAACGGCAACGACTGGACGCAGACGCAGGACGACATAGACCGCACGGCCAACGCGGGCGGCTTCGCTAACTTCTTCTACAACTCGCAGTACGGCGCGCTCTCAACCTTCAGTTCGGTCGGCAACCTGAACTACCACGCCGGCACGGTCTCGATCCGTGAGCGATTCGGCGAGAAGTTACTGCTCGACTTCAACTACACGCTGTCGCACACGCTCGACGATGCCTCCGGCCTCCAGACCAGCGGCGCGTTCGCCACGGCCTTCATCCTCAACCCGATACGGCAGCATCACAGCTACGCCAACTCGGACTTCGATGTGCGCCACCTGATTAATATGAACGGCATCTGGCAACTCCCCTTAGGGCGCGGCCAATGGCTGCTCGGCGACTCAAACAAGTGGGTCAACGGCGTGCTCGGCGGCTGGCAGCTTTCAGGCATCTTCCGTTGGAACTCCGGGCTGCCGATCTCGTCGCCTTTCGATGACGCGCGCTGGGCGACCAACTGGAACGCGCAGTCGAGCGGCACGCGCATCGGCCCCGTTCAGGAATGCCCGACGCGCGGCGGCATAGACGCGCCGAAGCTCTTCGGCTGCGACCCGACGGGCGCTTACCAGAGTTGGCGCAACGCCAAGCCCGGCGAGACGGGCGACCGCAACGTCCTCCGGCTGCCCGGCTACGTTGACCTCGACATGGGACTCGCCAAGACGTTCACGATGCCTTGGAGCGAGAACCACAAGTTCCAGATTCGCTGGGATACCTTCAACGTCACCAACACGCAGCGGCTCGGCTCGATTCAATTTACACGCACGGGCTTCGGCCTCGTGCTCGATCCGCAGACCGCCACGCCGCCTTCGAGTTGGTCGAACTTCACGCAGATACAGGGTTCGCCGCGCGTGATGCAATTCGGCTTCCGCTACGACTTCTGAGCGGGACACCTCGCACCGCAATCAACCCGACCGACGGAAGCGGGACGGGACTCGAAGTCTCCGTCCCGCTTTTATGACGCGCGTCGGGCTGTGCGCGGCGGCGATAAGAGTCACACCACGCGCCGGGACAACGACGGAGCAAGGAGAGCCACACATGCGCCAAACGTCGAAGCCGTCCAACGCTTCTCTCTGCGTCAAAGCTCTCGCGTGCGGCGGGCTGCGCACACGACGCACGCGCCACGCGCTACTTTTGCTCACCGCGTTGCTTCTCGCCTTCGCGCTCGCCGCCGTCGCTCCGGCGGCGCAGGGCGGCGGCCACACGCTCATGGGCGACCTCAAGGTTGATGAAAGCAAGGCTGAGGGGCAGAAGCCCCTCGCCTTCGACATCCTGCTCTACACAGAGAACGGCAACATGGTCGGGCGGCAGAGCGTCCCGAACAAAGGGCGCTACCGCTTCATGAATTTGGAGAACGGCAACTACGACCTCGTCGTCGAGGTCGAAGGAACGCAGGTCGCCCGCATCCGCGTCCGCATCGTGGCGTCGGGCGCTTTCAAGAACGACTTCCAACAGGACATAGAATTGGAGTGGAGCGCGAAGACGTTCCCGGCCAAGGCGGGCAGCGTCTCGCTCACAGACCTCTACAATCGCGCGCCCGCCAACCAGAAACTTTACGACCGCGCGGAGGAGGCGTTGACGGCGAAGAAGTACGAGGACGCCGCCTCGCTCCTGCAACAGTTGGTAGGCATAGACGCACAGGATTATCAGGCGTGGACGGAACTGGGAACGGCCTATCTCCTTCAGGAAAACGCCGACGAATCTGAGAAAGCCTATCTTCACGCCGTAGAAGTCAAGCCCACTTTTGCGCGCGCCCACCTCAACCTCGGTCGGCTTCGCATGGCGCGCAAGAACTACGACGGTGCGGTGGAAATCCTGACCAAAGCGGTCGCGTTGCAGCCGCCCTCGGCGGACGCGAACTTACTCCTCGGCGAGACCTACCTACAAATCAAGAAAGGCTCGAAGGCCGTTCCCTACCTCGAAGAGGCCGCGCGATTGGGTCGCGCCGATGCGCGCCTCCGACTCGCCGCGCTCTACAACGCCGCCGGCCTCAAAGACCGCGCTGCCAGAGAGTATGAGCAGTTCCTTGCACAGAAGCCCGACTATCCCGACCGCAAGAAATTGGAGCAGTATATCAAGGAGAACAAGAAGCAATGATGAATGGGACAGCGTTGTTTTCAAGAACAGGCGCGAGATGCCATGCCACCCAAAGCCAAAGGAGAGAAATCATAGCGCCAGCCGTCGCCGCCGCGCATCGCATGAACCCGTCGTCCGGTGGCCTGTCCAACTATTGACACCTCACCCCACACAGCAATACCTTACCCGCACCAGTTTTGAGAATCCCAAACCTGTGCTCTTCACCGGGGTCGGCTTATGCAAAAACAACAATTCTTCATTATCGGGCACAATCCCAATACCTTGCATGAAGCCGCAGATTTTATGAAGGCGGGCGCAAACGCGCTGGAGCCGGACATTTGTTTCGATGCGGCGAAGCCCGGCCAATTCTTTGTCAGCCATGGCACTATCGGCTCTCATGCTTTCACTCCTGAGAACAGCCTCGTTACGTATTTGACGGGGCTTAAAAAGCTGATTACAGACCCGCATAACAGTTTCAACCTGTCCCTCATCGCCTTTGATATTAAGACTCCTTCGTTCGACATCAACAAGTTCATCAAGATAGTCTTCGATAATTTTTCCAACTTTCCCATCTGCAACGGCGTGGCGATATTAATCACCGTCGGTTCCTTATCAAACATCAATTTCCTGAATGCCTACGACCAGACAAAAGCGAACGTGGCGATGGGCGTTGATGAAGCGAAGTCGTCCGAAGATGTAGAGGCGGGCTTTAAGGCACGAGCGCAGAAAAGCTTTGCCTATGCGAACGGCAATCTTTTCCCCGGTATCAAATTCGGTCTGTTCAAGTCCATGATGGCGGCAAAAGGCTTGCAGGCCGCAGGAGGCGGCAATAGTTTCAAGCTCATTTATGCATGGGTGCTCAACTCCGAATCATCCATCCGCAGTTATTTAGACCTCCACATTGATGGCCTCATTGTTGATCTGCACACCGTCCCGCACCTGTTACAAATATTGAAGGACGAGCATTTCGCGCCGATGTATGAGTTGGCGCGAAACGGTTACAATCCTTTCGCTGCGCCGCCCGCTGCACGCTACCTACTGACCATCAAGACGCGTGACACGCACTTGGCAGGAACAGATGTGCCGGTGAAATTTACTCTGGAGGGTTCAGCAGGTATTTTAGAAACCACACTGGACTGCGATTTTAGAGACGTGCTTGAACGAGGCGGAACTGATGTCCTGACTTTAGAGGGAAAGAATATCGGTCAGATCAACAGCCTTACCGTGACGGAACAACATTCAGGCATCAACTCCGGCTGGCTTCCAGAGTTCATTAAACTTGAAAGCAACCTGATACCGGTTCCATTGATCTTTCATTATGGACAAGAGGAATGGTTAGAATACGGTCATCCGATTACGAAGACATCCGTGTGAGTTTATATCAAATCTCTTGAAGTGTGACAGAAGCAACCAAGAACTTACAGAAACCCTCATATCCTGTGACAAAACGACGCAACTCTCTCATCGGTTCTGTTGCGTCCCCGAGCACTCGGTTGAGCACCAAGATGGTCATCAACCAATCTTTAGCCAACCTACAAGGCGTTGTTATGAAAAGCTATGACTATAGTCGAGACACAGCGGCTTCAACTACGGATGCTCACGTCCGCTGATCTTGGTGACCTTTACAGTCTCCTGAGCGATCCGGATGTAGTCAGATACGTAGGCACGGGTCAGACCGCCACATTGGCTGAGACCGAGACTGCGTTAATTAGTTTCGATAGACATTGGGAGCGGCATGGATTCGGCAGGTGGGCTGTTATCGAAAAGAGTACGGGGAAGTTAATCGGCTATGGCGGGCTACGGATGCTGATTGATACCCCGGAGGTCGTTTACCATTTCGCGAAGCAGTATTGGGGATTAGGTCTTGCTACCGAAATGGCGAGAGCGAGCTTGCGTTACGGGTTTGAACAGCACGGGTTCGAGCGGATTGTAGCCATCGCTATGCCTGAGAACAAAGCATCAATTCACGTCATGGAAAAGATAGGAATGAGCTACGAAAGACACGCGAATTATTATGGCTTGGATGTGATTCAGTACGCCATCTCGCGCGAGAACTATCTTCCGGACAATTCATTTTATATTCCTCACCGCGCCTAATATTTAGTACTTCAACTTCGAGAACTTCACTGGAACTCACGCCACACGGACTGACGCAGCCGTTGTTTGAATAACAGGGCTTTGATGCGTCAGTCCGTGTGGTCAGAGACGGCACTTCTGCTCACCTACGGGATAAACGCGAGGTCTTCAGGAAGTGGAATGCTGATTGGCGTTTCAAACAGAGACCCTCCGCCATCAGGATCAATGGTCAAGGCTCCATCTGTAGCGAAGAACACGGCAATCTGCGTCTGCGTCTGGACTGCTGTGAGCGACACCAGCGGCGTGCCGACGATGTTCGTCAGGAACGTATGCGGGTTCTTGCCGAAGCCGCCTCCGGTGATGGCAAATGCCAAGTCATTGCGAAACAATGTGGTGCGGTCTGTGAGATCGCCGGAGCGAATCAGTGCCGTGGTGGTTGGATTGGGAACTGTCTTGTCGCCACGAGCAAACTGAATGATGACGTTCTTGGCGCTCTCACCTCGCAACGGTGATTTGCGGATGAATGGCGACCATGCTACCGGGTCGCCGGACTGCGCCAGCCAGTTGCCGTTATCTTCAAAAGTCTGAATGGCAATCGCGCCCGGCACAGTATTGATGACCGGCGGCTGGTTGTGCAGCGGCATGTTGTCGTTGAAGTTGAGACCTCCGACGTTGATGAGAGAAGGAACACGCGACGCCAGAAATACTCCGAGCAGTGGGCGAAAATTGGGGCTGAGACGTGAGATGTCTGTCAGAGAGCCGCCCGGAACATTGGGAACCCGCGCACGAATATCCGGCTCGATGCCCAGAAGAATAGTGCCATAAATCCCACCGAGCGACTGACCGAAATAATAAATGCGGTTGGCATCCAGCGCCGTTGAGCCATTGCCGTCCACATCAATTCCGCCCTGAACAGCACGCACGACTTGCATCAGGTCGGCGACCGTCTGGCGGAGTCCGTCACGAGAAGCAATATAGGTTTGCGAACCCGTTGCGAACAAGCCTTCGGTCGAGTCACTCACGCCATTAGCATTCTGGTCTAGGCCGCGCCCACCGGCCGGCAGCACGACTGCTCCGGTGTTCTGGATGACAGTCAAGGTTCCGCCTGCCCCAAAACCATGACCGACGGCATTGATGGACAAAGTGGCGATTCCACGCGACGCCAATGTGGAAGCTACCGTCAACGGGCTGTTGTTCTTGTTGTCACCAAAACCATGACCGAAGATGGCAACCGGCCATCCGTTCGCCGGTCGCGTTCCGGAGGGAATGATGAGATTGAGGAAGAGGTCTTGGGTGCTTTGGACTTGCGGTTTGCCCGTGCGTGTCGGAACCGCAGGGACACCGCATTCGCATTCTCAAAGTTCATCGCGCTGAATTTACCGAACGCGGTGGCGCTGACAGACCCCGGAAAGATTCCCAATGCCGGAGTAGGTACGGGGACGGTATTGAGCGGCCCGGCGGTAGTCGTTTGCTGCCCGAAAAGAATCCCTTGAATCGAACTCAACGGAAAGACAGTGCGCTCGCCGTGCGAACCCAATGTAAAGCTCTCTTGCGGCGCAGGTGAACGATGAATCTTGTCGCGTATCTTCTCCATGTCAGCGGTCACGCTTCCGGTTGTAAACAAACTGGCCGCAGCCACGTCTCTGGGCGAGAGGTCATCGGAAACTCGCTCAAGCACTTCTTCGTTCAGCAAGATTGCCAAACCGAGCGCGTACAGTTTCGACTGTGCATCATTGCTGTGAAAACGGCGCAGGTCTTTAAAGCTTTCCGAGAGTTCAATGGGGTCGCCCGCGACATCATGAATACCTCTCGTGACAATCAGTAGATAACTCGTGTCCTGAGACAGATGTTCGTCGGACTGTGCGTACAGGGTCAGCGTTGACGGCTCCCAAACCACCTGATTAATGCCGCCGACATGTTGCTGAACATCGCCGGGATCGAACAGGTTTCCAAGCTTGTACAATTAATAGGGTGGGGAGTCAATGATGAGCCAGCTTTATCGCCGCCAGCCCTGACGACCTTGGCTCCACTCCGAAAAACTCCTGTAATCTTCCGTTTATCTTCTCTCACATATACTTGCTTCTGATATGAGCGAGCATATCAGCGAAATAATGCGTGTCGGCAGCGCCCTCGGCTAAGGCATCTTCACCGGATGGAAGCCACAGAGCGCGCGAGATTAAAGTTTCTCGAATTGTGAAAGCATGCTTGATAGATTCAATGTTTCGCCAATTCACTGGCAGACTCTCGAAGACGAACTCCGGCCGATTACTAAATACCTCACGGGAAGAGTCCTCAATGCCGGGTGCGGTAATCGAGACGTGACAGCATTCCTGATAAGTTCAGGGGCCAAATCCGTTGATAACTGTGACATCGAATCAACCATTCCGAATGCCGTCATCTGCGATCTGATGAGCATCCCTGTAGATGATAATTCCTACGACTCCATCCTGAACAATGCCGTCCTTGAACACGTCGAGCACGCCGACGAGGTGTTGGGCGAACTGCATAGACTTCTCAAGCCCGGAGGCCATCTGGTGCTCTGCGTGCCGTTCCTCCAGCCCTTTCACGCCGTCCCGACCGACTTCAGACGTTTTACGAGAGATGGATTAAGGGAGATAGGCGAAAGACATGGATTTCAGGCCATCGAAATCTTTCCGGTTCACTCCATGGCGCAAACGGTCGGGTGGGTGCTGTGGGAATGTTTGAAAGAGAAAAGGGCGATAATTTCTCAGGCGCTCATCTGGCTTCCGCTGAATCTATGGTCGAGGCTTTCGCGTCGCACCGATGTCGAACTGGCGAATAACGCCAGTGCTTACCAAATTATCCTCCGAAAGAAATAGTTGAGCGGTCGCCCTGCGAGCATTCCCGACGCTGGCTCTCGTCCTCAAGAGTTGTCAGGCGCGCGCGATGCAGAAAGCGCGGGTCGTAAGTCTTTAATTTGTTCGTAGCTCATTGAACATTGTTCCGATGAGCTACTTGTCGCCTCAACTATCCGACTGTCGCAAGAGGTCTATTACAAAAACAGGTGCTCAGGTATAATCCTCACCTCACTTTCTCTCGCTAACTTTGACCGGAATTGACCAATGAAGTTCAGCTCCTCACTATTCAAGTGGCATCCTTATGAAGCCGTGTCCATTCTGCCATACCTGCCCCGGCGCTCAAGTCATCAAAGGGGCTACCGATCCTTTGAATGGTTGACGAAATGGCGTGAACGCACTGAGACGTGCGAAGTTTGGCTCCGGCCTCTTTCTGTTTGCAGCCTTGATGTGAATTCCTCACCGGCTGCTTTGTCTCAGATTAATTTTGCAATGGAGCCGATATGAGCGCCGCAACTCAGGTTGAAGATAAAGTGGCTCGGCATGAGCGCACCAGATTATTCCTCGGAGGAGCCAACGATGATCGCATCATCGCAACGATGAGGCTCGGTCTGGCGATGCTCAACTTGCCCATCGTTTATACAAGTCCCGCGTCGCCGCAGCGCAACGCTGCTCTAATCTACGTGGTGCTTTCACTCCACGTCTTTTACAGCTTGCTGATCTACCTGTTGATGCTACGACGCCGCCCAACGCTTCATCCGATGCAGGTCTGGTCACACTGGAGTGACCTTGGTTTTTACACGTTGCTCGTGGCTCTCACCAACGCTACGAGCAGTGTTTTTTTCTTGGGACTGACTTTCCCGATTCTCGTGGCCTCGTTTCGCTGGGGGTTTGTCTCAGGGTTGCGCGTCGTGATCGTCTCGGCAATGCTGCTGACTGCTCTCGGTTTTTTCATAGTGCAGCCGCAAAGCCCCGGCTTGAGCCGTTACCTGCTGTGGCCTATCTACTTACTCGCGCTCGGATACATGATCGCCTACTGGTGCGGATTTGAAATCACTCTTAAACGGCGTCTCACGTTGCTTAAAGACATCACAAAGATTTCAAACCCGCGCTTCGGCATTGACGCAACGATCAACTCGGTCTTAAAGCGGCTCTGCGCGTTTTACAGCGCCGACATCTCACTGTTGATTTTGGATAACGTGATACAGGCCGCTTATTACTTCTGGCGTGAGGACGCGGAAAAGCAGCCTGCCGCCGACGAACGGACGCGGTTGAGTATGAACGGCGTGTCAGGATTATTGAGCACCTTACCGCGTCAATATTCGTTGACTTATACAGACCGCTTGTTCAAGTATGGGTTCGGGAGCAATGGCTATTATGCTTACGATGTCGCAGAGCGCCGTACCATCTCGGAAGAGTGGCCTGATTGCGAAAAGCTGGCCGCAGCCTTCGACGCCGGTTCGTTCATCACCATCCCTCTGCGCTCGCGCAAGGAGGTGGTCGGGCGCGTCTTCATCTCGGCGCACAGAAGCCGCGCCTTCAAAGCGTCAGACGTGCATTTCCTTCTCCACATTGCTGACCATCTGATGCCGGTCATCAACCATATCAAGCTCGTCGACCGGCTGATGCTGGCTGCGTCCGAGGAGGAGCGCAACCGCATCGCGCGCGACATCCATGACGGCATCATCCAACCTTACATCGGTTTACAGATGGGGCTGGCGGGCGTCCGGCGCAAACTCATACATCTCGGCGTTTCCGAAGCGAGCCGCGACATCGAGCATCTTATCGAGATTACCGACAAGGGCATTGACGACCTGCGTCGCTACGTGCGCGGTCTGAAGGAGGTTGACGAACGCAACTTGAAACTGCTGCCCGCCATCCGGCGGTTCGCGTCAAAATTCTCAGAGGTATCGGAAATCAAAGTGGACGTGGAGTGCGAATCGGAGTCCTGTGTCAATGACCGGCTGGCCTCGGAAGTTTTCCAGATTGTGGTCGAAGGGCTAAGCAACATTAGAAGGCACACACTGGCAGAGCATGCCGTCATCAGGCTGCGATGCGAGGACGAGTTACTGATTTTGCAGGTCGAGAACAACTCCGCAGACCAAGACGAATTCAAGCCCTTCACCCCGCATTCGATTACCGAGCGCGCGACCGCATTGGGCGGTCACGTCTATGTCTCATCGCGCGGGGATGGAGCTACAATAGTGAGAGCCGAGATTCCACTCTAATTAAAATGAGGAAAACATGTATGGACCCGACTACTTCCAAACATGTACAGGTTAAGGTTCTATTGGTGGATGACCATCTGGTTATTCGCACCGGACTGAAAATGCTGATCGAGAGCCATCCGGGCTTGGTGGTGGTTGGCGAAGCGGGCGACCGTGAAGAGGCTCTGCGCGTCGCCGCGCGCGAGCAACCGGACATTGTCCTGCTCGACCTCGATCTGGAGGGCAAGAGCAGCCTGCAATTCATGCCCGCCTTGCTCGGCATCGCCCAACAGTCACGCGTGATGATTCTTACCGCCAGCAACGATATTGAGTTGCAGCGCCGCGCCGTGCTCCTCGGCGCGGTCGGCGTGGTTCAGAAGCGCGAGGCCGGTGAGGTTCTCATTAAAGCGATTGAAAACGTCTCCGCAGGACAGGCGTGGCTGGACAATTCAATCATCACAAGCTTGCTCGCCGAACTGTCGCACGTAGGGAGGGGTAAGAAGCATAACGCTGAGAGCGACAAGATCAGCTTGCTGACGAAACGTGAGTGTGAGGTTATCGCTCTTGTCGGAGAGGGACTCAGGAACAAGCAGATTGCCGAAAAGCTCTTCATCAGCGAAACAACGATTCGCCATCACATCACGTCAATCTTCAACAAACTCGAAGTTTCCAATCGCCTCAATCTCGTGATGTACGCCTACCAACACGGCCTCGCCAAGCCGCCTTACTAGCTCGTTGCGACGTATCTCACTTCATTCCCATCCGACATCAGTCCCAACCTCCGTCTGGCACCTTTGTGGTGTGTCCCCCGTACCAACAGGCCAGTTTCAGTGTCTCAAAAAATGGGACGGCTGACCTATTGAATATAGGAGTTCGGGACGATGCGCCTTCAACTCGAAGTAAGTATTCTCCGCCACGTTAGATAGCAATAGCCTGACCGGCAGGCCCTTCGTTCCTATGTTGTAGATGGAAGTTATCCCACCTACTCTCGACGGAACTTCTCACCCTCAGTTAACTACAGCCTCAAAACTCTGGTTAGCTCATCCCCAACCCCTAAAACTCGAAGGAGCAACTAAAATGAACTTAGATAATTTGTTTGAAGAACTGAGCGTCACCGAATTGGAAGATCGTCTGGAACTGGCTGGTCGTTGCACTTGCCGCTCTGGCGGCGACGGCGGCAGCGGTCCCGGTAGCCCCGGCGGCGGCGGCGGCACCGTGGACATTCCGATCGGCGGCGGCGGCGGTGGTGGTGGTACTGATATCCCGGTTGATACCCCGATTTTTGTTCCGGCGAACTAGGAGTGGCGTAGCTTACCTCACGGGCGCTACACCACGCAGTTAAAGTAAGGACGGGTCTCGACCTGCAAGACCCCGGCGCGCCGTCTCCCGTCCTTACATTTTCATTCCTACACGCATTTCTCACACAGAGTTAAAGCCGAACAGTAAACCCCCATGTCCCAACTCGTAGAAGATACGCCACGATATTATCTCAACCCGACTGTGCGCATCTCGCCGCTTGACGTGAGCACCATCGGGACGCGCTATCTGGTAGAGGTTGACGGTGATCGTCATTTTGAAGTTCCAGAACGCATCCGTCAGGTCATCGAACTTTTGCGCGATGGCAAGGAGACGGCGCAGGAGATAGCGGCAGCGTTGCGCGTGGGGGGCATCCCCCAAGCTGAAGCCCCAATCGTGGAGCGGGTCATGCGCGGAACCCTAATGCCGCGCGGCATCGTCCATTGCCCGACTGAAAAAGCCACAGACACGGTGGCGCTCAGGAAGAAACGCTCGTCACTCCTGACCATCAATCTCCCGCTGTTATCGGCAGAGATCATCAGACCCTTCACGGGGCCGTTGCGCTTCTTTTTCCGCAAGCCCGCGTTCATCACGATGCTCGCGGCTTCCGCCGCTGCACATATCTATTTTTATACGCACCTCTTTCCCAGCTTTCATTGGGCTGCGATGAAACTCCCACTGTCGCAGACCTTGCTCATTCTCGTGGTTATGAATCTCACCTGCATCTTCCACGAATTGGGACATGCGACGGCCTGCCGTTACTTCAACTGTCCACATGGGAAAATCGGGTGGGGCATCTACATCTACATGTTCGTGCTCTATACGGATGTCACACCCGCTTGGAGATTGAAACGCCATCAGCGCGCGTTAGTTGATTTCGGTGGGATGTATTTCGAGCTGATCGCGGCGGTGTTAATTTTGGGGCTGATGCTGGACGAGCCGAGTCCACTCTATTTTTACATCTTTGTCTTTCTGGATTTGAGCATCCTCCATTCGCTCAACCCGATGTTCAAGCAAGACGGCTACTGGCTCGTCAGCGACCTCGCAGGCATAACTAACCTGAGAGATGTCTCGATGGAAGCCTTCTACTACGGAGTCGCCAAGCTGTTTCGCAGCAAGCAGAGTTTGAGTCCACGATTCCTTCAGTTGCCGTCGAAGGTGCGCTGGGCTTTGTGCACGTATACGGCGGCGAGCGTCGCCTTCTTCATCGCACTTATCTACTGGGTGGGGAAGGCCATTCTGCTTGAAATCATCCCCGCCTACCCGCACACGTTGAAGCACCTGTGGGAACTTATAACGCGCGCTCCGCTCGACTATTCCGCATTGGTGCTGGCCGTTATTCATGTGACCTTCAGCACGCTGTTCGTCGTAGTGATGACGATAGCAGGGTTCCGCTTCCTAGTGTTCCTTCAACGCTCAATCAGCAAATTGTTTGGGAGCGGCACGGCGTTCGCTTCGACGCAAGGAGGTATTCAGCAGTGACGCAATACGTAAGATCGAGACATTTGCAGGTCGAGCACAGCGACGGCCAAAACTGGACAATCGCGCACGCGATGTTGGGGACGAGGTTACAGATCAACCTCGCCGCCTACAATTTTCTCCAACTGTTCGAGCAGCCCATCTCGCTGGAAGAACTCACGCGGCAGCCTTCCGCAGAGAAGGCGCGACCCTTCATAGATAAACTCGTCCGTAACCGCTTTCTTGTTGAAGCGCAGCGTGCCGAGACGGTTTTCGATAAGGTCGTGCAGCGAAGCTCGCCCCGTTTTTTTCACTGCCCACACGTTTCGGACGTGGCTTCAGCGACGCCGGACGTGACCTTCCTCGGCGTGCCGTTCGATTACGGAAACACGGCAGAACCGGGAGCGCGCTACGGCCCCAAAGCCATCCGCGAGGCTTCCGCCGCAGATTTCCATTACACGCTCGACTTCAACACACAGCAACCGAGCGGCTGGTACGACAACGGTTGGGAACGTCAAATTTTGCGCGGCGTGACGATGGCAGATGCGGGCGACATCTTTTTCTTTCCCGGCGAAGGCACGCAGCGAATCTTTCAGAAAATCACTCAAACGACCGGGGAAATCCTCAAACGCGGTTCGCTGCCCGTCATCATCGGCGGCGATCATTCGGTCACGTATCCGGTGCTCGCGGCCTACGAGACCGACGTGGACATCATCCACATTGATGCTCACTCCGACTTCGCGACCTACTACCCGGAGATGGAAAACCATCACGGTAACGTCATGTCGCGCGTCATGCAGTTGCCACACGTCGGGCGTTTTTATCAGATCGGGATTCGTGGGTTGACGGCGCACCCGCAAGGGCAGAGCCACGAGCGTGTCGCTTTGAAGGTCTCGCCGCAGAGCCTCCGGCGGCAGGGCGTGGAAGCCGTTCTGGGACAGATTCCGGCGCAGGGCAAGTACTACGTCAGCTTGGATATTGATGCGCTCGACCCAATGATCGCCCCCGCGACGAGCACACCCATGCCCGGCGGGTTGCAGTTCGAGCAGACCAAAGAACTGCTCTGGTCTATCGGACAGCACCGCGATTGCGTCGGGTTCGATCTGGTCGAAATCAACCCCAAGCGAGACGCCAATAATCTCACCACCTCGCTCGCCATAGAACTGATGCTGACGTTCCTCGCCGCGCACTTCACGACTCACGGGGGCAGAGATGAATAAATTAAGCGAACGCACCTCGACCGGGCTGACGCTCGTGCGCAGTCTGAAACAACTCATCGCCTCGCGTCGCCTCAAGGCATTTTTCCGAGAGGTCAAAGGAAATTATACCCTCACTTATTTGAACCTGTTTTTGTGCTTGCGTGATGTCTATTCAAGGCGTGAACTGGCGCGGATTGCCAGACGTTGCGTCTGGAACAGAATGTATAACGATTTGGATGCCGAAGTTTTACGTGACATCACCTACCGGACGCACAACTTCGAGGTCATCGAGCGCGCGCTGGCCGAAGGGCGCGGCGCACTGCTCGCCACGCAACACGTCGGGCCTTATCGCCGGACGTTTCTCGAACTGATTCGTCGCGGGTACAAAGTTCAACTTGTGTTGGACGCCGCCGGTTCGGTTAAGGTCTATGAACAGATCAAGAACTATTTCGCGCAGATGAAGACGGAGCACCTGCACGAGAATCTACAGGTGATTAACGCCGAGCAGCCGAGATCGGCACGCCAAATTCTCCGCGCTCTCAAGCACAACGAACTGGTGCTTATCTACCTCGACGGCAACACGGGCGTCGGGGGGACGGAGCAGGCCAACAAACATAACGTGCAGGTGAACTTCTTCGGGCAGAAAGTCTCCGTCCGCAAAGGGGCTTGCCATCTGGCGCACATCGCGCGGTCGCCGATTATTCCACTGCTCGCCAGTTGGCAGAACGGGACGCCCGTCATTGACGCCTTGACGCCCGTCGTCCCGCGAAGGGATGTCGAGATTGATGATTTTTGCCGCGCGGGTATGCAGGCTCTCTACGCCGTTTCCGAAGAATTTATCCGCGCCCGTCCGGAGCAGTTCGAGGAATGGTTTCACCTCCACCGCTGGCTCGCACACGATGCGGCAGGGCAGAAAGCGCAGATTGACGTGTCCGGTTTGAAAGAAGCCTACGTGCGGTTTCAGCAGGAGTTAAGCGAAGGCACGTCGAGGTATCGCGTTGACGCCTCGAAAGTGTTGGTGTTGCCGGTGGGCGCAGGGGAACTGTTGGTGGATGGCGAGCACAGCAGGATTCTGAAGGTGCGCCCCGTCACGCGCGAAGTCGTCGCCGCTCTCTCGGCGGAAATCACGCTCGGCGGCCTTACGAAAAAACTGCGTGGGCGGCATTCCACACAGCATGTACTAGAGGAGTTGGTGCGGCTCAAGGGTCTTAACCTCCTCGAATGTCCGGTCGCTGATTAACTTCGGATAGAGCACTCGGAAGGATTGTTGAGAGATGAGCGCCAACTTACAGAGCGTCATGCACAAACAGAGATTGAGATTCGGTCTTCGACGCGTCGCGCGCTACGTGCGTAATGCGCCGAGGGTGTTGAATCACTGCCTGCGCTTTGACCAGAAGCGTCAATTTCTGGACACATTGCAAAACACTTATTACACGAACTACATCAATCTCTCGATGGCTTTTCGCGAGACGCACAATGATCGTCAGATACGCTCGCTGGCGCGTCAGGCGGTTTTTAATTATTTGACGAACGCTGTCGAGCGCACCTTTCCTGAGATATGGGAAGGGTTTGAGGTGCATGGGCTGGAAGTGTTGGAATCGGCGCTCGCGCTTGGCAAAGGCGCGATAGTCGTCAGCCAGCATTTAGGGCCGGAGCAATTCACGTTTCTTGAGTTGGCGACGCGCGGCTATATGGTCAACGCCTCGATTACGGAGAACGCCATCCCGCGTAGCAATCGCTGGATCGAGTACATCATTCAAAACCTGCGCGGAAGCAAACACGCCATTGACGGGAAGAAGATTGCGACCAACCTCCGCATCATCCGTGTCGAAGAATCGAGCAGCGCGTTGAAGATGGTGCGCGCCCTCAAGCGCGGCGAACTGGTGATGTTCAACCTCGACGGGAATTTCGGGGCTGGCGACGATCTCCGCACGGCTCAGAAGAAGGTGCGCGTCCGCCTGCTCGGTCGAGAAATTCTTGCGCGCAAGGGCGCGGCCTATCTCTCTTACAAGACGGGTGCGCCCATCGTTCCAGTGATTCCACTCTGGCTTCCCGGCCAGCGTCCGCGCCTAACCTTTCATGAGCCTCTGGTCGCGCGCGAGGGTGAGACGCTTGAAGATTTCTGCCAGCGGACTCTCCAGCAGATGTATAGCCAGTTAGAGTCGCATGTGCTCGAAGACCCCGCACAGTGGGAAGTCTGGTCGGAGTTTTACAAGTGGGTTGCACCGGCCACAAAAATCAGGGAGGCGGAAAAGAATGGGGAGGCGGCTCGCGCGCATTACGAATACTTCAGTCGCGCGCTGGAAGAATCGCCCGACCTGCCGCTACGCGTCGACCCAAGACACGCTTTTATCGTGCGAATGAAGCGGCGTCACGTGCTCGTTGATCTGCGTAACTTCCGCTTCTTCCTCGTGCCCGCAAGCACAGGGGAAGTTCTGCAACTGCTCTATCGCGGCGTCACACTGCAATCCGTGGTCGCAGATTTACGCCGCAAGCATGCGCCCGGACAGGTTTTGAAAGAATTGACGCGCCTGCGCGTGCTGCGCCTGCTCGACGTACAGCCCGACCAAGCCTAAAGACTGCGAGGAATTTATGATTGAAGTATTGGAACAAGTTGAAGCCGCAACGTGGGAAGAGCAACTGAAGGCCACCGCTCCGATGGGCGTCGGTCTCGGCTACGACGTGAACGCCGCCGGACTGGACTACCGCGACCTCTTCAAGCACCTCGGACGGCAGGTGGACTACCTTGAGTCTCACCCGATTTACCGCCAGCAGACAATTGACGAGATTTATCAGAACGTCGGCAGGGAAGTGCCATTCATACTGCATTACAACGACCTCGGCATCTGCAACCCGTCGCTCGAAATCGCCGACCACGCAGAAATCATCGAGGGTTTGCGCCGGAGGATGTCGCCGCCGTGGTTCGTTGAAGACTTCGGTTACTGGGCGCTGGACGGGCGGCAGTTTTACAGTTTCATGCCGCCAGTGCTGACGGAAGAATCTCTGGATGCGACGTGCCGAAACATGTCGGCGCTTCAGGAATCCGTGTCGCTGCCTTACCTGCCGGAAAACCCTGCCTTCATCTTCTCGGTCGGCCCGATGCACATTCTCGAATTTTCCGCCGAACTCAGTCGCCGCACAGGATGCGGCCTCCTGCTCGATGTCGGTCACCTCTACTCGTTTCAGGTGGCGCGCGGGTTAGACCCCATGCATAGCATCGGGCTTCTCCCGATGGATCGTGTTTATGAAATCCATGTCGCCGGAGGTGCGGTCGTCAATTCACGCTCCGGCTATCGCTATTACGATGATAACCACAGCCGCCCCATCGCGCCCGTGGTTCTGGAAATGCTTGCCGAGATTGTCGGCCACGCCAGCAACCTCCGCGCGCTCACCGTCGAAGTGGATTTCAACCTCGCCGCCAACGGCATTGACGACCCTCTGAAAACAGCCGTCGAGAATTTTCAGACGGTACGCGCCATCGCCGAACGCCATTGGCAAAAACCAACAGTGGAGTAAATCTTATGTCGCTCGACACTCAAATCACGGTCGTCTGTCGCCTCACGGTGGATCACAATTTCCGCGAATCGTTTACGCAAACGCCTGACGAAACGCTTGCCCGCTACGGTTATAATTTGCAACCGGCGGAGCAGCAGGTGGTTGAGCAGGCGGCGCAGTTGTTCAAACAATTTCCCGAACTGGCTGAGAACATCGAGGCCGTGGGTAGGCCGTGCCGGACGCATTTCCCGGCGACCTTTCATCTCACACAGGCGGAACTGGGAACGCAGTCCGACTTGATCGAAGCATTCGTGCAATCGAAGCATTGCTGGCGACCGGGCGAGACTTGGACATCGGCACAACCCCACGCGTTGCGCTGGGAGGACAAGGCCAACCTGCGCGAACAGTTCAACTATACACTCGATTGTTTCTATCTCTTCATACGTGATTTGATCGGACAAGGACAGTTGCGGCGCGCGTGCTTGTCCGAAGTTTTGCAGTACGAGTATGACTGCTACCGTCTCCCGCTCGAATTATATCCGCAAGGTATTCAGCAACCGTTCAGCCCCGAAGGCGACGCGGATTTTCGGCAACTCTACCCGGAAGCCAATCCGTTCGTGCGGCTGCGAACCTACCTTTATCCGGTGACGGCTCTCACCGCACGGTACGGTGAGCATGAATACAAGCACGGCGAAGTTGCGCCCCAGCCGGAGACTGTGTTGTTCGGTTACGGTAACAATCGCTTCGTCAGGCTTAACCTGACACCCATCGCAGAGGAAATCTGGCGCAAGTGTGATGGTCGCCACTCGGTCGCAGACCTCGCGGCATCATCCGTAGATGCCGCGCCTGTTCTGAAGTTCCTACAACATCTGGCCGGGTACGGGCTGATTCAGCCCACGGCGAAGGCTGCTGTCTGAATCAGCTGAACACGATAGGAGAGGGTCGAATGAATCACCAGAGTGGCTACCGTGTGGCGAAGAATGATCTTCCGTGGATTGGCATCGGCATCGCTACGGAGTACGTCGGGAAGCAACCACTCTTTCAGCAGCTACACCATGAGCATGGAGACCTGCTTCAGTTCGTCGAGTATGGCGGAACGGTCGAATTCGGACTCGACGAGGGCATCCGCGAATGGGCGCAGGCAGGCCATCCGAGCACGTACCATTACCTCGACATCAACTTGTCGGACGGGTCGAGACTTTCGCAGGAATGGTGTGACGCCACGGCAGAATTAGCCCGCCAAATCAACTCGCCTTGGATTTGCGGCGATATCGGGTTGTGGTACTACGGTCAGCGATCACTTAAAAATGTGATGCTCACACATCCGATTCTCAGCGTGGAGTCAGCCGCGCGGACGGCTGAAGCCATCGTCGAGTTGCAGGAGCGCACACGTTTTAACTGCCTGCCGGAGAACCCCCCAAGTCACGCCTATCTGGGCGACCTGCACTTGATGGACTACTTCGCGCGGGTGACTGAACAGGCCGATTGCTGGATGACGCTGGATTGCGCGCACCTGCTGATGTACCAGTACGCGCACAACTGCGACCCCCTGACCGGACTCGATAATTTCCCTCTGGAGCGAGTCGGTGAGATTCATATTGCAGGGGGCATGCTGATGGAACTGGCCGGACAACGCTACATCATTGACTCACACTTGCCGCAGATTCTTCCAGATGTCTGGAAGATCGTCGAATACGTGCTCGCGCGCGCCACCAACCTGCGCGCCGTCTGTCTCGAAGCTGAGGAACGCAATGGCCGCCGCGTGGCTGAGCTACTGCGACAGATTCACACGAGAGTACGCCGTTCCGCGCTGGCGGCTTAAGGGAAGTAAGTTTATGGCATTGACCGAGCAATTTCAGACGATTTTTCAAATCTCTTATGATGACGCCTTCCGCGAGCGTTTCTTTAGCGACCCCTCGGCGACTTTGAGCGAGCGAGGCCACACGGCTGAAGAAGTTCGTATCCTCACCAGCGGGCAACTTGAGCGCCTGCAAGCTAAATCACTCGCCGATAAGGCGCACTATCTGAAAACGTTCTTCCAATATTTCCCGAAGACGATGTATGTGCTGACGAGCGCGACGCGTAGCCTCGAACCGCTCTACGCATTTTTCAATTCTTCATACTTCGTCCAGTGCTTCTCATGTGCGGAGAGTTTCACAGACGCCTTTAGCCGTTTCCTTTCTGAGCAGTCGAATATTTATACTCATCTCGTCCCATGCCTTCCAGACCTGCACACGTTTGAGGACGCTCTGCTCCGGCTCCAAGCCATGTCAGACCGCACACCACCGGAGGCGGTGACGCTCGACAGGGCGCGTTGTCTGGCCCGTGGAGCGCGCGGTCTCGTGCGCAATTTTAACTACCCTGTGACGGAAATCGTGGAATATATTAATCACTTCACTGTGAGCGAATGGTATCGCCTTTCGCCACTGTGGGCGGCGGCGGGCGAGCCTGTGCCGCGCATGGTAATTCCTCACGCCCGCTTGCAAGATGCCACGACGCTGACCTTCTTACAACGGAAGAACGGGCCTGTCATGCTAAAATTTTCAACGTCGCAGCACGCCGCGCTCGTCGCCTGTGACGGCACGCGCAATTCCTCTGAGGTGGCCGCCGCAGTCGGCGCTGAAGGGGATGAAAAACACGCTCTTGAGGAGTGGATAACTTTCTGCTTGCAGCAGGAGATTCTCGTCTATGCGACTGACCCATCGAGCGAAGGACATTAACGGCTCGAAGGTGGCATGCCGTCTGGCTCGCTTCATAACGTTAGTAGAACTATCGGTAGAACTCACCGTCACCCTCCGCGCAGCAATCCAACTAAATCACTCGAAGGAGAATTGGCCCGATGCGTTTATTCAGATTCCTCATCCTCTTAATCATCCTCGCCATCACGGGCTACTCACCCGCCAGCGTCCAAGCGCAAAGCTTTGCGACGCAGAGAGAGACTACCGTTAGCGCAGCCGGACAAACTCAAGTGAATACTTCGTACAATAAACTTTTCGATGAAATCTGGCAGACGGTCAATAAGAAGTTTTACGACCCGAACTTCGCGGGCGTAGACTGGAAAGCCGTCGGGGAACGATACCGCCCTCAAGTCGCGCAGGTCGCTGACGACAATGCGTTCCTGATCTTGATTAACAAGATGCTTAAGGAACTCCCTGTTTCACATCTCTCTCTGTCATTACCGAGACGCGGCGGACAGGTTGGAATCCCTGTCAACGTTCGGACACTCGAAGGCCAACAAATTGCGATTGGGGGTTCGCCTTTCTCCGAGGCTTACCGAAAAGGGCTGTTGCCCGGCGAAATTATTGTGGAACCGATAGACAGCCTGAGAGGTCGTCACGGCGAGCCGGTGACGTTCAACATTAAAGGTTGTGACGGGAAGATGCGCGCGATGGAGGTGCGGCGTGAACGCTTTACGCTCTCGAAGCCCACCGCGCGCTGGTCAATCTACGAACCGCGCCCCGGAACGTCAATCGGGTACTTACGGGTTTTACAATTCGATGACACGATCCCGCCGCAAGTTGACGCGGCCATGGAAGACCTGAAAGACACGCGCGCCCTCGTCATTGACGTGAGAGATAATCCCGGCGGCAACGCTTCCTTCATTCGCTTGAGCAGCTACTTTACACAGGGGCAGCATCTCGTGGCTGCACTCCTGATGCGCCCGGCGCTGGAACGCTATAAATCCGCCCCCGCGCAGATTGATCCGTCAACTTTCCCAAAGATAGTCGGAGCTTACACGACCGCAGAGATATTCAAGGCTTTGCTGTCGAATAATGGCGGTATTGGTTTATACAGTGAAGACCTCGGCAATAAAATCTATCGCGGCAGGGTGATACTCCTCATCAATGAAAACACTGGCAGCGCGGCTGAGGGCTTCGCGGGCTACATGAAACTTAACAGCAAAGTCACCCTCATCGGCACGCCCACAGCAGGCCAACTTTTGGGCGGAGAGCCTATCAAATTGAGCGACGGTTGGACGTTGTTCATGCCAACCCACGCGGCTTGGGGGCCGGACGGTAAGTCCGCCATAGACAAATCCACGACGCCGAACATTGAGGTACGCATGTCCCGTCAGGATTTTTGTGACAACCGTGACCCCATCCTTGCCAGAGCATTGGAAGTCTTAGACACAAATCAATAGATGTCTTTTTGGTCTGCCACTGGGGATGGGTGACCGGCATCCAAGCACTACGCGTCCGATAAGCCCTCCGCCACTTCTTTTAAGGGGTTAAAAGGAAGTTTGCCCTTTTGCAACTTTGCTTGCGACGATCTGCTCGCGGAGAGGTCTCCATTTATGTAGAGCGAGCCAGTGAACCCCTCCAATGAGCAGTGCTGCTACGGGAGCTACCCAAAAGGTGATGGCTGGACGCATGCCGGGCCTAAGCCAACCGGAAGCGAGTTCGGCAAACAATGCGGCAATAGCGAAGGGCCAGAACGGTAAGGTGGTTCCAGCGTTCCTTTTATCACGACTCCATTTTGTAAGCGGCGTCAGCAGGATTGTGCTGTAGGTGAGAGAGGCGATTGAGATGCGTGTGAACTTGCGCCAGTTGGCATCATGCGCTAGTCCGCCGAGCACGAAAATTAGTATGCTGCCAAGCAACATCATGCTCACTAGAAAATCCGTAGGTAGGTTGTGATGTATTGAAGTCAGCCCTTTAACTTTGTCAGTCTGTCCCATCTTGAACCTTCTCTTTGAAAAATTACTTCTTGCCGTCCGAGTCTACATTTGACGGTAGCACACGTAGCGGCGGGTGTGGCAGTATTTGGTTGTGTGTGTGACCGGCGTTTGGGGAGTGGAGGATACGTTATCAGACGGGAAAGGTGGGGTTGGAGCTTAGAGGATGAAAGCATTGCTGACCGGATTGAACTTGTGTGGTGACAGGGGTCAATAGCTACCGTGTCTGCCTGATGCTCTTCAAAAAGCCGCCTTTGACTGTTCTCGATTTTTGCAATGTGGCCGCGTATAATGCGTATCTCACTTCTGTCCCGATTTCGCAGCCCTTGAGCGGCAGGCGGAATCAATCCTAACAATCGAATCGGAATGGAGATTCTTATGATGTTCTCTCGCAAATCAGCCCTGTGCATGACACTGGTCGCCACGCTGATGGCGTGTTATGTCGCACCCGTCGCGTTGGCGCAGAATGCCAGCAGTGCGTCTGCCTCAAACGTTGCGTTGCCCGCCGGAGTCGAGCGTGTGACCTCGGTCGAAGGTATCACGGAGTATCACTTGAATAATGGCTTGAGAGTCTTGATGTTTCCGGATCAGACCAAGCAGACGATTACCGTCAACATCACTTATCTTGTCGGCTCGGCCAGCGAGAACTACGGCGAGACGGGCATGGCGCACTTGCTCGAACACATGGTTTTCAAAGGCACGCCGCGTCACACGAACGTCCCGCAAGAGTTAACCGAACACGGCGCGCGTCCGAACGGGACGACCTTTCTCGACCGCACAAACTACTTTGAAACATTCGCCGCGACAGACGAGAATCTCAACTGGGCTTTAGACCTCGAATCCGACCGGATGGTTAACTCCTTCATCGCTAAGAAGGATTTGGATAGCGAAATGACCGTCGTCCGAAATGAATTCGAGAGCGGCGAAAACAACCCGTTCCGCGTAACGCTCCAACGCACGCTTGGCGCGGCCTACGAGTGGCACAACTACGGCAAATCCACCATCGGGGCGCGTGCCGACATCGAGAATGTGCCGATTGAGAGGCTTCAGGCGTTCTACAAAAAACATTACCAGCCGGACAATGCCGTGCTCCTCGTCGCAGGAAAATTCGATGAAGCGAAGACGCTCGCATTGATTGATAAATACTTCTCGCCGATTCCGAAACCTACGCGCGTGATTCAGAAACTCTACACCAGCGAACCCGTGCAGGACGGCGAACGTTTGGTCACGGTGCGCCGCGTCGGCGACATCCAACTGGCGATGGTTTCTTATCATGTCCCTTCGGGCGTCCACCCGGACGCGGCGGCGATGCAGATCGCGGCGCAAGTCCTCGGCGATACGCCTTCGGGGCGTTTGCACAAAGCCCTCGTCGAGACCAAGAAGGCGGCGCAAGTTTTGAATCTGCCGTTTTTCATGACCCTGCGCGAACCCGGCGTCGCGCTGCTCGGCGCAGTCGTGCCGAAAGAAGCTTCCATCAATGATGCGCGCGACACAATGACCGCGACGATTGAGGGCGTCGGCGCGACGCCTCTGACGAAAGACGAAATAGACCGCGCGCGCACGTCGCTCCTCAAAGACATCGAACTCGCCCTCAACTCAAGCGAGAACATCGGTCTGGAAATGAGCGAATGGGTTGCGGCGGGCGACTGGCGTTTATTCTTTATTAACCGCGACCGTATCAGAAGCGCGACACCGGAGGCCGTGCAGACCGCTGCGGCGCGCTACTTCAAGCCCGCTAATCGCACCGTCGGTCTCTTTGTTCCTGATCAGAAGGTTGACCGCGCAGAGATGCCCGCCACGCCGGATATCGCCGTGGTGGTCAAAGATTATAAGGGCGACGCGGCGGTGAGCGCGGGCGAGGCTTTCGATCCGAGTCCTGAAAATATCGAAGCGCGGCTCGAACGGCGCAACGCTTCGGCGAACGCGAACGGCATACGGATGGCGCTCCTCCCGAAAGAGACGCGCGGCGATACGGTTACCGCGTCGCTGTCCTTACGCTTCGGCGACGAGAAGTCTCTCATGAATCGTTCGACTGCCGCTGAACTTGTGACTTCGATGCTCGACCGTGGCACGCAGAAGCACACACGACAACAACTCAAAGACGAACTCGACAAGTTGAAAGCACGCGTCTTCTTCTTCGGCGGCGCGACGCAGGCGACCGCTTCGATTGAAACCGTGCGTGCGAACCTGCCCGCCGTGATGCGACTCGTCGCGGAGATGTTTCGAGAGCCGTCGTTTCCTGAGAATGAATTCAATCAGGCGAAGCAGGAACTACTCTCGCAAGTAGAATCGCAACGCAGCGAGCCGACGGCCATCGGTGCTATCGAATTCCAGCGTTTGCTCAACCCTTATCCGAAAGGCGACGTGCGTTATACCAGCAGCTTCGATGAAGAAGTCGCAGAGATTAAAGCGACGACGCTCGATGACGTGAAGAAGTTTTACAAAGACTTCTACGGCGCGTCGAACGCCGAACTGGCCGTCGTCGGTGATTTCGATAAGGAGGAGGTTGCGAAGCTTGCGAACGAACTGCTCGGCTCCTTCAAGAGTCCGCGCCCGTTCACGCGCGTGCCGTTTCCCTTTATGGAAGTCGCTGCCGCCAACAAATCATTCGAGACGCCCGACAAAGCCAACGGCTACTTCATCGCCGGTATGAACCTGAAAGTCCGCGACGATAATCCAGACTACGCCGCGCTCGCGCTCGGCAACTACATGCTGGGGGGCGGCTTCCTCAACTCTCGTCTCGCCGCGCGCATACGCGGTAAAGAAGGCTTGTCTTACGGAGTCGGCTCGCGTCTTTCAGCCAACGCGCTCGACGAATCCGGCTCGTTCACGGCGACCGCGATTTACGCGCCGCAGAATGTCGCTCGTCTCGAAGCCGTCTTTAAGGAAGAGATTGGCCGCGCGTTGAAGGAAGGCTTCACGAAGGAAGAAGTCGAAGCCGCGAAACATGGCTATTTGCAATCGCGTCAGGTTTCGCGCGCACAAGACAACGAACTCGTCGGCAGACTTCGCAACTATCTCTTCCTCAATCGCACGTTCGCGTTTGATGCCGACCTCGATCGACGCATACAGGCTTTGACGCCCGAACAGATTAACGCCGCGATGCGCAAATACATCACGCCCGACAAGATCACAATCATCAAGGCCGGTGATTTTGCGAAACACCCTGCAACAAAGTAAACCCTAGGCGAACAACGCTCGGCCTAACGAGCGAGAGCGCCAGCCGTGCCATGTCGCGCGGCTGGCGCTCTCTCTTATACCGCTTTGAAAAACAGATGATAGCGATTTGAACTTGTGAAATCTCGAATCTTCAATCGCTCAACTTTTATGCTTCTTTGCGGCTTGGCGTCTCCAGCGCAAAAATTTATCTCACGCTGGAGACGCTAAGAAGAAAGGACGCTGAGAAGTCAGCTTACGAGTATCCGATTGGGATTATTATCTGTTGAATTCGTAGTGTTCACATACTTGTCAGCCACATGGGGCGCTTCCGTTAACTTTAAATGCTCGCGGATAAACGCTGCCGCTCTGCGTAATGCCGTTCGTGCTTCAGGCACGATGCCGTCCAACATCTGCCAGCAATGAAAGACGTTGTCGTAAATTTCTAACCTGCTGGCTACCCCTGATTCTCTGGCTCTATCGTGGACACGGCGCGCATCATCCAACAACAATTCGGTCGAGCCGACCTGCAAAAGCAGCGGCGACAGCCCCCCGAGATTGGCGAAGACGGGCGAGGCATACGAATCATGCGGGGAGGCATCGCCGAGATAGACGGAAGCGAACTCGTTCATGTTCTCAGGATGAAACATCGCGCAACGACCATTATTGAAATGAACGGAAGCGCCTGTCCCTGCGAGGTCTGTCCAAGGCGAGAAGCACACGGCGCAGGCCGGAAGCGGCAGCCCTGTATCGCGCGCGCGCAAGAGAGTGCCGAGGACGAGTCCTCCGCCAGCCGAATCACCCGCGAGGGAAAGCGCGCTCGCGCGTATTCCCTGTTCCAGCAACCAGCGATAAGCCGCAACCGCATCGTCGAGCGCCGCCGGAAAACGATGCTCAGGAGCGAGACGGTAATCGAGGCTGAAGACACGGCAGCGACTCAAACGCGCGAGTGCCGCCGTGATCGGGCGATGTGTGGCCGGAGAGCAGGCGACGTAGCCGCCTCCATGCACATATAAAATTACGCCCTCCAAAGGGTTCGCTGGCTCAACCCACTCGCCTCTGATACGGTCGTTGCGAATTGGTGTGAGACGTAGCCCGCGAGTCCGCAGCCATTGAAACGGTGGCGGCGCGCCGAAGAGACGACGCGCTCTGCGGACGACCGCCTGCTCATCTCCCCATCTTCGCCGCCGGATGAAGGCTCGGACGCCCGCGTTAAAACAGTGTACTTGCCAGCTAGGCATGATTAAACTTTCTCGACGAACGATCCGAAATGCTCAATCTTCACGTCCTGCCCGACCCTCTGCCCGATGCGACGCAGGTCGTCCATGTGATCAATTGAATCGAGCTGCCCAACTTTGCCGGGGTCAATGCCTTCGAGTCCCATCTTGGTGAGCCAAGGGCTGCTCAGGTCTGCGTTGTAGCGCGCATACAAAAACGCTCTGCCGTGGTCTTGCGAAAGCGGCACGAGATCGCCGTTTTCTTCGCGCGGGATGAGGTCTCCAAGTTCGCGGTCAATGATGTCGCCGTAAACACAACGCCCAACCATCCGGCAGTTGATGTCTTGATCAACCTGCGCTCCATACATCAAAGCCGAAGGAATGTTGGCGAGATTTTGCGCGAGGTTGTCCTGCGTATAGATATTCGCATCCAGTCGCGGGGCTGCGCCTGTTCCGACAGAAACTAAAAGCAGGTTTTTCTCGCCTGTTTTCCAGTTCAATTTATACGGCGCTTGAGTCGCCATCCGCGACAGCAAAAACGCCGGATTGTTGTATGGCGTCAAGCCTCCATCCACGAATTTAAAAGCCTTCGAGGGATTGTTCGGATCCCACTGAATCACCTCCGGGGCGAAGAAAACCGGGGCGGCGGTGCTGGCGCGCACAAGCTGCCAGAGCGGAATATTGAGATTGCAGTCCGCCCTCGAACAGTCATTATACTTGGTCAGAGGGTTACTGCTGATAGGCCACGGCGAATCTGTGGTCACGTTGCGCGTAACCACCAGCAACAGGCATTCGAGACTTTCAGGAAGTAGGTTCGTGTTCTTACCGAAAGTTTTCTGTAGCTCTTCGGCGAGAGGTTGTGATTTGTAAAGATATTTCACACGGTTAAGGATAAACGCTTTGTCGAACATCGCGGGGCCTGTCTGCTGGTAGAATTCCAACAACTTGCTTACAGACAATCCACGCGCCAAGCCCGCAGCGATAATGGCTCCCGTGCTTGTTCCGCCGATGTAATCGAAGAAATTGCACAGCCGAAAGTCATCGCCTTCGCCAGTGGCATCTGCAAGAAGTTGCTCGATTTTGAGCAGGATTTCTAAAGTTAAAATTCCGCGAATCCCGCCGCCATCGAGCGCCAGCAGTTTTCTTGGCGGCGGCTCTTTCCCCGGTTTGATTTCATATCTTTCAGCCAAACGACCCCAGACTGACATAACGAACCTCCTTCAAGACAATTAATGGAAACGTCTCATGCCGGAACTAGACCGTAGTTCGCATGAAGCACAAAACCGCGTGCGTCAGAAAACGTCATGAAAAGAATCCCGTCGAGCGAGCCGCATGACTGTTGATGCGCGCAGCGAGCGACGGCCTCTTTCAAGCAATATTGAGGACGAAGGCTTGAATGGCGCTGCGATAAGCTGTTATATCAAGTGACTAAACAAACTGCAAAATTTTGTTCGACAATAAAAAAAGCAGGAGAGCCTCACCTGAAGCTCTCCTGCTCTCAAGTTCTCTTGCGAAACAACTCCTTATCAGCAGTCGTCTCGTGTAAAGAGAAGAAGTAGAGTTGATGTTGCTTACTGGCAGCTACTCGTGACCGTGTAAGCTACCCCGTCGTCAATGGCGTTACTGCCATTGCCCTGATCGTGCGGCACTATGACCTGCCGCGTCATAGTCGTCGTGTTTCCAGCCGTGTCTCTGACTTTGAATGTAATCGTATAGACACGACCGTTGCTGTGACCCTTGCCGCTGTTGTCGACGTCAGCCCTCAACTGCACCGACTTACAATCAGCGCCGATGACGATGTCCTTGTCTGAGATACTGCCTTCGTCGCTGGTGACTTTCATAATCACGACTCTATTGAGATTAACGCTCAAATCACAGGCGTCGCTTGCGCTAGCGATCAAGTCGGCCACGTTAATCTGCTGGTACTTCTTGTTATGCGTCGTGAGCGAAATTATCCGCCCATTGGAAGTAATCGTCGGCGCGGTGGTATCAATGACGTTGACGATCAACGTGTCTTCGCTGAAAGCGCCGCTGGGGTCTGTGACCCTGAGCGTGATGGTGTGCGAGCCGAAGGCCAGTACCGTGTTGAGCGTCGCACCCGTGCCGAGCACGTTCGTGCCTTCCCTCCACGCGTAAGTCAGCGGCGTGTCTCCGTCAAGGTCTGACGAACCCGAACCGTTAAGCGTCACTGCGCCGGAGCACTCGACCGTCTGGTCTGGCCCTGCGTTGGCCGTCGGTGCGTCGTTGACCGGGCTGATTGCGATTGAGACGGTCGCGGGTGCACTCGTCAAGGCAGGAGACGCGCCGTCGCCGGTATCCGTGACCGTGAATTGGAAGCTATCCGTCCCGTTGTAGTTGAGATTAGGAACGTAAGTGAGATTCGGCGCAGTGCCGGTCAACGTACCATGTGCCGGGGCTGTGGTGATCGTATAACTTAGATTGGCAAGCGCCGTCTCAACATCGCTTCCGCTGAGCGTGATGGATTTGGCAGTGTCCTCGCCTGTCGCCACTGATTGCGAAGCTGCTGTCGGGCCATCGTTGATTGCCGTGACGATAATCGAAACCGTAGTCTCAGAACTGCTCAGAGCAGCGGATGCGCCATCGCCTGTATCGGTCGCCTTAAAGGTGAAGCTATCGCTACCATTAAAGTTGGCTGCCGGTGTGTAGGTCAGATTCGGCGCGATGCCTGAGAGAGTCCCATGCGCTGGGTTTGATACGACCGTAAAACTCAAGCTTGAGGCCGGAGTCTCGACATCGCTTCCCGTCAACAAAATGTTGAGCGCATTATCTTCGCCCGTGCTCACGGATTGAGCGTCGGCTGTCGGCGCGTCGTTAACGGGCGTGACGTTGACCGTGAAGGTCTGCCGCGCGCTCGTATCCATGCCGCCGTTATCCGTGCCGCCATCGTCTTTAATAATCACGGTGACCGTCGCCGAGCCGTTAGCATTGAGCGCCGGTGTATAGGCCAGCGTTCCATCAGGTGCAACGGTGGGCTGCACGGAGAAGAGCGAATTGTTGTCGTTGGTAGCAACAAAGCTGAGTGCTTGAGCGGCTTCATCAGTTGGCCCGGCGCTCAGGTTCGTCGCCCAGTTGGCAATAGTCTGCGCTCCCGCGTCTTCCAGAACGGTCTGGTTTGCGCCAACTGTAAAGCTGGGCGTGTCGTTGACGGGCGTGACGTTGATAGCCACGGTGTCCGTGTCGCTCTGCGCGCCGCCGGTTCCCGTGCTGCCATTGTCGTTGGTGGTGATACTAAGCGAAGACGCGCCGTTGAAATCCGTGGCGGGGCTGTAGCTCAAGCCGTTCAGAGCATTGTTGATGTCGGTGATGGAACCGGCAAAGGTCATGGTCTGGTCGCCTGCGCCGTCGCCGTTCGTGAAAGTCAGCCCGGTCGTGCCGCCGAGCGTCATCACGCCGTTGGTCGCCGACAGAGTAACTTCGGTCGTGTTGTTTCCGGCATCGGCATCCGAGATTGAGGTGGGATTTGCTCCCGCGCCTGAGAACGCCAGCGCGTTATCTTCCAAGACGGTTTGCGCGGCTGGAACCGCATTGACCGGCGCGAGGTTGGCGGGAACGGGCGCACCCGGTAGCCCCGTCACCCTCAAGTTATAAGGGACGTTCAGTCCCCCATTCTGATTGGACTCGCTGACGACGACGGTGAACGTCTGGTTAGCCGGAACATTGAACGAGAAGAGTTGCGTGGTTCCTGCGCCCGATGTTGTCGAGCCTCCGTTATCAGCCACGAAATTCGTCCCGACGGAGGTCGGAACGAAGTTCGGAATATAAGCGTCCACGTATAGGAGGGCGCTCGCAGAATGGGTCAGGTTCACGGTCACGCAGATGGGAGAGGCGGAAGTGTTCGTGTAAGTATAAGCGTCATAGCGGCGTGTCGCGGTAGAGGCGAACGCGCCCGGACTCGCTTTCGGAGTTCCGCAACTTGAAATCGGGAAGGTGAAAGCCATTCTGCTAGTCTGCAAGCCGGTGGTCGCAGAGGTCGCGCCCGCCGGAACTACCGGCGCTGTCGTGTCGAGCACGGTCGAGCTATTCGATAGTTGGCCTGTGGGCACGATGAAGGGGTACGAACGGGTAATGCCGTTGTAGTTCACCGTCAGCACGAAGTTAATGTTGGCGGCGTAGGGTGCGGTCTGTTGATAGACGAACTCGAAAGGAGTCGCGCCAGCCGCCGAGCCATTAGTCGCGGCGAGGTCTGGATAAGCGCGCGAACTCGAAGGAGTGACGGAAACGCCTGTGGTCGCCGAACTGATGGTCGCCGTGACGTTCGAGGCTGAAATCACACCCGTGTTGAGCAGAGGCACCGAGAGCGTCCCGCGCTCGCCCGGCTCGATGAAGCCGTTGCCGTTGCCGCCAACTTCGGAGACAGTGACCGTACCGAGCGTCACATTGGCCGCCGAAGGCGACGCGCCGATGTACTGCAACGCAGCGTCGGCCATGATGATGCCGTAGCCTGAGTCGCGGTCAACACCTGCCGCTTCGTTATCAATCGCAGTATTCTGAAGTGCGTCGCGCACCTGTGCAGGCGTCAGCGACGGGTTCGCGGATTTTAACAGAGCGGCAATTGCGCCCGCGTGCGGGGCAGCCGCCGACGTGCCGAAGAAAGAGATGCCGAAGCCGCCCGCTCCTGTCACGGACGCGCCGTCGGCAGCGGTGATGTCCGGCTTCTGGCGCAATTCGCCGCCGGTCGCAGAGACGTTGCCCGGCGTTTTGGGCGTGCCGTTGGCGTTATAAAAGAGGCGGCGCGGGCCGTCGGAAGAAAACGTCTCGACTTGATTCGACGCGCTGAAGGGGTTTGGGAAAGGGCCTACCACGGCAGTCGCCGCCACGCCGAAGGCGTTGAGGGCGCAACTGTGTCCGGTCGTCTGTCCCGCCGTGCTCACGGCGAGGCGTCCACGGTTCGTCGTCAGACGCAGGTAGCGCCCGACACCTGAGAATTTAACGATGACGAGGCGAGAGTTAGCGGGCGCGGGGCCGATAGCTTCAAACGGGTCTTGCGTGCCACTCTGGCTACTGGTCGAAGCCGCGATAACAGCCGTACCGGCGGCGTTCAGCGCGAAGAGATCATAATCGTTGCCCGACCCGCCGAGGGGGTCTGACCAGTTAAGGTTGTACTGGCTGCTGCCGACTGCCGTCACGGTGTCGAAAGTCGCACCGCCGGGAAACTGGTGAACGCGGCCTGCGGCTGCTCCGCCCAAAATCGCGGGCGCATCGCCGCCGTCAACGAAGTCGCCTTCCCAGACGCCGGAAGTGCCGTCGTTTTTGTTGCCGGAGTTACCGGCCGAAGAAAAGTAGAGCGCGCCTGATGCGGTCACGTCGTTGACGGCCTGCATGATGACGCCGCCGTTGGTGCTGGAGATGATGCCCGGAGCCTGACCGTCCTGAAAGGGCGACTCGCCGAAGTAGAAAACGTCGTCGACGATGATGTCGCAGCCCGCAGTCCGCAGGTTACGGATGTTATTCGCCATGTTCGCGCTGCCGCCCAAAGCAGTGGCGAAGAAAAGCTGTGCGCCCGGCGCGATGTCGTGGACGAGTTCGAGCATAGCCGTTCCCTCGTCGCAAGCGGAAGTCGTCGCGCACTGTCCCGCCGATGTGCCGCTCTGCCCTGTCAGCACCGTGACCGGCCCGATGTCGCCGGACGCCTGCGAGGCGGCAAGGTTGCGAACGCCGTCGGAGAGGATACCGATTTTGACGCCCGACCCGTCGAAGCCGTAGGTGTTACGCGCCACGTCGGCCTTGTGCGTTTTATCCGCCTCAGACTTACGAACGCCTGCCGTCCCGAGGTTGTAAGAATTGGCCTGAAACTCTTCGAGCGCCTGCATGAGTTCATCGCTGATATTGCTCTCGCGCTCCTCAAAGCCGGGACGCGTCGTCCTCAGATGCTCAGGGTCTATCGTCTCCTCGCCAGTCTGCGACGTTTCCTCCTGCGAGGTCATCGCCTCCTGCTTGGGCTGAATGAAAGTGATTTCGGGGAAGTCGGAAATCGTGTCGAGGGTGTCGAGGTTGAGGGTCGCGCGAATGCTGTTGTATTGGGGATGCGCGCTGATAATCTTGACGCCCGCGCTCTTGAGCTTGCTGATAAGCTCTTTGTCAACGTTGGCCGTGATGTCTACCATCACCTCGCCGGCGTTGTTGAACGGAAGCTTGACTTCAAGCGAGTCAACATCGTCGGCGATCTTTTCGCGCCGATGCCTCTTGAGGCCATAGATAAGTTGCGAATCCATCTTCCGACGACCGCGCGTGCGCCCGGATTTCTCCAGCATCAACGATTCGATCTGTTTGCGTGCGCGCTCGCTGATACGTTCTGCGCGCTGTCCATTATTGTCGGGCGGCGTGTCTTTAGCTTTTTCCTCCTGCTGTGCGGCGGCGAGGAATGCGCGGACGGGGATAAAGTTGCCCGCGCTGACGGCGGCGGCGCAGGAGACGACCAGCAGCGAAAACAGGAGGGAACGAATCTGTTTAAGCGTTTGGGGTCGCTTCGTCTTCGGCATCGGGAGATTTTTTGTATTCTTCATACTATTCAGGCGGCTCCTTCAATCAATGTGTAATTGTGATTATGACGAAGTCGAAGCGCGCGTGCGCTCCGGTCAATCGGTTGGTAAAACTGCCGTTCTACTTTGCGTTGTTCGTCATCGCTTCTTCGGCGGGCATGATGGCGCGAACGTTTTTCAAGGCCGCCAACTCTTCGAGTTTTTCCAGTGGCATGTGCGCACGAATATCGTTGTAGCGTTCGGATGAGGAGATGACTTCGCCCCCCAGACTCTTAATCTTTGCGAGAAGATTTTTGGTAACACGCGCGCGAATGCTGACTAGCGCCCTGCCCTTCTCATCGAACTTGACGAGCGACTCGACGGCGGGAACATCGCCACCTGAGCGCACGCGGTCGAGCGCGGAGAGAAGCTGCGAATCAATCTTCTGTTGTGCCGGCGTGCGCGCTCGCTTTCCCTGTGCAGCGCCGTCGTGCTGTGCAGTAAGGTTTGTGTCGTTGCCGTTCATCTCGCCTTGAGCGCTGCTGTTTTGCGAGCAAGCGACCGTGTTGAGGGGCGCGGCGAAAGTTAGGCTTAAAAGGAGAAGGGTGCAGAATTGGAAATACTGTTTCATGAACTCTCTTTATCAATCGAGCGCGCCATTGTCGTCTAAGAGGAGGCGCAACGGAAGATGTGCTGTGAGACTACGAGAGAAAGCGGTTATGGATGATTGCCACGCTCAACCACCAACGCCCGTCCTCCTGCGGCTCGGCTTTCAAGACCCTGCCGCGTATCGCGACGAGCGCCTTGTGTAACCGCGCCACCGCGAAGAGCTTTGCGCCCATCTCGACGGGCTGTCGCAGGCGCAAGCTAAAATCCATCGCGCTCAAATCATCCAACGCAGTCTGGCTCCCAAACTGTTCGCCGTAAACATTCGTTCCTCTGATGAACGCCGAAAAAGGCCCGTAGATGCGTGGCGCGTCGTCAAACTTTGCGCTCACTCTCTCGACTTCTCGGCTCAAGACTGCTTCAAATTGCTCCGGCATACTTTTATTGTGATTGGATTTCAGTGGCTTGTTCGTTTTATTTGAGGATGCGATAAGAGAGATAAAGCGGGCGACCGGGGGCTTCAGGAACCTATCTCTCGTCTCGAAAACTTCGTGCGAACGAAACGCACTATAGACCAATCAATTCTCAACCGTCATCTGAGGTTTGTCACTATTTCCGAGTACTTTACTCCAATTCTTCAGACGACTTTTGAGTACAAATTTCCGCTCGAAGCGGTACATTTGTACTGCCCTGTCGTGAAATCTCAATTAAAACGCAGGTTTCAGCTTTGCAGCAAATCTATTGCAAAAGTCGCGGGGCGCATGAATCCCGCCGGGACTTGTTCGTCCAGCTTTTTTAGCGGGACGGTTTGGCGATGCCGTGACGGTAAGCATAGACCAACAGCCCCAGCCGTCCGCCTTTTATCGCCAGCTTGTCATAAATCTTCGTGAGATTATTCCGCACAGTGGATTCGGCAACGTGCATGCGCGCGGCGATGTCTCTGTTGTCCAAGCCATCGCCGATGCAGGTGATAAGCTCGCGCTCGGTCTTCGTCAGGCTGGCGATTTTGACAGCTTCCGGGTCGACAACCTCTTCCGCCGCAGCTTTGCTGGCGCGTCTCTTTTCCATTAGACGCCGCGCCGCTCCCGGCTCGAACCAGTAGTCGCCCGTGCGGTGTACCTTCTCGATGGCGCTCAAAAGCTCGGTCGCACCCTTCTCTTTGAGGACTACTCCCTTTGCCCCCATCTCTATCGCTTCATCGCGCTTCTCAGTCTCACGCATTCCCGTCAGGATGATGACGCTCGATGACGGGGCGACCTCAAGCAGTTCGGGCAAAAGCGAGAGACCGCTTACGGAACCCAAATCCAGATCGAGGACGATTACATCAGGCTGCTCACGCAGGGCTATGGCAAGCGCATCCTCGCTGTTACCCGCATCGCCGACGACCTTCATATCGCTGCGTGTAGTAATCAAATCACGCAGTCCGTCGCGGATGATTTGATGGTCGTCAACGAGCAGAATGCTGATCGGCTTTTCCTTGGGCGCTGTCATGATGACAATTTTACTGTTCAAAGATTAGAGAGGAATTTGAACGCGTATCACCGTCTGATTCTTGTCGTCTCGCTCGACGCTCGCGCTGCCACCGAGGCTTTCGGCGCGCTCTGCAATCGAGCGAGGTCTGAAGGATACAAACTCTGTTTCCGTTGGCGTGTTGTCGTTTGCGATGCAGAGCACGAGGCTGTTATCAATCAAGTCCAACTTCACCACGCAATGAGTGGCCTGCGTATGCTTCCAGATATTTCTCAAGCCCTCATGCACCATCTGTATGAGTTCCGCAGCGAGCCGGTCTGTGATCTCTAACTCGCCCCGACAGATGATGTCCACATCAATACCATAATTTTCCTGAAATTGCTCTGTGTAGCGGCGGATGGCGGAAACCAAATGATCGCGGGTCATCTCCGCATCTTTCAACTCGTGCACGTAATGACGGAGGCCGGTGATTTCGCTGACGGTCGTCTCGAACAATTGATCCAACTCGCTCGTGATGTCGTCCGCGCCGGAGTGCACCTTATTGCGAATAGCCGCCAACTTGTACTGCAAACCGATATAGGGCTGGATAACGCTGTCGTGAAGGTCGCGCGCGATTTTCTGCCGCTCGTGCTCTGCGGCATTGGAGGCCAGCCTGTCCAACAGGCGAATGTTGCTAAGGACGGGCATCACCAGTTCGACGACCTGCTGAAGAAATTCGATATCCGATTCACCGAAGCTACCGCAATCACCCGTCAGGAAAAGCCTCCCCACGTTCCGGCCTCTGTGAATTAACGGTAGGGTGATGAACGACTCCGCATCAAGCAGCGTCGCGACGGTTGAGCCTTCATCCTTTCCCCTCCCACTGCGTTCGCCTGTGATGACATCCGAAGCAAAATAGTCTCTCTCTTTTTGCTCCCAGAAGCGCGACCTCCCTTTGTAAATAATTGCCAGCGTTTCCTCTGCAATGAAAAACTGCCGCGCCAGTTCCAACGGCATAGAAGTTCGCTCCACCTCTTCGCCTTGCGCGGCGCTTCTCACGCGGGTCAGTTGAACTTCACTTGCCGCCGCCGGATTCACGAGAATGAGCAAAGCTTCGCGCGCTTCATAAAAAGCGAGCACCCTCTTCATCAGGGTGACGATGGTTTGCGCAATTCCAAAGCGCGGGTTCGAGAACGTGTTGACATCTTTGAGCAGCCCAAGCCGCTTTTTGAGTTGTATCTCGGCTCCTCCCCAGTAGGCCATCAAGTAGCCCAACACAAGAAGATAGACGGGGCGCAGCATGAAACGATTCAACTCGAAGCGCGGCGCGGAGATGGCGGTCGCATATCCAAGAATCGTGAACAGAATCGCTGAAACGATTGTGACCAGCAAGCCCTCTCGATAACCCCACCGAAAAGAGGCAACGAGCACGGCAAAGAAAAAGAAGAAGAAAAAGGTACTGCTTGTCCCGCTGCTCAGCGAAACGAGCAAGAGATAACAGCCCACATCTATCCAGTGAACAAGACGTGAGCGCGGCAGCGTCATCGAACGTAATGCCAGCACATACAGGAGGACGCTGTAGAGGTTGTAAAAAAGGAGAGCGCCGTAGGTCACGAAGACCAGCCGGTCAGGTTCGGACGGGTCAATATAAATAA
Source organism: uncultured Pyrinomonadaceae bacterium (assembly GCA_964246705.1). Taxonomy (GTDB): domain Bacteria; phylum Acidobacteriota; class Blastocatellia; order Pyrinomonadales; family Pyrinomonadaceae; genus DASZCR01. Next base: position 44,038 of record CAXTRQ010000005.1, read on the forward strand.
TGACGAGCGCGGAGAAAGCCAGAATCAATCTCATCAAACAAATCAGGCGGTCATCAACCGGAGAGAAAAACCTGTCCTGATTCGTTGATAATTTATCCTCCGCTCTTTTTTGAGCCAAGAGTATCTCCTTAAAAATCGAGCGGTCGAGTGCGAGGAATTGTTCAGCGGCGAGGTGTCAGGCAACAAGCTCACCCTATCGAATCAGTTGATCGGAGCCGCGCCATCATGTATGCATCAACATACTGCCCGTGACGAAATCCATACTGGCGCAGCGTTCCCTCTCGCACGAACCCAAACCGCTCATAGAGGCGAATGGCAGGTTCATTATCCGTATACACCTCAAGCTCTAATCGTGTCAGGTTGAGCCAATGGTCTGCCATCTCGACGGCGGCTCGCATTAAAGCCGACCCGACGCCTTTTCCCTGCCAATCATCATGTACTCCCATGCCGACCGCCCCGGCATGCCGTCTTCGCGGCCTTTGCGGGAAAGTATCAATCGAGAGCATCCCGACGACACGCTCGCCAACGACTGCCGCGAGATTGTATGTGCCGTCGCCTGTCTCTGCGAGCCGCTTCCGCCAGATGTTTATGGATGGATAAGGCAACTGGAGCGTGCCCGCGAAGGCTTTCGGGCAACTATAAATTTCATAGATTGCCGGATAGTCATCCGGTTCAAGCCGACGAATTTTAAGATTTTCAACTTGCATCGGATTCACCTCATAATTATTACGTCGTCCTCACGTTTTTCAAGCTCGCCTTCTTCTTTACGGATTGTCCGAGGCACTTTTCGCATTTGCAGCCGACGGGCTTAATGTGGTCGTCAAAATATGATTTGCCGTAGTTGATCGTGATTTGCTCACCGGCTTTGATATTCTTCATTGACCAAATCCATATCCGGCGACCGGAGACAATAGCTTCGCAGTTGGGTCGGCACGAGTGGTTAATATAACGTGCGATGTTGGTTCGAGGGCTGCCGTCAATCGCCCACTCCTCATCAATCTCAAAAAAATACTTCCCGCCTCTCCTGTCAACTTCTTCGCTGGTCACAATCGGGCCGACGTATTCGACAATCCGTTTCCCGGTGGGAATCGGTTCACTGGTAAACAAACCCAATCCGGTGTTGGTACGTTTGAGAATTAGTCTGTCGCGTGTCAGGGTCATATTTATTAGTTTAGCAGTTCAAGATTTTCGCAGATGTTACAAATTTATTGGTGAAGAGCGAAGCCTAAAATGTGTTTTAGCCGTCAGCCACATAGAACCTCCCTTCACCATTGACACCTCTCGCCACAGCCGTCTATCTTTCACACGCTTTTGATGTCCTGATGTCGAGACGGGGCGGCGAGCCTCTGGCAACCTGAGCGCGAAAAATTCAATGCGAAAAATTGTTGTTGTCCCCTACGACTCTCGCTGGCCTGAAATGTTCCTCCGCGAAGCGGCTCAACTAAGAGAGGCTTTCGGGCAGCAGCTTGTTTCGATTCATCATATCGGCAGCACCTCTGTACGCGGTATGGCAGCGAAACCAATCATAGATATGATGCCCGTCGTGCGGCATATCGCGCGGGTGGAGAAAATCAACAGCGCCATGATTCGGCTCGGATATGAACCCCGAGGCGAATACGGTATTCCCGGCAGGCGATATTTCGTGAAAGGCCGGGACGAGCAGCGGACACACCACATTCATGCTTATCAGTCGGAGCACTCGGAGGTCGCGCGTCATCTCAACTTTCGTGATTATCTGATCTCCCATCCCGTAGAAGCGCAGAGATACGCCAGCCTTAAAATAGACTTGGCGAAACAATTCCCATCCGACATTGGCAGCTACATGGCCGGGAAGGATAGCTTGATTAAAGAAATTCTTGGGCGCGCCGCCCGGTGGCGAATCGAACAGGATGGAGGTGATGTTGAATAAATGGCTATCGTATATGAATATCTGGTCTGTCAGACGCAATGGAGCTATGTCACCTTCGTCAACGGCGAATGGCAGGGCAGCGTTGATTATCGCAGCGGCAACTCGGAAGAAGCCTACCGCTCGTGTCCACAGACTTGGGATTACCTGAATCGGGTCGGGCAACAAGGGTGGGAGGTGGTCGCGGCGGTGAACCTGACAAACACGCTGAGCGAGGGCTTTTCTCAGTCCACTAATCAACTCTTTCTCAAGAGGGTTCGTGCGTGATGGTAAATCTTATTCGTGGTTTCGTGCTGGAGACGCTGGAGGCGCAAAGGAAGGACGGGAAAGATTGGTTGTGAAATCATATTGGGAGGTGAATTGTGGTTAGAAGATTAATCGGTCTTGCACTACTCATCTTTACTGTATGCGGTATCATGATTGCGCAGCAGGTGCAGCAACCAAATCTTACTAAAGCTGAAGAAGAGGTCAGGAAACTTGAGCGTCAATGGCTGGATGCTTATGAGCAAAACAGCTTGAAGGCGATGGAGCGCATTGTGGCGGATGATTTCACCATCACCTTCCCCAATGGAGCGATACAGACCAAGCCGCAGCTTATGGCAGCGATTAAGGCTCCGCGCCGCGCATCACAACCCAAGATGCGATTCTACACAGAGGATGTGCAATCGAGAGCCTACGGTGAGACGGTGATATTGATGGGAAGAGTTGTCACGATATCCGAACGTAACGGACAGCCGGTCAAAGAGCAGTCTCGATACACGGATACTTATGTACGGAGGAAGGGGCGCTGGCAAGTTGTAGCATCGCATCTATCGAACATCGAAGAGCCGAAGAAGCAGGGGACAGCGCAGTGACTTGCCCTCAAAAGTTCTTTCGCAGTTTGAATCAGTTGGTTTGGCAAAGTTGATTGCCCTGAGAGTCTCCATCAGACGAACACCCTCGCCGCTTCATGCCACGTTAGCCGACTGCTTGAGCAACTCAACCAGATAATTGTAAGCGTCATTGATTTCGGCCATCAGTTCCGTGCTGCCTCCAAGGTCTGGGTGATGCAGTTTGGCGAGCGTGCGATAGACCGCTTGAATTACTTCGAGCGGTGCGCCGGGCGTGAGATACAACGTCGCGTAGGCGCTTTCAACATCGAGTCGCGGCGCTATTCTCAGATGGTCGTGGCGATTGCGACGGCCTCTCGCATTATTGGTTCTCTCGTCTCCTGCCTGCTCTCTCTCCTGCTGGCTGGCTCGCTCTTTAACTTCACGCTGCTCGCGTTCTTGATCCGTCTCAACCGTGTATTCGACTTCCGCATTAAAAAGCGACTGCATAAGAGAAAGAAATCCGGGAAGACGCTCTCCGGCCTCCGGGGAGATGACCCAGTAGCGCATTCTGAAATCGAAATAGCGTTGCGAGTTGGGAATCGTCTTCTTGAGTGTCGCGACGGATAATTTAAAAACCTCCGAATCGGAAGACACAATTCTGAGGGCGAAGGAGCAATCCTGACGATTAATGATGCGGATTGATGGCATGAATTTGCATCCTCACAGAGGGATTCGGAAATGGGGATGGCAATGCGCGCTCAAAGGAGCGCTGAGTGGAGGCAGATGACTTTGAGAGAACATAGTCATATTGCACAAAAAGTTGAGTTAGCCGCATGCGAGGTAGAACATCTGAATGATAGACGACGGCGAAGCAAATGCCAACAGTTTTGTTTTGCTCTTCCCTAATGCCGCCCGCGGAACCCCCCGGGAAATAAATTTTTTAAAAAAAAAAA
>CAXTRQ010000005.1:47718-57446 GCA_964246705.1 uncultured Pyrinomonadaceae bacterium
CCCCCGGCCCCCGGCTTCAACTTTTTTTCAAACACCAAAACGCCTCCCGGGGGCCCGCGCGGGCGGAGCGAAGAAGAAGAAGATAAGCTGTGAGGGATGTTCGGACATGCTTAGTTCAAGCTTGCTATCACATAATTTCTTCCAACTGGACTCTGCAATCAAGCTCGACGCCGTGACCTTCCTGCGAATTCAAAGGAGCGTCGAGCGACGGTGTGAAGGAGGGCGCGAGTTGGGCTTCGGGGATTAGTTCACTGAGGAATTTATATAATTCCTTGATTTGCCCGGCGCGAGTTAGGTGGAACAGATGTTCCCGCGCGTAGTGTATTTTTTCCTCCGGGTAGGCAGCGATTTTGCCGATGAAGATTTTGGGATGCTTGGTTTTGGCTAACAACTCGTTAGCCATATACAGTTCCTCGAAAAGCTTCTCTCCGGGTCGCATCCCTGTAAATATAATATCAATGTCTTCGTAAGGCTTGAGTCCCGACAGACTGATCGTGTCTTTCGCGAGGTCGAGAATCCGCACGGCCTCGCCCATGTCGAGAGTGAAGATTTCCCCGCCCTGCCCCATCGTTCCGGCTTGCAGCACAAGTTGAGCGGCTTCGGGGATGGTCATGAAAAAGCGCATCATGTTCTGGTGAGTGACGGTCACCGGCCCGCCCTTGCGTATCTGTTCGAGGAAGATGGGAATGACCGAGCCGGTCGAGCCGATGACGTTGCCGAAACGCACCGCCACGTAATGCGTCTTGAAGCGCCGATCCATGTCTTGAATAATCAATTCGGCGACGCGCTTGGATGCGCCCATCACAGAGGTCGGCCGCACGGCCTTATCCGTCGAGATGAGCACGAAGGATTCGACCCCGCACTCGCCCGCGATTTCGCCGAGCAGATTGGTGGCGAGGACATTGTTCTTAATCGCTTCGGTGACATTCGACTCCATCAGCGGGACGTGCTTATGCGCCGCCGCATGAAGGACGACGTGCGGCTCGTGCGCGACGAAGATTGAACGCAGACGAGCCTCGTCGCATACGTCCGCGACCAATGGCACAACCTGCAAATCCGGCCATGCGCCTCGCAACTCGCGGTCAATCTCGAAGAGGGCGAACTCTGCGCGCTCGACTAAAAGTAGTTGTCCGGGGCAAAACTGCGCCACCTGTCGCGCCAGTTCGGAACCGATAGACCCGCCCGCGCCGGTCACCATCACCGTTTTGCCGGTGAGGAATCGCTTCACGTTGGCTTCGTCAAGATGGACAGGCTCGCGCCCCAGCAAGTCTTCAATCTGCAAGTCGCGAATCCGCGTCAACATCACGCGCCCGCGAATGATGTCGTCGAGGCCGGGGATGATTCTCACCTTCAGCGAAGACTGCTCGCAGATGTCGAGGATGCGCCGAAATTGTTGGCGCGTGGCATGTGCAATGGTGATCACGACATGATCAATGTCGAGTTCGCGCGCAAGGCGCGGCAGGTCTTGCGTCGTGCCGAGCACTTTCACGCCCTGAATCAGAGAACCCTGTTTGTTCGGTTCGTCGTCGAGAAAGCCTTGGATGTCCAGCCCCATGCCGCCGCGCCGTGTGATTTCGCGCGCCGCGATCATCCCTGCGCTGCCCGCGCCGATGAGCAGGACGGGCTTTCGCTGCCCGTTGCCGGAGTCGGGCGCGTTCTGTAGTTTCTTTTCCCATTCATACAATGCGCGCCGCAGCACACGCGCGCCGAGCGCCCCGCCGTAAGCGAAGAAAGTATCAATCAACGCCACCGAAAGCGGTACGCGCCAATCTTCTGCGCGCTCAGGAAGACCGAGCCGCAGAGCCAGCACCAGCAACGCAGACCATAATGCCGCGATAAAGAAAGCCCTCGTTTCAGCCATCCCGATATAACGCCAGATGAACGTGTAGACTCCGGCCAGCAACAGTGTCAAGAATTGAATCAACACCACGTAGGGCAGTTGCATCAACAGGCGTCGGATGTCTTGTTCGGGAATATCGAAATCGAATCTCAGGAGATAAGCGAGGATGAAGGCTGTCACCAGCACGGACAGATCGAGCGCCAACTGATAACGCTTGGCGCGCAGCCGCACCAGACCCAAGCGTGTGCCGATTTTCTTTCCTCGCGTCGTTGTCGTCATAAATTCAAGGCGTTTCCTCTCAGCCGTTGCAAAGCGTTGGGGGTTTACTGCCTTCCTCCTATGAGTGTTTGAAAATTTCGTGTCGAGGCATTGAGAAGAATTGCTCTTCGTTTCTGTTTGTCGTGCGGCGGCTTATTCCGGCGCATGCTCTCCGGCCAGCGAGACTTTTATCTCCTCGTCTGTGGGCGGCAAGGTTCTGCTGGGCTGCGCTATCGCCTGACATGTCTGCCAGAGAATTCTCGTGTCCGCTCGCCAATCGCGCGCGCACAGGTAATCGAGATACCCCCTGAGCTTGAACGGCTGCAACATCTCCGTGTAGAACTTTTCGCGGTCGCCCTCCACACCTGCGAGCAGAGCTTCTTCATTACGCAGGCGAAGAGTTATCGGGTCTGTGAGTCCGGGGCGGGCTGCAAGCACTGCCCGCCACGCGGGATTATCGAGGTCTACATAACATGGCACTTCAGGACGTGGGCCAACGAGCGACATATCTCCTTTGACCACGTTCCAGAGTTCCGGCAACTCGTCGAGCTTTGCACGTCGCAAGAACTTCCCTACTCGCGTCACGCGCGCATCGTCGCCCGCCGTCACCTGCAAGCCGCCGAACCCCACGCGCATCGTCCGCAGCTTGTAAAGCACGAAGTCGCGCCCGCCGCGCCCCACGCGCTTTTGTCTAAACAGCACGGGGCCTCGTGAGGATGCGACGACAAAGAAAGCGGCGACGGCGAGCAGAGGCGACAAGGCGACCAGCGCGGTGAGCGCGACCATCACCTCGACCGCGCGGGGGAGGCCGTCCCTGACCAGCCGTCCGCTCGCCCGTTCATTAGCCGTCAAACTTTCCCGGCGCATCTCAGCCATCAGCTTTTCGCAATAAAATGAAGACGCCGAACTCCGGCGCGGTTGAAGTAAACCTGAACTGGCCGCCGACGAGCGGCGCGACCTTTGAGTTTGTGAGCGGCAGCCGCAGAGGCTTGCCCTGATACGTGCCGCTGGCGACTGGCGCGCCGAAATAGTTTTGGGCATCGCGGATTTCGTATCTCGCGCCGACGCTCAGCAGACCTTTGACATCAACCTCCGCCGTCTCCTTCAAATCCCAGTTATAGACAATGAGGTGCGCGCGACCCGTCTCATAAATATTCGGGCGGACGAAAACCACGACGCCTTCGGGGCGTCCTTTCGGGTTGTTCACCCAATGGCTGTTGCGGTCAATGCCCGTCGCCTTCTGCCACTCCGCGAACGCGAGCGAATTGTCTTGAAATGAAAAGGGCTTCGCCTCTTTTCCCTGAATATATGTATTGTCGTCCCACGCGTAGGTTGAGGCCGAAACGTCCTGCGGCACACCGAGCGCGAGCAGTTGTTGCAAACCATAAAAGTGGTTGCCCGTCAACGTCATCGCACGCCAGTCGCGGACGGAGAGGACAAGGCTGCCTCCGACAAAATAATTGTTGCGAACGCTTAAGTCCTGATTGTTCGTCGCCCTGTAGTGGAGCCGCACGTTCGGCTTCGTGTCGCTGCGGGTCAAAGTTTGATACGTGTAATTGTTGGCGAGCGAGATGCGCGCGGCGGGCTTGTCGCCACCGACGAGAATGTTGTCGTAGCGTTCATCTTTCTCAGTCGCCGCGCCGTTGTTGAACGAGACGTTCCCCTCGAATTGAAAACCGTTAATCTCGCCCTCTTCCGTATAGGCATGGATTCCCCAGCCGAATTGGTTGAACAGGATGTTCTCGCGGACGAGTTTCATGCCCTCTTCGTTCTGCGTGTAAAGGCCATGGCCGTGGCCTCGTTCGTCGGACGAAGATTGCCAGCCGTTGTTGTAGATGATGTTGCCGTATAACTCCGCGTCCAGAGCGGGCGACCAGAAAGCAATACCGTTGCCGCAATCGTGAACGACCAGATTGATGAACTTCGTGTGCGCCCCGAAGATTTCCACTCCCGTCGCTCTCTCTCTCGTGCGGTCGGTATCGGAGTCTGTGACCTCGAAGCCCCAGTAAGTCGTCCATACGCCCTTCACGACCAGCGAGCCGTCTATCGTCGCGCGTTCATTCGTAAATTGTGAGAGAAAAACGGGCTGCCCGTCGCGCCCGTTGAGCCGACTGATGAACGCTCCTTTGTACATGCCGCCGCGCATCCAGATGGTGTCGCCCGGTTTGACCTTGGCGGGCTGCGCCAGCGCCGTCGCTAAATCCCACGGACGATTTTTGCTTCCGTCTCCGCCGGATTGTCCATCGGGTGCGACAAAGAATTGCTGTGCGCCCTTCTGCGGGGCGGGATGCGAAGGCGGAGGCGTCGGTTCTTCTTCGTGCCGCACATCTGCGAACGACATGGCGGCTATTTTGCTTCGGTGTACATCGCTGGCTGAGCCGCTGTCGCTGAACTTTAAGGAGTGCGCCGCGAATGCCGCGACGATAAACGCGACGAGCGCCCCGCCAAGCACGAAGCTTTTGATGTACCGCTTATTCGTTCGCCGTCGCTGCAACAATCCGTCCTTTGATCACACAAAAGAAACGCTCAACTCTTTAACCGGCACAGGCGTGAGCTTTTTTGAATTTCGCGCGCACAAGTTTTTCACCGTGCCGGTGACATGCGCCAACTCGTCGCCGCGCATGCCGGGGAAAATCGGCAGGCTCACGAGGCGTTCCCAGATTGCCGTCGCCGCTGGAAAATCTTCCGACTGCCAACCGAACGTCTCACGGTAATAAGGATGCGCATGGAGCGGTCGCCAGTGAACCGAACACCCGACGCCCGCGCGCTTCAACTCGTCAATGAACTCGTTGCGGCTGATGCTCAGTCGTTCGAGTTTCAGTCGAATGGGGAAGAGATGCCAAGAGTGGATGCGGTTTTCAAAGGCGGCGGGAAGTTCAAACTCTTCCGTATCCGCAAACGCCTCAAGATAGCTTTGAGCGATGGCTTCGCGCTCCAGACGCATCTCCTCGGAGCGCGCTAGTTGATGCAGTCCAATCGCGGCGGCGATGTCGGTCAGGTTGTATTTGAAGCCCGGCGCGAGGATTTGATAATCCCAACTTCCGCCCCCCTCATACCTCCGCCATGCGTCGTGCGATAACCCGTGGAGCGACATCGAGCGCATGCGCGCCGCCAGTTCGGCGTCGTCGGTCGTCGCCATGCCGCCCTCTCCGGTCGTGATGGTTTTGTTTGCGTAGAAGGAGAAGCAACTGACGGCGGCAGTTCCCTCGCCGCACTGCTGCCACTTCGATTTCGCATCGCTTCTCCACGCCGCAGGGAACGCGTGCGCCGCATCCTCGACTATCCATAGTCCGTGCCGCTCGGCGAAATTTTTGAGCGACGCGACATCCAGCGTCAGCCCGCCGACGTGGACGGGAATGATGCCGACGGCCTCCAACTGCCCGTGCCCCGCGCCGCATATTTCTCTCGCCCGCAGTCGCGCCAGTTGCCGCGCGGCGTCATCGAGGTTCATGTTGAGCGTCAGCGGGTCGCAGTCCACGAGCAGAGGGAACGCACCCTGATAACGCACAATTTCTGCGGTCGCGGCGAAGGTCATTGTGGGAATCAAGACCGCCTGTCCGGGGCGCAGATTGAGCGCCTCGACCGCCAGATGCAGCGCAGCCGTGCACGAGTTGACGGCGACGGCGTGCGCGGCTCCGACATGCGCGGCGAACGCCTGCTCGAAGCGGCACACCTTCGGCCCCGTTGTCAGCCATCCCGAACGCAGAGTGGCGACGACCTCTTCAATCTCACGCTCACCAATCTGCGGGCGAAAGAATGGGACTTGCATGCTCATGAGAATTTGTTCTCCTAACCAACTTGAGCGAAGGCCGAATCAATGTTCTTCTTCTTAACTTCTGCACAAATCTTCATCGCGTAACGTGCGCCTCGGCGGCGTAGGCGGGCGGATTCGCACGCGCCCCCCAGCGTCGCCAGAATTTCATCAGCCCGACCAAAATGCCGGAACCGTATGCCAGATGCAGCGTCGCATGCGCGAGAAAAAGGAGCGGGAAGAGGCGCACATGCCCCTTGCGCGTGGTGCGAATCGAAGCGCTGATGTTCGCCAACACATAGGGCGCGGCCACGAGTAAGAGCATCCATCTACCAACAGCAGAGAACGGCGCGAGCACGAGCGAGCATAGCAACGCGACGACAAACAGCGGCGGCACGAATTGGCGCGGGCTACACTGTCGCAGGTGCTTTTGCATCACGCGCACTTTCCAGTAGCCGTACTGGAAATACTGCCGCCAGAGCAGCCGGAATGAGCTTCGGCTGTAGTAGCGCGAGCGGATTTCGGGGGCGAGCAGCAGACGCCCGCCGAGTTTGCGCAGGCGATAGTTATATTCGTCGTCCTGATTGCGCACTAACTCTTCGTCGAACAAACCCGTGCGCTCAATCGCCTGTCGCGTGTAGGCCGGGAACGCTACCGTCTCGACCAGCATCCGCCGGTCTTTGATGGTGCGAAAAGCTGACCCGCCCACACCAAAAGTTGAACTCATGGCGAGCGCAATCGCGCGTGCGCTACCCGTTTCGCCAATCGTCTCAATCGGCCCTCCGACGCCCTCCACCTCTTCCTGCTGTAAGCACTCGACGCAACGGCTCACGTAATCCGTGGCGATTTCGCAATGCCCGTCCACGCGGACGATAACCTCACCCTCAGCCTGTCTCAACGCGACATTCAAGCCGGAAGGCACAATCCTGCCGGGGTTATCGAGCAGACGCAGGCGCGGATGCTCGACCTGCCACGATTGCACGATCTCTCTCGTGCCGTCGGTTGACATCCCATCAACAACGATTATTTCCATACGCTCCGGCGGATAGTCTTGAGCCAGCACGGCGGCCAGCCCGCGCGCGATGAAGGCGACCTCGTTGCGAATCGGCATGATGAGTGAGACGAAGGGCGTTTTGCTCATGTGCTTCGATGCGTTATGTGTGTGCCCCGCTTTTCCAGCAGCGCGCGTTCCTCCGGCGGAAGATTGCAAATCACCGGACGAAATTTTCCGTTGGCGGTTCTCGGCATTTCTTCGACCTGTTCAAGAATGACTTCAACCTCACCCATACGCGCCTGCATCCCCTCGATGAGAGAAATGCCCGCCGCCGTCGTCCACTCAGGCGCGGGAACGTAGCGCACGCGCACACGTCGGAGCGACTCCTGAATAATTTGCGCTTCACGCAACGGGAGCTTTGATTCATATACAGTATCAATGCACCCGATACTCCGCCCGTCAGCCGTATAAAGTGTGTCCTGCAAGCGTCCATCAACCGACGCCAGCATGGGTAGGGTTCGACCGCAGCCGCATGTCGTTTCCGCTGCGGCCCGCGTCGCGCGATCCCCGACGCGATAGCGAATCAACGGCATGTCAGCGTTAACCAGCCCCGTGCAGACGAGATCGCCGGATGAGCCGTGGGGTGCTAATTGTCCGTCGGCGTGAAGTTCGACGATCCCCGCGTCAGGCCACAGGTGCAAGCGCCCCGCCTCACACTCGCCCGCCGCCGCGACGATCTCCGTCATGCCGTAGGTCTCTCGCACCGGACACCCGAACGCCTCCGCGATGGCCTCGCGCTGGTGACTGAAAACCGGCTCCGCATTGGTGATAGCGACGGCCATCTGTAAATCATCCCGACCGAGCCGCAGCGCCTCCCGCGCCAGCGCGTACAGCGACGACGTGTAGCCGAGCAGGTACTTGACCCGATAACGACCGAGCGCGTCGAGATAGTGCGGGATAAGGTCGGGCGCGAGATGAAAAGACGACATGTAGAGTTGTTTCAATCCACTGTTCCAGACCCAGAAGGGCGGACGCCGCTCGGCGATTGGCGCGACGAGTTGCCCGCCCATCATCGCCCAGCGGTCATGGCGCGACACGCCGTACCAGAGCCGCCATCGAGCCTCGCACAGCGCGTACCAGCGACGCACCGTCTCGCGGCTGAGCCAGAGGTCGAGTGACTTGCCGGTTGTCCCGCTCGTGTGGTCTCGAACCATGCGCCGTATGTCGCAATCGTCCGCGACGAAGGCGTGCGGATTCTCCCTGAGAGCTTCCTTCTCAAGCACCGGCCAGTTTTCCAGATATTCCCAAGAGGCGCGGTCGCCCTGTCGCCTGCGCGCGCCCCACTGCTCACGGTAGAAAGGGACTTTCGTCGCGGCGCGTTCGAGCACGTAAGCCAGCCGCTCACCCTGCCACGCGCGCCAGCGCGTCTCGTCCCATTGTTCCCGTTCGAGCGCCTCCCCGATTGCACGTTCGGTTTGCGCGTCGTAGCGCAAGGCGCGCAGTTGATACCCCCGCGCGCTGGCCGCCGCCGAGCGCAGCCACGCGGGCGAGCGATGATAAAGATGCAAGAGCCTGCTGTTCACAACTCGCCTTCCGCTGAATTTTCACGGCGTTCCGCGCTCGCGCCTCTCGAAGACTTCTCATCAATTTCCGGTGTTGCGAGAGACCGCAGCGCGTGCGCGCCGACCTGTGCGGCTGACTCTCTCTTGCGCCCGCCGATTTTGTTAGCCAGTTGACCTCTGACTGATTGCTGCCAGCGATAGGCTTTCTCCGCGCTGTGCCTCAACCGCGCCAGCCATTCGTATCGGCTCCACATCCAATGTGTGAGCGACACGTCGCGCACGGCTCCGAACTTTTGTTTGAAGTCGCCGCCGCCCGCCATGTCCATCGTCACGCATCCGGCCTCCATGGCCTTTTGCATCGCCGCCCAAGTGAGAAGCTCGGACGGGCATTGCTGACGGTAACTCGTCCGGTGCGCCCATCCCCAGAGATGCAGTTCTCTTCCTTCAATCATAAAGAGGCCGGTGGCGATACATGTTCCGTCTCCGGGCATCAGGACGGAGATTGCCAGCAGGTGCCCGCCGTCTCTCAAGTGGCGAAAGCATTCGAGCATGCTTTCACGCCCGAACGGGACGGTCTTGGCACGCCTCGCAAAGACCTCTCTGGTTTGGTCGTATAACTCGTCAACGAAAGATTCTTCCGTTTCAAACCTGACGAGCAAGCCGAGCTTGATGGCTTTACGCAGACGGTTTCTCCGCGTCGCTTTCATGTTCTTCAACACACGCTCTTCGTCGCCCGGATAGAGAGGCAGACGGTAAGTCGAAACTTGTCTGCCCCTAAATCTCAGTTCGCTCATTGACGGATGGGAGAGTTGCGCGCTCGTCATCTCGATGTGTTGCACGCCGAAACGCTCTTGCAGGAACGGCACGAGCGCGCGGCTGATTTCCGAGGCCGAGATGCGCGAGGCGTCGAAGATAGGCCCCATGCTCTCCGTCTGCCATCCGACGAGCGGCGAGCCGAAGATACGCAACATTGCTTTCTTCAATAGCAATCCCGGCAGGCAGCCGACGACTTCCCCGCCTTTCTCATAAATCAAAAACAGAGGCCGCGCGCCGGAGACGGATTCGAGATAGCGCAACCAGCACATCTTGTGAAAGATGCGCTGCCCGTCAAAGCGCGCGACAAGCTCATCCCACGAAGCGACCTCACGCGCCGTCGCCTCGCGTATGATGATCTCCTGACTATCGTGTTGAATCATCAAGTTTAGAACTCAGCCGATATTGAGAAAGCCACGGCAAGGCCGGAAGTTTACCAGCCCCCGGCGGGGGGCACAAATTTGCCCCCCCACCGCGGGGGGGGAAAGGAGGGGGGTTTAAGTTAACCCC
>CAXTRQ010000005.1:57456-78605 GCA_964246705.1 uncultured Pyrinomonadaceae bacterium
AAGGGCCCGCCCCTCCGGCGCTGGGAAACTGAGGGCGTTATGAAGTACCGCCGACGACCTTGCTGGCGAGCCAACGCATTTCCAGCCGCCGCAAATCTGCGTCGGAGATGGTGCGCCCGCCGGTCTCTTCGCCTGCGCGCAGGTAATCGAGCGCCTCAGAGACGGTGGGAAACCATCCGTCCTGTGCGGCGATGTACTCAAGTCTTCTCTGAAATTCCGGGTCAACTTCTCCATCCGGCGCGAACCCTGCGGCGAAATGAACGTAGGCGACACACAGCCCTCCCTCTGCAACTAAACGGTCAATATTCTCAAAGGTGAAATTAGCGAGGAAGCGCGGCAGGCTAGAGCCGTTCGCCGAAGCGAACCAGTAATTCACGTAAGGCTTCGCGGGATCGTGATAAGGCATCTGCGGGCACAGCCCCAGCGTGTTCAATTCATTGAAGACGAAGTTTCGCACGTAGCTGATGCGCTCGCGGCACAGGTCGCCCCAGAAGAGTTCATCGCCTTCGACGTGGCCGCGCGAGTTGCGCGCATTGCGCCTGCGCGTCAGCGTGTTGTAGGCCGCACGCCGCCAGCCTGTGAGCCGCGCCGCGCCCCAGTAGATGTTTTCTTGGCAGCCGAGATGATTGCAGTGAATGATTCTCTCTGCGCCGAATAACTCGCGGAAGCGGTCAAGTCCGCGCTGCGTCCACTCTCTCGAAGAGGTTGTGGGCGCGACATTGTGCAGGCCAATCTCGAAGCCTTGCCGCTTGAGAGTTGTAATCCATTCGAGATAATCATGCTCCTCGCATGTCGCTCCCTCATTCGAGGGCGCGCCCTCTCCCTTGAACATCCAGACGGATTTGGTCGCCCCGATTCCGAGCGCGGCCAGCAGGTCATAAACCGGCTTGACCTTCTCACGGGTCGCCCAATCGGTATCATCAAAAATCGTGAAGGCGAACCGCCGCCCGTCAGGCCAACTCTTCATGCGCGTTGCTTTCATGATTACGCTTTGCCGCCGTCCTGAGCAGCGTTTCCCACTGCGGCATCACCAGAGACCAATCCAATTGTTCAACTTTTCGCCGGGCGTTGCGCGACAGTCGTTCGGCGAGCGATGAATCGGAGAGCAACCGGCGGATGGCGGCGGCCATCGCGTCCGGGTCACGGGGCGGAACCAGCAGCGCGTCCTTCTCATCTTCGAGCAGATAGGGAATGCCGCCGACGTTCGTGCTCACGATGCACAATCCGCACGCCATCGCTTCGAGCACGCTGACCGGAGTGTTGTCCACGTCTGTCGTGTTCAAAAAAATGTCGCCTCTTTGCAGCCACGTCGGAACATCTTGTTTAAGCACTCCGCCCGGAAAACTTATGCGCTCGCCGACACCCAACTCCGCCGCCAACTTTTGCGTCCTCTGCAAACTCCCGTCGCCCTTATCCCTGCCGACCATGTCTAAACTGATGTCCGTAAATTCTCCGGCGAGTTTCGCTAAGACTTTCGGCGCGAGCGTCGGGTGATAGATTTCGTGAAACGATCTCAGCCAGACGAGCCGCGCGCGGCACTCGCGCCGAAGCCGGTATTGATAAGCGCCGAGGTTCAACGGATTGGGTAGTAAAACTAAATCTTCATGAAAGGGGCGCATCGCGTTCAACAGATAGGACGATGGCGCGGCGACGACCGCCGCACGCGCGAGACATGCGCGCACGCGTCCACTGTGCTTGACGGCGAACTCCGGCAGCGCGCCCCCGCGCAGCACCAGCGCGAACGGGCGGCGCAAGGCGCGCAACATGAGCGATAGCGCCTCACCAATGAGAAACGCCCTGCCGCTGTAGAGATCAACCACCGCGAGGTCATACCCGCGCCGCCCCGTGACAGCCGTGAAGAGCATGTGCGCGCCGCGAACCAGTCCGTTGCGGTAGGGCGAGGCCGTGATTGTCTCGTAACCTTCGCCCCGCAGACGCTCGCACAAATCTTCGACCACCGAGCGACTGCCGCCTTTCGCCGAAAGAAAATTGGCGGCAATGAACACGCGCGGCAACGTGTTTGTTTCTGAAGCTCCCCTGTTAAGCGACGCTTTCATCAAATCTCTTACTCAGCCTAATTTCTGCCCTACGTAGTCTCACCATGAAAGATTGTGTTTCTGCAACCACAATTCCAGCGCAAGCACGATGAAGATGCGCTGGTAGAGTCCCTCGCGGCTGATGGTGGTCTCCTGTTGCCCCCGGCGCGCGCGCTCGAACAAGCGCAGCCAGTGGCGCACGAGTTTCATGTCGAGAAAGGTGCGGATTCTCGCGCCGGGAGATAAGAGCAGGTCGTTCAAGACCTGCGAAAAGCTTTGCGGCAGCATGCGGTCGAGAGGAATGCCGAAACCATGTTTCGGATGGCGCGCGACCTGTGCGGGCAACCAACGACTCGCCAGTTCCCGCAAGACGAGTTTGCCAGTGCGGCCATCCGTCTTGAGACGATGCGGCAGCCTCAACCCAATCGCCACCAATTCTTCGTCCAGCATCGGCACGCGCACTTCGATGCTGGCAAGCATGCTCATCATATCCACCTTACGCAACATGTCTGCGGGCAGCGACACTGCAAAAAGATTTTCCGTGAGCCGTCGTGACAACTCTTCGAGGTCGGAGACGCCCGGCGGCTCGTAGCCGTCGAACTGGCGATAGACCGTTTGCAGTTGTTCGCCTGCGCCGGGCGACATCAATTCGCGTTTCTGTGTTTCGTTGAGATAGTTTGAAAGCCCCGCGACGAGCATCGCCGCATCACGCTCTGCGGCCTGCGCCAACGCCACCGCTTTAACAATCTGGCGTCCGAGGTTCGGCGTCCGTCCGCCCAGCAGATGCCCGATGCCGCTCGTCGCCTGTTGCATCAGACGGGGCAGGCGCATCAATTGAATAAATCTATTGGCACGCCAGAAGCGACCGTACCCGCCGAACACTTCGTCGCCCCCGTCGCCGGACAGGGCGCAGATAATGTCTCGCTCTCTGATGGCGCGCGACACTCTGTACATGGGGATTAAACTCGTATCGGCGAACGGTTGGTCGAAATGAAGAAGCAGTTCGATGATTGATTCGGTCGTGAGCATATCGCGCTCAAGCTCTATCGTCTGGTGCGTCGTGCCGCAATGCTCCGCGACGGCGAGGGCGACCGGCGTTTCGTCATAAGCCTTATCGGGGAAGCGCACGTTGAAGGTTGCAGGCCGCTCGCCCGTGGCGCGCGCGTGTGCGGCGACGACGAGCGAAGAGTCAATCCCGCCGCTCAACAGAGCGGCCACCGGCACATCCGCCACAACCTGCCCGCTGACGGCGGCCAGTAACTTTTGACCGACGGCCTCGACGAGTTCATCCATTCTTCCGCTTGTCTGCGGTTCGGCTCTGGGCTGATAAAACTTCACAGGCTGCGGCACGTCACCGCGCCCGAAAGTAAGCGCCGCGCCTTTCGGAAGAGTGAAGATGTTTGCAAAGCCTGTCGCCGGTTCGGGGATGTAAGTCAGGCCGAGAAAGTCGTAGCAGGCTTGGCGGTCGAGTTCCGGTTGAAAACCTTGCAGCGCGAGAATGGCTTTCATCTCGCTGGCGAAGACCCACTGCTCTCTGTGCCGCGCATAATAAAGCGGCTTGATGCCGAAGCGGTCGCGGGCGATGAAGAGACGGCTTCGCGCGCAATCGTAGATGGCGAAAGCGAACATCCCGCGCAGATGGTTGACCATCTCTTCGCCGTCTTCCTCGTAGAGATGAACGAGCGCCTCCGTGTCCGACGTGCTACGAAAAACATGACCGCGCTTTTTCAGTTCCGCGCGCAACTCTCTGTGGTTATAAATTTCGCCGTTGAAGACGACAAGGATGCTCCCGTCTTCGTTCGACATCGGCTGTTGTCCCGCCATCGAAAGATCAATCAAAGCCAGACGCCTGTGCACCAGTTCGCACTTCTCATCGAGATAATGACCGCTCCCATCGGGGCCGCGATGGGCGAGCAAACTATCCGCCCGCCCGCGCCACAGAGGGTCTTCGGGAAGCGAAACGGGATGGAAACGACCGGCTATGCCACACATCTCAGATAATCACTCATCAAATCAATTTTACCCGGCTGAAGTGACCGGGGGCGGCGCATGCGCTTGCCCCGGCTAATATTCTGCGTCCCTTTCAGAGACGGTAGCGACCTTACTTGCGCGCGCGGACGATGACGACATATTTCCAACGCTCCGGGACGAGCCGGTTGCAAACGTATCTGTCCAGAGCGCCGAGAAGATTTCTGCTCCGACCGTCTCTGCCGAAGACGCCGAGGAAGCCAGCCGTCGCGTGATGTTCTTCGGAAAAGTTTTCCAGAAGTTGCCCGGTCTCTTCGATGGTCAGATACCTCCACAACTTGCCGCGCCTGATGAATCGCCGCGTCAGCCGGTGCAGAGGCGAGCCGACCAGATTCTCCGCGAACCAGAGTTCCCCGCCCGGCTTTAAAGATTTGAAGATTTCCTCGACGGCCAGATGTTGCAGTTCATGATGATTGTTGCGCCCGACATCGCCCAGCATAGACTTGAAGACTACAAGATCGAAATGGTTTTCGTAAGGAATATGCGTCGTGCTGATGGCTTGATATTCGACCCGATTCTCGACGTTGTACTTCTTGTGCAGAGCGCGCGCGAAACGCGCAGGGTTACGCAAGTCCGAACAGACGACGAAAGCGCCCTGCAACGCCAGCCAGAGCGAAAGTCCGCCGTTGCCCGCGCCGAGTTCAAGCGCGCAACAATTCTGTAAATCGAGCGCGCTCCACGTCCCCCAAAAGTCGAGCGCGAGCGACCAGTTCATCACGTCCCATTCGATTACTTCCGAAACATCAATAGAGCCACCGCCTGTACAGAGTTTCGCCGCGACGGCGATGAGAGTTGGAATCAGCACTTTGAGAAATACCATCGGCTCAACTCCTAAGTTCTACACAGGCTCAAAACTTACTATCGAAACATTTCAAGGTCAGCGAGCATGTAGCCGGTCGTCTCTCTCAGGCGTCCACTGTTCAAAAGCAACATGCTCGTCGGGCAGCAGCACCGCGAAGGTCAGGCCGATGAGGAGAGCAGGCGCAACCATTCGCATCGCAACATTCGTCATGAAAAGAAAACTCCACGCAGCCAGCAAAGCGACCGCTGCCTTGCCCCTCTTCGTGCGCGTGCGCCTGAAATTCCTCAGCGTCATGACGCCGAGCAAAATCATCGCCGCCAGTCCGAGCAGGCCGTGTTCCGCCAGCAGTCTTGAGTATTCGGTGTGCGCCGCCGTGTCTTTGAAAAACGCTTCGTGGAGAATGGCTGAAATTCCCGGCCCGACACCGGCCAGAGGATGCTCTAACCAGATTTGTAAATCGGCCTGAATGAGCAAGTCGCGCCCCGTGAGCGAAGTATCCTGAAAGCGCTCCATCAGCGCGCCGCCCGTGAAAGCATCCAAACCGGGAAGAATCAGGAAGTACCCGACGACGAACAGGAGCGCGAACATCAACACCAGACGGATGCGCGAACGCGCGTCGTGCGTCAGCAGCAGCGATGCCAGCAACATTGCGCCGCAGGCGTTGTAGAGACCGCCGCGCGAAAATGTGATGGCGCTCTGGACGGTCAGAAAAATCATCAGGCCGAACATCAAAGTCCTGTGCTGCAACTTGAGTTTCTCATCGAGTACGAACCAGAAGGCCAGCAGCGCACCGAGTCCGAGCGCCGCCGAGACCTGATTCGGCCCGAAGCCGCCGCTCGTCACGTCGTTCGCTCCGCTGCCAAAATTTAGATTTGCCGCCGTCAAAGTGGCGTACAACGTCACGCACGCGATGCCGACCAGCGGCGCGAGCAGCGCGATGAACATTTTGTTGAGTTGCGCGCCGTCGAATCTCACGTGCGAGAAAAACCACGCGCTGACCGCCAGCGCGAAAGGCCCGGACAAGTTGAAGCTAATCTGCTGTTGCGCCTGCGTTAAAGGTAATTGCGTAAGCGTCAGCGCGATTGATGGAAGCAGCAACGCGAAGTAGAGGAAAGGCAGCCCCGGCGCTTTCAAATGCGGCACGCGCAAGAGCGCGACGACGAAGACGACGAAAGGCGCGTATTTGCCGAACTCCCAAGGAACAGCCGCATCGCTCATCCTCCAGAGCACTTCCGCACCGGCTATATACGCCCCGATATAACCGACATGCATCGGCTTGCGTCCCAACACTGCCAATCCGATTCCGATGCCCAGCACCGCCAAGGCATGCAACGTGGCGACCTGACTATACTGGCGCATCAACAAGGCGAGCGGAATATGTGCGGCCACAAAGGCGAGCGCGACAATCCACCCGACATGCCGCGCACGCGCGCCGTCCGTGTATGCTCTATCTATCGCCCGTATGTTTTGGACGTACACCTTCGTTAACCCCGCCCTCTCTTTGACGCGAGCATCACGTCGTAAACCCGGCAGACCTGCTCGACGCCGGAACTTGCGCTATAGATTTGCTGCGCGCGCTGTTGCAGAAGTCTCCCCAACACGACACGCTCGACCGGCGAATTCAACAGATGAAGCAACGCTGCGGCCAGTTCGTTCGGTGACTGTGGAGACACGAGTAGCCCCGTCCGCCCTTCGTCCAAAACTTCGGCGCACTGCCCGACCCGCGTCGTCACAGTCCCAAGCGCGGCCTGCGCGTATTCGATAAGAGCCAGCGGCAGCCCTTCTGCCAGCGAACTCAACACACCGACATCACACGCCCGCAGGATTGCCGACACATCGCGCCGCTGACCGAGCAGAGAAACATTTTCTTTCAACCCCAAGCGCGCGACCTCTTCCTTGATGGATTGTTGATAGTTCGCGTCCACGATTGCCCCGACGATGAGAAGATGCGCCGCCGGAACTTGTCGCACGACCTTCGACATGGCGCGCACGAGCGTCAAGTGATCCTTCTGCGGTCGAAGATTGGCAACGCAAACAATCCGCGCGCCCGCCTCGCCCGGTAAGTCCGGCGGCGCTGCGTCCGTCTGTTGCTGGCAGATGAAATTCGGGATATACCAGATACGATCATCCGCGATTGCCAGATTGCGCCGCGACCACTCGACCAACGATTGACTGACGGCGATGACGCCGCCTGCGCGTTTCGCCAACGGGCGTTCAATCCACGCGACGCGCTCTTTCAGCGGCAACCCGTAATGATCGTGCCAGACCACGGTCGGGCGTGGCATAAAAAGCGAAGCCAGCCCCGCGATGAACATCGAAGAGCCGTGCGCGTGCAGAATCTTAATTTCATGCTCGCGGATATACGCGACCATGCGGCGGAGCGCCGCGCCGTCGAATCGCCACTTACGCCCGAGTTGTAATCGCCCGACATCAACCGACACAGTGTCAGCCAGCAGTCCGTCGCGTCGCGTCGTACACAGATGCGCCGCGAACCGCTCGCGCGGCAGCAGGTTGACGAGATTGACCGCCACCTGCTCTGCGCCGCCCGCCTCCAAAGTGTCCGTGATGTGCATGACCCCGATGCGGCTCATAACTTAATCAACGATGAACCCGGCACGCTGAATGCTGAACTGAAAGATAAAAGCCCTGCTGTTTTCCAGTTCAGCGTTCGGCGCTCATTATTTCTTTTATCGCGCCCCTCTGCGCTTCATCCGTCAGCCATGAATCGTTGACGGCGACTTTCCAGTGCGCCGCGAACAACTCGCGCAAAGCTTCACGTAAACCTTCGAGCGTATAACGTTGCGCCCAGACGGCTGCACGCGCGCTCATCTCGCTGTAAAGTTCCGGCGTCTCGACCACACGACGCAACGCCGACGCCAACGCCTGTGCGTCACCCGGCGGCACGACGATGCCTCTGCCCTCTGCGAGCATCTCCGGCATCAGTCCCCTATCCGAGCCGATACAGACGAGGCCGAAGGCCATCCCTTCGGCGAGCGATTTAGGCCAGCCTTCATTCTCCGAAGCCAGCACCAGCGCGTCCGATTGTTCGTAAAAGTTGAGCACGCTCTCAAAGTCTACGCCGCCGCCGAATCGAACCGAGTCGCGCAGTCCGAGCGCATCAACCTGCGCTTCGAGAGCCGCACGCAAGTGTCCTTCGCCCACAAGATCGCAGGACATGTGTAGTCCCTGCCTCTTCAACTCGCCGAGCGCCGCGAGCAAAACTTCGACGTTCTTGCCCTCGTAGAGCCTGCCCACATAAAGCACACGCAAGTTGCCGCTCAACTGTTTGCGGCTCGTCGCCGCCGCGCGTGCGCGCGTCACCTGTTCGTCCGTCAGAATTGAAGTAAAAAACGGGACGATATGCGCGGGTTGACGAGGCCACTTGCCATAGACCGTCACCGGCCCGCGCCACCAGCGGGAACTGAGAAGCGCGCGCTGCCAGCGACCCGTCCGAGGCTCGCCCGGATAGCCGCTCCATTGCCCCGCGTACTTCGCCACCAGATAACGCGAGAAAAGCGGCGCGAGCAGGATGCCGAGCAGTGGAAGGTTGCCGGGGCAGCGGACGTGAATCGCTTCCGCCCCGCGCATCGCCCTGCATAGCCCCCACATCAGTAATGGCAGGGCAAGCACCTGTCTGAGTTTCGCCGTTACGGTATCGCCGCCAGTCTCCTTCTGCCCGACAACTTCGATGTTGCATCGCGTGAACGGCAGGCAGTCGTCGGGCGGCTTTTCAGTTCGACAGGGAGCGGCAAGCGTGACCTGCGGGAAGAGGTCTGCCCAGATGTCTATCTCGCGCACGTAGGGGCCGTAGGCATAGAGACGCCCCTCGTGCCGGTAATGAATAGCGGCTGAGATGATGAGAAGTTTGCTGATGCGCTCAATCATCTGCTTGCTCAACTCTCAAAACTCCTGCGTCTTCCGGTCGCTTCCAGAGCACGGAGGCCATCCCGCTCAAGCGACCGCATGCTTCGGTCAAAGCCTGCGCGCGCTCCGGCCCACGGACGGCCTCTCCCAGTTGGCATAACGTCAACAAGGCGGTCGTCGCCCACCAGCGCAGGCGTGCGGTGCGGGGCGGCTGCGGCCAACGCCTGCGCCAGACGAGCCAGCCATTACGCACGACCATCTCGCCGTAGTTGAATTGGTTGGGTCGGCCTGACGGCGCGTGATAGTGCGCGAGACGCGCGCGCGTGCAGAGATAGAGCGGCGCGGCCTGAGCCGCGCGCACGCAAAAGTCGAGGTCTTCATAGAGACCGTAGCCTTCAAAGTATGCGGAGAAGCGTTGATGTCGGAAAACCTCCCTGCGCCATGCGAACGAACAACCCATCAAAAACTCAACTTGATAATCCTCGCCGTCGGGCGGCAGGTATCCGACCGGGCGGCCATGACCGGAGGGCGGAACCCATCCCGGCGGCAGAGGGCTGGCGAGTCCGAGTCTGTGTCGCAGACGCCAGCGCAATGCTTCGCGCCGCTCCCACGCGCCCCAAGTGAAGATTGTGCCGGGCGGATGCGTGTGCCCGTTAGCACGCCGCCACTCGACCTCGTTGGTGATAAAGCCTCCGACGCCTCTCGCCTCCGGGTGGCGCTCGAAACAGGCGATTGTCTCCGCGAAGTATTCAGGCTCAGGAATCGTGTCGTCATCAAGAAACGCGATGATGTCGCCTCCTGCGCGCTCGATGCCGTAGTTGCGCTGGAGCGTCAGGCCGCGATGCGCGGGCGGCGCTTTGTAATATGTCAGACTTTTGAGTTCGCCCTTCTCAACGAAAGCCTGCACGACTTTTTCAGTCTCAGCGTCGGGCGACGCATCAACGACGAGTGTCTCATCAGGGATACTTTTCTGCGCGCCGAGCGCGTCGAGAAGTTTTCCCATCTCGGCGGCGCGTTTGTACGTGCAGATAATTAAAGAGAGCCGAGCAGGACGTTTCATCTTCAACCACCCAAAACTTGCCGGTAACGCTCGATGGTCTGACGCGCGACCGTATCTGCGGCGAAATGATTTTCGACCCTTTGTCGCGCCGCGAGACCCAGTCGCCGCGCGCGCTCCGGTTCGGACAGCAACTTTTCGACGGCACGCGCGAACGCCTCCGTGTCGCCTGAAGGAACCAGCACGCCGCTTGTCTCCGACTCGATGACTTCCGCCGCCCAGCCGATGTCGTAGGCGACGACGGCTTTCGCAGACGCCATCGCTTCGAGCCATGAGAGCGGAAACGCCTCGGCATAAGATGGAAAGGCGCACAGCGCCGCGCGGCGCACGTAGTTTTGAATTTTGTCGTAAGGCTGCGCGCCGAGATACTCCACGCGCTTTCGCGCCTCTGAAGGGAGCCTCTCAAGGCACAACTCCCACGTCGAACTCGCGCCGGTCTGTTGGTCGCGCACATCGCGCCCGACGAGCAACAGGCGCGCGTGCGGACGACGCTCGACGACTTTTGAGAAGACTCTGCAAAGATCGAGCACGCCCTTCTTTCGCGCCAGCGTGCCGAAATAGAGAATCGTGTCCGGCTCAACCTCCGAGGGCGCGGCGGGCTGAAACTGTGTAATGTCAATCCCGTTGGGAATCACGCCGACTTCCGTCCGCAGTTGAAAAAGACGACGCGTGACATCCGCCGTAAAACGGCTGACCGCCACCACGTCGGCGGCCTGCTTGAGCGCCAAAGATTCAGCCCAGCGCACCGACGGCCTGACTTTTTTCTGCAACAGGTGCGCGAAATAAGTGTCCGTGCCGTGACACCTGATGACGACCGGGCAGGCCGGGCGCACGCCCGCCGAAACCCCAACCCAATCGTGCGCCTCGACAATCTCCGCTCCCTCTTCGCGCACCAACCGATTAAGCTCGCGCTCGACGCGCTTGATGTCCCACAGCCAACCAACTTTTGGCAACTGCGTCTCACCGATAAAGCGCACGTTAATGCCCTGATCTTCAAACTCCGTCGCCTGCCCCATCCCGAGCACCGTCACGCGTTGCCCCTGTGCGACCATCGCCCGCGCCAGATTACGAACGCTCGTGCCGATACCGCCCGAAGGCAGCGGCGGATATTCCATAGTCAAAAAAACGACGTGCATTAATAAGTGTTTGCGTTTACCTCTTCAAGCTGTCCGCTCTGGTATCTAATATTTCTCGAAGAGAAGCAGCTTGCGCGGCGTCTCCAATTCAAGGACTTCCGAGAGGCGAAAGTGACGCTCCATGGCCTTGACGAAATTCTCCATGCCGTACCATGCGAAGCGAGAACCGTTGTGCTTAAAGACGAACGCATCGCGGGGCGGCATAAATTCGACGATGGCGTGCCTGCGGCTATAGGCGGAGAGCAAATCGGCGATGCGCTCGAAGCTCAAGTGCAACTCAAAAACCAGTTGATCCAGAATCGAGAGCAACAGCGTCGCGTCGCATGTCAGCCTGTTCGTGGACGGCGGAAATTCTTTCCTGCGCCCCTGCCCCGTGGTCGGAATGCTGAAGTCCAAAAGCAGCGGCAGAATTTTGAGACCCCGCGATTTCGTGTGGCGATAAAGCGAATTAACGCGCGCCTCTTGCAAATCAATGGCGACAACCTTGATGCCCTGACGTTCCGCGAGCATCGAATAACGCCCGCTCCCGCTGCCGACATCGAGCAGCGTTTCCGGCTTCAGACGTTCGAGCAGCGCGGAGACCACTCGCGCCCGCGCGTCCTGTTGCGTGACAGCTTCAAACGTCGCATCGTCTTCGACTTCATGCGGCGATTCCAAATCTTCGACGGGCAGCCGTAGACTCTCAAGTCGTATCTTTAATTTCCTGAAAAACTCTGACGGCTCGTGCGGCGCGCGGCGTCGGAGGCGTTGATACCAGAAGGGGAACCAGCGCACCAACGGTCGCTTGAGAAATTCGTCAAGCGGCTCGGTCACTTCGCAGGATTTGCGTATGCTGCGTGCGAGATGCGGATGCCCCATCGAGATAAAGGTCAGCGGCAGAATCCAGTAATCGCGGAACCTGCCCGCCTGTTCATCGAGCCACGCGCGTTCGAGCGGGACGATGGACGAGAAGTCAACGAACACGGGTCGGCTGAAATCATAGAGGACGTTCCAAGGATGGATGTCCAACATCCCGTAATCTTCTCCGGCCAACTCAAAGCATAGTTCGCAGACCATCGCGGCCGCGTCCCTGAGCATCAACGAAGGCCATTCCCGCCAATCCGAAACGAAGTCAACGCGTTGATGTTCGAGGGCGAGCGGGTAACCTTCCAGCATCACGTCCGCCCGTTCGGTCTTCACGAGTCCGGCGGCGAAGAGTCTATCAAGCGCGGGCGAGGCCAGCAGTCGCTCGTAGAACAATTCGTGCTCCGGCATGATGCCGCGCAGCAGTTGCCCGTCGCACTCGAACAGACGCGCGACCGGGTCTGACAGAGATTGCGGATGCGGCGAAACGTGTCTGACCGGCATCTTGATGGGGCGCATGAGATTATAAGAAAGAGTCCTTTGCGTCTTGGCACGAAACTTTCTTCCTTCTCTCGCCAAAAAGTTTCACGCAAAGAGGCAGCAGCGGTTTTAATGCTTAAAGTTGAAATCCGCCCTCCATAATTGATCCAGCTTGTCGCGGTTAAGCTCGCTGCGGATGAAGCGGAAGTATTCAATTATCGGTTCGGTGGATTTACGCTCGGCAGCTTTTTGTAAGACTGTCGCTTCGCGCCTGTCCAACTCGGATTCCTCCAAGGCACGTCGCACACCGCGCGGGTCGCAGGTCAGCGAACTGGTGTCGAAGAGACGCAGGCGACCGTCAAGCAACGCCCAGTTTTTCAGTTCGAGCACGGCGGTCGTCGTCGAGAAGGTGATGCCGCAGCGCCAGAGGCGATGGTGCGCTTCGATGACCTCTCGCCATTCAAATGAACGCAGATTCTCGCTTCTCTCAAAAAGAAAGTCGGCGCGTCTCTGTTTGAGCAAGGGGCCGCGATAGGGAATCGTCACGCTATCCACTTCGAGCGCGGCCTCGGCGTCTCGCCGCGTCTCGCACGGAAGTAGAATGTCCGACATGCCGTGTAGTTTAATCTCTTCAATCAAGGCCAGCATCCGCTCGAAACTTTTCAAATTCCTGCGCCGCAAACGCGCAGCGTAAAGCCTCGAATTGAAAGGCATGTGCGCCAGCAACTCGGATACCGCGCGGACGGACTTACTGGACGGGCGAAATCTCCTCGGATGCTCAAACGGCAGAATGTAGCCGAAGGCCGAAGGCATCTTATAAACCCAGGATTCTTCATCCCTGTTGCTGAAGACGTGCTGCCAAGTGCCCGTCGCCAGAAAAGCCAGTTTGAGTCGCCCGTGTTCGTTCATCATTACCCGTTCGTAATCGTCTCGTGTGAGAGCGCCCATTTGAGAGGCGGGTTGAGGACAGCCCGTCCCTGACTGCTTAGCTTGCCCGTCACGTTGAGCATCACACGTTCGGAGAGGTAACGCCGTTCGTCGCCCGTCTCCCTGCGTCCCGTGAGTTTGAAGAACATCGTATAGACGCCGGGCACGAGCCACAGCGGCGGAAACTCGACGCGGACGCGATAGACGCCGACACCTAGTTCGGCACTTTCGAGTTCTTTGTCGTTCTTGACTTGATAAACCAGAGTATTCCCGGCAGCGTCATCCACACGACATTTGAAACGCGCTTCGACGAAAGGCTTCTGCACTTCCAGACGCCCTTCTATCGCGAACGGCTCAGCGCCGTTGATAGCCGAGGCCAGAGCCGCGTCCACTCCGTTAACTCTCACGTCCGTCCAACGCGTGCCGCGATTGACGGAGAGTTCACCCGGCTCTTGTTTCTGCGCGTCGCGGCTATAGAAGGAGATGGCTTCCACCACCGGCCCGTGAAAACCGACGAAGCCATCCTTGAGCACGACCCCCGTCTGGCACAACTCCTTAATCGCGCCGAGATTGTGGCTGACGAAAAGCACTGTGCGCCCCTGCGCCGTGACATCCTCCATCTTGCCCATGCACTTTTTCTGGAATGCCATATCGCCCACCGCGAGCACTTCATCAACAAGCAGAATTTCCGGCTCCAGATGCGCGGCGACCGAGAAGGCGAGCCGCAAGTACATCCCACTGGAGTAGTGCTTAACAGGAGTGTCAATGAACTTTTCGACTTCGGCGAAGGAAACTATCTCGTCAAACTTGCTGATAATCTCCGTGCGCTTCATGCCGAGAATCGCGCCGTTGAGAAAGATGTTTTCGCGCCCCGTCAGTTCGGGATGAAAGCCCGTGCCGACTTCGAGCAGCGAGCCGACGCGCCCGTTGATGTCGGCATATCCCGTTGACGGCTCGGTGATGCGCGAGAGAGTTTTGAGGAGCGTGGATTTTCCCGCGCCGTTGCGCCCGATGATGCCGACCGCCTCGCCGCGCCTGACATCGAACGAAACATCCTTGAGCGCCCATATCTCATTCGACGAATGCTCACCATTACCGTTCCGGCGCGCTCCACGAAAAGTTGAACGGAGCGCGCGAAAAGGAGCCGTCGCCATCCCCGCGAGCGAGTCGCGCAGAGTGCCGTAAGGCTCCTGTTTCGCGCCGATGCTATAGCGCTTGCCGAGACTGTCTACTTGAATCGCAAAGTCACTTCTCAAAGCTTTACCTTCCGCACGTCTTTCCCATCAACCGGAGCGTCATCAATGCGCGCTTGAAACTTTGTTGACCTGTCTCATACCCTGTCGGCGAACATCTTCTCCATTCGTTTAAAATAGAACGCGCCGCCGATTAAAATTGACATCGCCGCCAGCGCCGAGAGCGCGACGATCATGTGCGGCATCGTCTCTGTGCCGAGCAGCGCCCAACGAAATCCTTCGACGACTCCGACCATCGGATTCAATCCATAGAGCGTTCGCCAAGGCTCAGGCAACAAGCTGCTCGGATAGGCGATGGGCGTGGCGAAGAGCCAGAACTGCACGAGGAACGGCACGACGTAGCGCACGTCGCGGAACTTGACGTTCAGAGCCGACAGCCACAACCCCGTCCCGAGCGAAGTAATCAAGGCGAGCAGCAGAAACAGCGGCAGCCAGAGCGTATTCACAGTCGGCACGATGCCGTAGTAGAGCATCATGGCGATGAGCACCGCGAAGGCGATGACGAAATCAACCACTCCGGCCAGCACAGTGGCGATGGGAATGGCGAGGCGCGGGAAGTAAATCTTCTTGATGAGATTGGAACTGCTGACCAGACTATTCGCCGCTTCGCTCAGTCCGTTGGCGAAGAACGTCCAAGGGACGAGCGCGGTATAGCTGAAGATAGGATAAGGGATTCCGTCTGACGGCACTTTCGCCAGCCGCCCGAAGAACAGGCTGAAAACGACCATCGTGAAGAAGGGTTGAATGACAGCCCATGCCGCGCCGAGCGCGGTCTGCTTGTAACGCACTTTGATGTCGCGCCAGACGAGGAAATAAAGCAGTTCCCTGTATTCCCACAACTCGCCCAGCCGGAGCGTGACCCAGCCTTCGGACGGCGCGATGCGTAGCGTGTGTGCCGTCTCCGGCTCGCTCAACGTGCTGAGTGGTATTTTCAATTTGCTGACTGTCGCCATGCGCCTGATTCGTTCTCCTTCTTTCGCCTACCTGTCGTCTGTATTGCCCCGTGCTTATGTCGTGATGTCCTGAGCATCGCAGTGTTCCACGGCGACGGCGACATCGGCGACATCATCGTAGTAGTAATCTCCGTAATACTCGTAGCCGCCCGCATGTGTGTTGACGTTGTTTAAGACGACGCCGATGATTCTGGCTCCGGCCTCCTGCAACACCTGCCGCGCGCGCCGCACGACTTCGCGCGAACTCTTTCCCCACTGCACGACGAACAGAACGCTGTCGGCCATCGAGGAGAGAATCACCCCGTCCGTGAAAGACGCGACGGGCGGCGTGTCAATAATGATGTAGGTGAAAATCGTTTGAAGAAAAGCGAGCAGTTGCCGCATCTGCGTGGAACTGAGCAGTTCGGCGGCGCTCGCCGTCGCAGGCCCGGAGGTGAGCACGTTCAACCCGCTCGGCTGATGTCGTCTAATCAGTGTGAAGACTTCCGGGGCGTTGCCGCCGCTCGACAGGAGCGTGCTCAAGCCGCGCTGATTATCGAGTTTGAAAAGCGCGTG
Source organism: uncultured Pyrinomonadaceae bacterium (assembly GCA_964246705.1). Classification (GTDB taxonomy): domain Bacteria; phylum Acidobacteriota; class Blastocatellia; order Pyrinomonadales; family Pyrinomonadaceae; genus DASZCR01. The sequence continues at coordinate 73,391 of CAXTRQ010000005.1, forward strand.
CAGTTGCGGGCGACGCAGGTCGGCGTCAATGAGCAGAACGCTCGCGCCGGTCTGCGCCAGACTGAAGGCGATGTTGGCGGAGGTGGTGGTCTTGCCGTCTCCGGGCTGTCCCGAAGTGACGATCAGAGTTTTCAAACCGCCGCCCGGCGTCGAAAGCAGCACAGACGTGCGCAAGTGTCTGTAAGCCTCGGCGACAGGCGAATGCATGCCGGTGTTGATGAGCAGTTCGGAATGGCCTTTACCGTTGCCGTTGCCGTTGCCGTTGCCATTACCGTTGCCCGACGAGAATGCGCCTTTGAGCGCGAGCAGCCGGCGCGGCTTGAGAGCCTTCGCGGAAGGAATCGCAACGAGCGCGGGCAGGCGCAAAAGCGTCTCCACGTCCTCGGTCGAGCGCACGGTGTTGTCGAACCTTTCGAGCACCAACGCGAGGCCGACGCCAAAAGAGAGCGCGAGCGCAAAGGCCAGTGCCACGCCGAGCAGGCGATGCGGCCCGATGGGCGTGCGCGGAATAATCGAGTGGTCAATGATATGGATGTTGTTCGACGTTCCGGCGAGCACTACTTCATTCTCTTTTGAACGCTGCAACAAACCGTCGAGCAAATTCTTGCTCGTTTCGATCTCCTGCTGAATGATGCGATAGTTGATGGCCGCTTCGTTCTGCGAGAGAGTTTCACCGCGTTGCTGGTCGAAGGCCGTGCGTAAGGATTGTTCACGCGCGAGAGACTGACGGTAACGCGTTTCCAGATTCGTCTTGACGTTAGAGACCGAGCGTGTGCGTTCATCCTGCAACTGTTTTTCGAGCACTCCGATCTGCTGGTTGACCTCTTTGACTTCAGGCCATTCCTCCGTCACTTCGACCAGCAGTTGCGCTCGCCGCTGGCGCAGTTCGCCCAGTTTGCCCTCCATGTCTAAAACTTGTTTCTGGCTGTCTGCGGCGAGAGCCTCTGCGGCTCCGGGCAGCAGCGCGGCGCGGTAAGCCGCTTCCGCCGCCTTGCGTTCATTTTCAGCCTCAAGCAACTGGCGGTTGAGTCCGGCCAGACGCTCGACGACGGTGTTCTGGCTCGCGTCGAGCGAGAGAATCTGATTGTTTCGCGCGTAGTTGACGAGCTTCTCCTCATCCGTGCGGATTTGCGTTTGCAGTTCGGCGATGCGCCGCTGGAGAAAATCGCCCGTCGTGGTGTTCGTCTCGGTCTTCTTTTCGAGATTCGTGAGCAGGAAAGTTTCCGCGATGGTGTTGACTACCTTGGCCGCGATCTGCGGGTCTGGATGAACGAAGCGGATGTCTATCAGCCGCGTCTCCGTAACTTTCAGACGGTTATCCTTGACCGGTTCGACATCAAGTCCGCCCTCAAGCGCATCCACAAAGGGCGCAAGCCGCGTCGCTTCGATGAGGTCGTCATCGGACGTGGCGGGCGCAACGGAAATTTTGAGCGGCTCGATAGTCGGCGTCGCTTTTTCACTAGTTCCCTTCTTCTCTTTGTCGAGTCCGACCATGCCCAGCGTATTCTGCCAGATTGTCCGTCCCGATTTCGGATGAAGAAAAGCCTGATTGTGTTCGAGGTCGAGCGTCTTGACGACACGCCGCAGCAGACCGCTGCTCGTCAAGATTTGTAATTGCGTGCTGAAGTAGGTCGGGTCGTTGAAGGTCAGGGCATCGCTCTTCGACGGATTGAGCGCGGGGTTCGTGCGCTCGGCATCAACCTGCAAACGCGCATCGGCCTCGTAGGTGTCGGGCTTGCGCGCCATGTAGATGACCGCCATCAGCGTCACGAGTAGCGTCAGGCCGACGATCAGCCAGAGACGCTTGCGGATTGCGCGCCAGTAGTTGCGCAGCCTCAGTTCTTCGTCAATGCTGATTTCTTTGCCATAGCCGTAACCCTCAGAGGGCGGCGGCGGAGCAGAAGCGACAATCTCGACGGGGGGGAGGGTTCGCATCTTGACGGGTAACTTTGTCGGTTCTTGAAATTCTCTCATCATGACACCTGAACTTTCGGGGCACGCAAACTTGAGCAGGGCGTGGTCATTCGGGTCGAAGATACTGGCCTAATCAACAGATAGTTTTTTAATGAATGACTCGGACAGGAATCTGCGAAACCGTCGGCACGATGGTTCCGATGAGGCCGCGCAAGATTCTTTTTCCGTCCGAGGTCGGCACATCCACAATATCATTTGCTAAGAGCGCAACGTCTTCGGCTTGCCGCTTGTCTATGGCCTTCAGGTCAACGAAGATTTCCTTCTTGGCCGTACTTCCCGGCACCTGCCTGACGATTCGCACGCGGTCGCGTTTAGTATCCGGCAGCGTCCCTCCGGCCATCGCAATCGCACGCGACACCGTGATTGGCTCTTTGAGCGGCAGCGCCGTGGGTCTTAAAACATTGCCGACGACATATACCTGCTCGGCGTCGAGCAGAGTGATAACATCGCCCGGCTGCACAAACGGATTCGACCCCTCATCGCCGCGCAGCGTATCACCCAAAACGTATGAGATGAAACCTTCCGCCACCTCGTCAGAGGTCTGAGAGGCGGCGACCACACAGGGCGAAGCCGTCGCGCCGTGCACGACCTGTATGCTCCTTCCGGCTCGCTCGGCAGGGCCGCCCGCGAAGGTCAAAAGTTCGAGCAGACGCACTCTGCGTTGAAGTTGAAACCGTCCCGGCGCGTTGACTGCGCCGATGACGGCGACGGGTTGGGAGTTGAACTCCTTAATGAACACATCAACCTGCGGGTTTCTCAAATATTTCAGATAATCGTTGGCAATTTCTCCGGCGAGTTCGCTTTCAGTGCGGCAGGCAGCTTGAATTTCACTTTGGATGAAAGGCATCCGAATCATTCCGCGCCCGTCAACGCGGATGGCGTCACGCGAAAGTTGCGGACGATTTAAAATGCGAATATCGAGTACGTCGCCGGGGCCGATCCGGTATCGGTCATCGGCGCGCGTGGCGGAAGCGGCGCTCGTCGAAGTTTCCTGTGCGTGCCGGATTTCAGTCAGCGCCGGACTTGTTGACGATGTTTGTGCCGACGCGACTTTTGTGAGCACAACCAGCGCCATCAAGCCGCACATGCACAGCGACCGCCCGCGAGAGGCGCATCCAACACTTGTAAAAATCCTTTTGCGCTTTTTCATTGCACTTCTATCCTGACTTGCAAACCTTCTCACCGCACGGTGAATGCTGTTCCGTTTACTGTGTTCTGCCCGCGGAGATTGCTGGCGGCTACGTCTGTTTTTTAAGTAACCGCCGGGAAATTAAGACCTCACGCATGTGGTTTGGAGCGGCGAGATTCAGCACAGTATGGCTGAGCAAGACTGTCAACTCTTCATCTTCACGGCGAAAAACGCCGGTCAGCGGGTGATCCTCCGTCTTAATCACAACGCAATCTTTGACCCAGCGCCAGAACTCGGCCTGAGTCGTCCAAAACTGTTTCCCGCTCCGGCAGATAACAAGCGCCGTTCGCTTCTTCTTTTTCTTGGCGTTCCTCTCAATCATCACAAATTCCTGTCACTAGATGCACCCCTCCCTTCTGCATTTAACCTGCCAATTTTCCCAATCTCGAAAAAGTGGAGGAGCATGCCCATACCCAAAAGGGAAGTCTCGTGCGAGACAGCATCAGATGTTCTTACTACTAGTGAAATGGATAATTGCTCATTTTTCCTGAAAACCTGCCCCAAGTTCTCACTTGGGCGTTCACGAGGTAATAAGGTGAAGTCGAGGTGTCGAATTTATCTCAGGCCAAGCCGACAGCCCTGCTTAGAGAGTTATGTTGCGAAAGGTGGAAGAGTTGGACGCTCCTTGCTTCCAGCATTTGGCTTAAGTGCATTTTATCTTATAGTCATTCAACACGCCAGACAACCCTGTTCTGAAGTTGAGCGCCTGCGCGCTTTTTATGAGGGGCAACTGTTCAATCGGATAAGAGCGGAGATGAGGTTGTGTTTTATGCTTAAGGATATGTGGACTGCTGCGGCGGAGCAACCTCTTTTGAAAGAGGATGAAGTACACGTCTGGCGCGCACACCTCGGTGCGTTGCCGACTGTGTTGGAGACGTTGTTTGAGAGTCTTTCGACCGACGAGCGGCAGCGCGCCGGTCGGTTTCATTTCAGGAAGGATTGCGACCGCTTTATTATCGCGCGCGGCGTGCTGCGGCAGATTTTGTCACGCTACTTGAACACGTCTCCCGCACAGTTGCGTTTCTCTTATACTGAGTATGGCAAGCCTGAATTACAGGATGTGCCGGGAAAAGTTCCCGTGCGCTTCAACATGTCGCACTCGAACGAAATGGCGCTCTATGCTGTGACGCTGGGGCGGGAAATAGGTATTGATGTCGAATTTATCCGGGAGGACTTTGCTGGTATTGAAATTGCCGAACGCTTCTTCTCCACAGCGGAGGTCGCGGTGCTTCGTGCGCTTCCGTCGGCGTTACAAACCCCGGCCTTCTTCAATTGTTGGACGCGTAAGGAAGCATATATCAAAGCGCGCGGCGAAGGACTCTCATACCCGCTGGATCAATTCACCGTATCGCTCACACCGGGGGAACCCGCCTGCCTCTTGAGCACGCATCTCGACCCGCGCGATGCCGAGCGTTGGAAACTCTTTGCACTGTCTCCCGCAGACGGCTACGTCGGCGCTCTCGCCGTCGAGGGCGTGGGATTAGCCCTCCGCTACTTGCAGCAAAGTTAAAGCCTGCTAACTTCAAACTTCCTTCAGCGAGTAAAGACAGAAGAAAAAGAGGCCGCGAATGAACGCGGGTGAGAGCAGATTGAAAAAACCTAATCAGTCAATCCGCGTTCATCCGCGTTCGCTCGCGGCCTCTTTTGTTCTTCTCTTTGAGTTCTTCTTTTTAGTCCCTCACTTTTATATTGCCACTTGTTATAACTTCAAGCCGCTCCGGTTTGGTCGGCGCGATTTCAACCTTCCTGCCAACTGACCAGCGTCACATCGGAGATAGAGTTCTCCGGTTTCGTCGCCATGTCATTGAGGATAGATTGATAGTCTTCCAACATTTGCGTGATGATGTCCGGGTCGAACATATCGGCATCATACTCCGCCTCGCCCGCGATTCGCTCCTCCCATTCCTCCAATATCAGAGACAAGGCGAATTTCGCGTCAACGGGGTCTGCGCCAAAGCTACGCCATTGCATCCCACCAAATTCCAGCCTGTCGTTTTGCGCGCGCTCCAACTGGAACCAGACCTCGAAAGGCAATCGCGGCCCCACCGCCCC
>CAXTRQ010000006.1:0-47144 GCA_964246705.1 uncultured Pyrinomonadaceae bacterium
CCTATCACCCGCAGACGCCGGAACAGGTGGCGCGTTACAAGCAGAAACTCGCGGAACACGTTATCGAGCCGAACGTCTTTGAACTTTGGGTCATGGATGCGGACGGCCAAAACAAGCGGCAGGTGACACACTTGGGCGCAGCCAGCTTCGCGCCCTATTTCTTCCCCGACGGCAAACGCATCATCTTCGCTTCAAACGTCGGCGATCCGAAGGGGCGCAACTTCGATCTCTACATGGTCAACGTGGACGGTACGGGGCTGGAACGCATCACCTTCAACGACACCTTCGACGGCTTCCCGATGTTTTCGCCCGACGGGCGGCGTCTCGTCTTTGCCTCTAATCGCAACGCACGCGTGCGCGGCGACACGAATATCTTCATCGCCGATTGGGTGGAGTGAGAAACTTGAACCGGAGCATTATGTTGTCACCAACTATCAAACAACTACGCGCCAGAATCTTTCCCCTGCTTCTCGCCCTCACGCTCGTCTCTTCCTGCGCTTTTGCTCAGCAGGCGAACGTAGGCAGAGACGAGCCGGACGTTAAACTCCTGCGAGAGCACATCGAATATCTCGCTTCCGATAAGTTGGAGGGACGACGAACCGGCACGGAAGGAGCAAACGAAGCCGCGCGATACATCGCCAGAGAATTTGCGCGAAACGGACTCAAGCGCAGCATCGGCTACGATACGCAGGGCATGTCAATACTTGAGGCCGATTCCCCGCATCGTTACATGCAGAAGTTTCCGTATGTTGCGGGCGTCGAACTGGGGAAAGGCAACGTGATGACGTACGGCGTCCGCGCGGCTGAGACTTCTGCTCTCGCTGCGGACGCGCGACCGGCGACGCTCGACCTGCGCGCCGGAGAAGATTGGATGCCGCTCGGGTTCAGCGCGAACGCGCGCATTGAGAATGCGCCGCTCGTGTTCGCGGGCTACGGTATCTCTGCGGGCGATCTGAACTACGATGATTACGCGGGCGCGGATTTTGGCGGGCGCGTCGCGCTCGCGTTCGCGGGCACGCCCGACGGCGATAATCCGCACGGAAAATTTATGCGTTCCGGCGAGCTTCGTTTCAAAGCGGCGGCGGCGCGCGCGGCTGGCGCAAAAGCTCTCGTCCTGATTGCGAGCGAGGATAATTTTAAGGACGACCGGCTGGCGCGTCTCGCCTACGACAACGAGGGCGGCGATGCGGGTTTGCCAGTCATCGTCATCTCTCGCCAGTCAGCCGCGCAGATATTGGGTTTGGGCGGCGTGGTGCAACTCTCCGAGTTTGAGAAGAAAGTGCGAGCGGCCGTCTCGACAAACAGCGACGCGGCGAAGAAGAACGGTTACAACCTCAACGTCGCGGCCAAACCTTCGCAAAATGTCTCTCTGAATATCACGACCGACATCGTGCGGCGCAACACGGAAGCCTACAACGTCGTCGGCATCCTCGAAGGCTCTGACCCACAGTTGAAAGACGAGACGATTGTGATCGGCGCGCACTACGACCATCTCGGGCGCGGCGGCGCGGGCAGCCTCGCCGCGCGCGAGGGCGAGATTCATCACGGCGCGGATGATAATGCTTCCGGCACGGCTGCCTTGCTCGAACTCGCGCGCCTCCTTTCGGCTAAACGCAAGGAGATGCGCCGCACCGTCGTCTTTATCGCCTTCAGCGGCGAAGAGGAGGGCTTGCTCGGTTCAAACTATTACGTCCTCAATCCCTTGAGGCCGCTCGCGCAGATCATCGCCATGATTAACATGGACATGGTCGGGCGCTTGAAGGATGAGCGGCTGATGATCGGCGGCGTCGGCACGGCGACCGAATGGCGTGGCTGGATCGAGCAGGCGAACGCACCGCTCAAGATGCAGGTGGTCGGGGACGAGCAGCCGGGAACGCCGCGCCAGCCCTTCTCGCTCACGCTCAACGAAGACGGCTTCGGGCCAAGCGACCATTCGTCGTTCTATGCGAAAAAGATTCCCGTCCTCTTCTTCTTCACGGGCACGCACGAGGATTATCATAAGCCTTCTGACACGGCTGATCGCATTAACTACGTCGGCGAGGCGCGCATCGTCGCTTTCGTCAGCCACATCGTCGGCTCGCTGCAAGCGACAAACGCGCGCCCGGCATACATGCTGGCGAAGAGCGAATCGCAGGGACGCGCGACCGGCTTTCGCGTCTATCTCGGCACAGTTCCGAATTACGCCGAAGGCACAGACGGGATGAAACTCGACGGCGTGCGCGAAGGCTCTCCGGCAGAGAAAGCGGGATTGAAGGCGGGCGACCGCATCATCAAACTTGCAGGACGCGCCGTCGGCAACGTCTATGATTACACCAATGCCCTGACCGAGATGAAGGCCGGTCAGGAGTACGAAGTCGAAGTGCTGCGCGGTACGGAGCGCCTCACACTAAAGATTACGCCCACCGTCAGAAAGTAAAAGTTAAAGGCAGGGGAAAGGATAAAAGGGGTAAGAGGATGAAAGGGAAGGCTTACTGTCAGCTCCCTTTCATCCTCTTACCCCTTTGCCACTTGGTTCTTGGTTTTACCAGCGGGGTTCGCGGTCTCCGCCGCCGCCGCCGTAATCACGGTCGCGGCCACCACGACCGCCGCCGCCACCATAGCCGCGTCCGCCGCCACCGCCGCCGCGGTCACTCTTCGGTCTGGCTTCGTTGACCGTTAGATTACGACCGCCAAAGTCTTTGCCGTTGAATTGTTCGATGGCGGCTGTTGCGCCTTCGGACGTGACCATCTCGACGAAGCCGAAGCCGCGCGAGCGACCCGTCTCGCGGTCTTCGATGACTGAAGCCGATTCGACTTCGCCCGCCTGCGAAAAGAGATCGCGTAGCTCATCACCTGTTGTTCGGAAGGAGAGGTTTCCCACGTAAAGTTTCGTACCCATCTCTTTATCCTTTATAAGTCAAAGGAAGCGCGGGCGATTTTCGCGCGCGAACCGGGAAGGAAGTGGGGAGGCTTTCCCCTTCTCAGTTCGGGCGACTAACGAAGCAGCGATACGCCCGATGCTCTAACACCAACGAGAGCGGCTTCTATCTGAATTGACAACCAACCACGCTCTCTCTTCAGCCCCATACTTCGTCGCCTCACAGTCACGGACAGGCGCAATCACCAGCAATTGCGCGAGAGCAGGAACTCTTAAACAGCCCGAAGTATGCCGCCATTTTCCACGAAGCGCAAGACTTTTGTCCGTCGGCAAACAGCCGCCAAGAAGAAGAAAAGTTGAGCGATTGAAGATTCGACATTTCAAACTACGTGCCAAAATTTTCAGGACTTAAAAAGCGCAAGTCCTTCGTCTCGGCTGCGTTCAAGACAACAGACAGCGGTGTACGGCAGATGATCGGCAGCCCCGGACTGAATCTTCGGGCGGCGCTCTCTGTGAAAAACCTCCTCGCGCCACAGCGGCAGCCGCCGCCGTCTCTTCTTTGAGACCGGCGACGCTTCCACAACAACTTAACTAAGGAGACAAATTATGAATGCACATCCGGGTTTGGCGAAGAAATTAATCAAGCTCTGCTCCGGCCTACTGGCTTTAACGTTTGCGCTCAACTTCGTCGTCGCCTCAAACGCACATAAGGGCGGAACGCGTTTGGCAGCAGGCAACATGCAGTTAGGCGGGACGAGCAAATGGGAAGTTCTGGCTCCTGTCAGCTACAAAAACCTGATGCTCTTTCCAGTGCGTGCCGCGCGCGGCGATGCGGGCGCGCGGGCGACGAACGACTATGTTACGCTCGATGAGGGAACTAAAAATGGGACGGTTGCGATTACCGAGCGGGGCAGCAACGGCAACATCAACCAAATGGCGCGACATGGGAGACGCAACGGGCGGCTACAAGGAATGGTCAACCAGTTGACTTCCGGCAACGACTCGGACAGCGTTAATCAACTCGCGCTTATCAATCGTTCAGGGAAGAAACTTTTGCTGCTCGCGGGCGAAGTGATTACCGGCGGCAAGCAAGATCGCATCGTCGAAGCCGACCTGATTATTCCGCCCATCAGCATTCCCGTCAGCCTCAACGTCTTCTGCGTCGAGCCGGGACGCTGGCAGAACAGGAGCGTCTCGCAAACAATCGAGCCGCCCGCACCGGCGCGTCTCTCTGCCGCAGCGCAAACTGCCGCCGTCGTCGCCCCGACGCCTGAGCCTTCTGCCGCCCCTCCTGCGGTGGTGAAACAGGCCGACGGGTTTTCGAGCCTCAACGCGATTTCGCATCCCAAACTGCGCGCCGTCGCACAGGATAAGAAAGATCAAAGCTCCGTCTGGGACGAGGTGCGCGCCAACAACACGAAACTCGGCACGACGACCAGCACTGAAACCTACAGAGAGGTCTACGACAAAAAAGAGGTCGGCGACCAGATGCAGCAGTACGTCTCGGCCTTCGAGAAAGAGATTACAGGGTCGGATATTGTCGGCGTCGTCGTCGCGCGCGGCGGCCAACTCGTCTGGGTCGACTGCTTCGCCAGCGATGCGCTGTTTGCGAAATACTGGCCGAAGCTTCTCAAGTCCTACATCATAGACGCGCTCGGCGAGCAAACTTCGGCTAAACCTCCGACCGTCGAGCAGGCACTGCGTTACCTGCAAGAAAGCCCTGTCTCCAAGCTCACCAAGACCACCACGGATTCTCAGGCGGGCATCTTCAATCTTGTCAAAACAGCGGATGCAAGCTCCGCAATCTTCGCGCTATACGACACCTCGCTGCCCACACCCCTGCTCCTGCACTTCAACAAGATGCAGCGATAAGAGCAAGGATGAAGGCGGAAGCGAAGAGATTGATTCATCCTTCCGCCTTCATCCATCATCCTTGCTTTTCGTACCGTGCGTAGACGGTTTTGACTTTATCGAGCAGGTCGCGGCGGTCGAAGAGGTAGTGAAGTTTGATGGTCGCATCGCCTCCGGTGAGTTGTTCGACCAGCCGTTCGAGCACGTCGAACTGGTCGCGTTCGGAGATGCCCTGCGCTTCGAGGTGTCCGCTGTAGCGCATGCGGCGGACGAGTTCGACGAGGGTCAGGCGGCCTTCAAAGGTGTGCCCGCCGTGCGCGTGCGAGCGGCTGACGAGATATTGAACGAGCAACACGTCGTTGTAGAGCGAGGGCGCGAGGAAAATTCTCGTGCCCTCGCGTTCCCACCCCGCGTCCAGACGTTGCGAACGGCGGACGACGCGCACGCCTTCAAATTCTGTCGCCCAAATGGTCTTCGGCTCACGCCGCTCAAGATAGGCTCGCGTGGCCGCGAGCATCCACTGTTGGTCGTCGTCGAAATTGAGTCTGTGGCCTAATGTATCAAGCCATTCAAAGAAGACGGCGCGCGCCTTCTGTTTAATTTCGATGATTTGAAATTGCTCGTCCTTCGCGGGTAGAGATTTGACGAGCGCGCGGCGCGGGGCGTCCGTCGCTTTGCCGCCTTCGATGCGGTGTGTGTCGAGTCGCGCGTGCCAGCGCTTCGAGGCATCGCAGTATGGGCAACGCGGGTTCCGTTCGTCGCTTGTGAAGTAGGGGCGCGTGTGCGTCTGCGCCGTCAATTCTTCGATGGTCGGGGCGTGCCGTTTAATCTCTGTGGCGGCGGTGCGCGGCGCGAGGCCGAGTTGCTTTGTGAAGAGATCGAAGATGCAGGCGAGGCAGAGCAGCGTCGAATAATGGACGACGGAGCCAGAGGGGAAATTGCTCCAGTCGAGAGTCACAGGTTTCTGTTTTGCGGCTGTTGCCATTCCTGAACTTCTCCGCCTGAACTTCTCCGCCTGAGATTATCCGATTGTGATGAGCGCGGGACGAGAATCTTCTTCGCTCGCGCCCGCGTGTCCGATGGCCGCGTCGAGTTCGGCCTCGACGTTGCCGACTCCTGCGCGGAGAGATTTGAAGTCGAAAAGGTTCGGGTCGAGCAGGTGCGTCGGGACGGCGTTCGAGAGCGCCGTTAACATCGAAGCGCGGATGTGCGGAATCTCCTGTTCGAGTTCCGTGATGAGCCGCTTGATGCGCGCTCGCTTCAAATTCGTCTGCGAGCCGCAGAGGTCGCAGGGGATGAGTGGGAACTTTTTCTGCGCGGCGTACTCGGCGATGTCCGACTCGCGGCAATAGGCGAGCGGGCGAATAACCGTGTTGCGCCCGTCGTCGGAGCGCAGGACGGGCGGCATCGCTTTGAGTGAGCCGACGAAAAAGAGATTCAAGAGGAAGGTCGTCGTGATGTCGTCCGAATGATGTCCGAGCGCAATCTTGGTGCAGCCCTCTGCGACCGCCGTCTGGTACAGAATGCCTCGCCGCAGGCGCGAGCAGACCGAGCAGTAAGTCTTACCTTCGGGAACGAGACGCTTCACCACAGAGTAGGTGTCGCGCTCGATGATGCGAAAGGGGACGCCGACGGATGAGAGATATTCGGGCAGGACATGAGCCGGGAAATTAGGCTGCTTCTGATCGAGATTGACGGCGAGGAGGTCGAAGTGGACGGGAGCGCGCTCGCGCACGTCCATCAGCAAGTCGAGCAGCGTATGGCTATCCTTGCCGCCGGAGAGGCACACCATTATTCGGTCGCCGTCTTCAATCATCCCAAAATCATTGATCGCCTCGCCCATCTGGCGCAGCAACTTCGTCTTCATCTTGCTCTCGACAAACATCTCTCTTCAGCTTCTCCGTCGCGCTTGCGTTGTTTAAATGTTTTAAGCCATTGATGCCGGACATGCAACTCATTAAAGTTTTGGCTGTCGGATGCTCCCTACAACTATGAGCCGGAAGCTTCGCGGCGTTCAATCTCTAAAACTTTGGCGAGGCGGCGACGGTGGCGCTCCTCGCCCGTGAAGCGCGCGGCGAGGAAGGCGCGGGTAATCTCCAACGCGAGTTCGACGCCGATGACGCGCGCGCCCAGACAGAGCACGTTGCAGTCATCATGCTCGCGCGATTGATGCGCCGAGTAGGTGTCGGCGCACAGCACTGCGCGTACGCCCCGCAGTTTATTAGCCGCGACGGACGCGCCGACGCCGCTTCCGCAGATGATAATGCCGACCTCCGCGCGCCCCCCGCGCACGGCTTCGCCGACGGCGCGCGCATAGTCCGGGTAGTCGTCGGGCTGCGAGCCGTCGTGCGTCCCGAAGTCTTCAACGTCGTGCCCGCCTACGTGCAACTCTTCGATGATGCGCTCGTTTAAGGGAAAGCCCCCGTGATCTGCGCCGATAGCAATTCGCATGAGAGTCGAGACCCCTATCTTTCTCCGAACAGCGCGCGCGCACGGCTGACGACGTTTGCGACGTTGAAGCCGAGCTTCTGAAGCGCCACATCGCCGGGAGCCGATGCGCCGAAGCGTTCGAGGCAGAGCACGTCGCCGCGCTCGCCTGTGTATCTGTCCCAACCCAGCCGCGCCGCCGCTTCGATGCCGAGCCGCGCGCCGACCGCGTGTGGAATCACGCTCTCGCGGTAACTGGCGTCCTGCTCTTCAAACAACTCCCAGCAGGGCATCGAGACGACACGCGTCCGCGTGCCCGCCTGCTGCAACGGTTGGCGCGCTTCCAGAGCCAGAGAAACTTCCGAGCCGGTCGCAAGCAAAATGAGTTCGGGCGTCGCGTGCGCGCCTCGCTCGTCCGAGGCTTCGGCAATAATATATGCGCCGCGCCGTGCGCCTTCGGCTGAAGCGTAAGCGCCGCTACGGCGATCAATGAGCGGAACTTTCTGGCGCGTCAGAACGAGAGCCGTCGGCGCGTGGCGACGAAGAATTGCGAGCCGCCAAGCCTCGCGCGTCTCGTGCACGTCCGCCGGTCGGATGACATAAAGATGCGGGATGGCGCGCAGACCCGCGAGTTGTTCGACGGGCTGGTGCGTCGGGCCGTCTTCGCCTAAGCCGATAGAGTCGTGCGTGAAGATGTAGATGACCTGAACTTCCGAGAGCGCGGCGAGACGAATCGCGGGCTTCATGTAATCGGAGAAGCACATGAAAGTGCCGCCGTAGGGAATCAACCCGCCGTTCAGGCTGATGCCCGTCATGGTTGAACCCATCGCGTGCTCGCGCACGCCGAAGTGCAGAATGCGGCCATCGTATGAACCGGGCTGAAAGCTTCCGCCATCCTTGATGTCCGTGTTGTTCGAGGGGCCGAGGTCTGCGGAGCCGCCGATGAGCATCGGCATGTGCGGCGCAAGGGCGTTGATGACTTCGCCGGAGGCGGCGCGCGTCGCCATCGGCTTCGCGTTCTCGAATGTTGGCAGGTGCGCTTCCCAATTCGCAGGAAGTTCGCCGCTCATCGTCTCGCGCCAAGCGCGTCCCTGTTCAGTGTGCTCCTGCTCGTAGCGTTCAACCAACGCGTTCCAGTCGCTTTCGGCCTGCGTGCCGCGCTCGATGGCTTCACGAAAATGCGCGAGGGCTTCGTCCGGCACGTAGAAAGTTTTGTCTTCCGGCCACTGAAGCGCACGCTTCGTCTCTTTGACTGCTTGCGCGCCGGGCGCGTCCGAGTGCGCCTTGCGCGTGCCAGCGGTCGGCATCCCGAAGCCGATGGTCGTCTTGACCGAAATGAGCGAGGGGCGATCCGTCACGCTCCGGGCTTCAATGATGGCGCGCTCAATCGCTTCGAGGTCGTTTCCGTCTTCGACGACGAGCGTGTGCCAGCCGTATGCGCGAAAGCGCGCGGGCACGTCCTCGGTGAAGGCGAGCGAGGTGAAGCCCTCGATGGTCACATGATTGTCATCATAAAAATAGATTAAGTTTCCGAGTTTGAGATGACCTGCGAGCGAGGCGGCTTCCGAAGCGACGCCTTCCATCAAATCGCCGTCCGAGACGATGGCGTAGATATGCGAGTTGATGAGCGGGAAGCCTTCGCGGTTGAAGCGGCTGGCGAGATGCGCCGCGCCGATTGCCATCCCGACGCCGTTGGCGAAGCCCTGACCGAGCGGCCCCGTCGTGATTTCAATGCCGGGCGTTAGACCGTATTCGGGATGGCCGGGCGTCTTCGAGTCCCACTGGCGAAAGTTTTCGAGTTCATCTAACGGGAGGTCGTAGCCCGTCAGATAGAGCAGCGAATAGATGAGCATCGAGCCGTGTCCGGCGGAGAGCAGGAAACGGTCGCGTCCCGGCCACTTCGGGTTCTGCGGGTTATGACGAAGAAAGCGCGTCCATAAAACGTAAGCCAGAGGGGCTGTGCCGAGCGGCAGGCCGGGATGGCCTGACTCTGCTTTTTGCACGGCGTCGAGCGCCAGCGCGCGAATCGTGTTGATGCAAAGCTGTTCGAGTTCGGGTGTCGGTCTTGAATCTTTCGTCAGTGTTGACGCGCTCATGTTCTCAAATTTCCCTTCAAGTTGGATTTGTCTGTCACACGTTGATGAATGCTGAAGATTCTACCATCGCCGCGCCGCAAGCGCCGAAAGAGAATCGGACTCCGGAAGCTTTTTCAAGCGGAAAGAACGCAGAGCAAGACGGCTTTTGAAATCTTAAAAGCCCCTTCGAGCAGCGAACTCGAAGGGGCTTTTGATTTTTGTGGTCAACTGAGAAAGATTCTTACTTGATTGCGCCGACGGCGCGCGCCGCGTTGACGCGTCCGCCGCTCGCCACCTTGCCGTCGAGCGAGTCGAGTTTATCAACCGAGTTGAGAAGGCGTTCCTTCAATTTCCTCAACCTAAAGCGCGGGGCCACCCGAGATGATGAGCGCGGCGACGCCGGAGACGACCGGGGTCGCCATCGAAGTCCCCGAGGCTTCGCGGTAATCGTCGCCCGGCCAAGTGCTCAGAATCTCTGCGCCGGGCGCAGCGATATGGACGCTCTTCGCGCCGTAGTTCGAGAAACCGGCCAGTTCGTCTTTGCGGTTGAGCGCGGCGACGCTGACGACGTTCGGCAGCTTGTAGCTCGAAGGATAATGCGGGCGGCGGTCTGTGTTCTCGGTCGAGTTGCCGCTGGCGGCGACAAAGAGGATGCCCTCTTCGCCCGCCTTGCGAATCACGTCTTCGAGCGCGCGCGAACGCGAAGTCGAACCCCAACTCGCGCTGATGATGCGAACGTTGACGCCATCCTTCTTGCGCTGGATGACGTAGTTGATGGCTTCAATCGCATCCTTCGTCGTGCCGTAGCCGCCCGCCGACATGAATTTCAGAGGCATAATTTCAACCTGCCAGTTGACGCCCGCGATGCCTTCGCCGTTGTCGCCCTCTGCGCCGATGATTCCGGCGCAGTGCGTGCCGTGCCCGTTGTCGTCCATCGGGTCGCGCAGGTTATCAATCGCGTTGAAGCCGTGCGTGTCGTCAATCGTGCCGAGTTGTTCGTCCATGTAAGGCGCGAGGTTGTCCGGGCGCAGCCACATGTTATTCATCAAATCCTGATGCGTATAATCAACGCCGCTGTCGAGGACGGCGACCACCACCTTGTTCGAGCCGTGCGTCTTTTCCCACGCGGCCAGCGCATTGATGTCGGCCTTGAGTTTGCCATCGCGTTGCCCCTTGTTGTCCAAAGCCCACTGGTCGCTGAGCATCGGGTCGTTCGGCACATTAGCTGAATCGGAGAGCGTCGAGAGAAGATTGTCTGTGGCGTCTGCGCTCTCGCCGGGGTCTTGCAGACTAATCTGCTCGTTGAGTTCGGCATACTCGACTTCGGGCAGATTGCTGTATTCGCTCACGACTTCTGCGGACTCTTCGCCGTCGAAATCGTGAATCTCGACCAGACCTCCAACCGCTTCAACCTCGTCGTCAATCGCATCGTTGTGTTGCGCGGTGATGGCGCGTATCTGTTCCTTAGTGATGCCGGAGCGGAAGCGTACGATGATGTCTTCGGCCTCGCGCTTTGAATCGGGCACTTCCTTTTCATACTGCGGGAACTCAGCCCGCAGCACCGCCTGCGTCTCCGGCGACGAACGATGCGTCTGCCAGCGCCGCAACTGTCCGGCGAACGCGGCCAACATGACGAGCGCCAACGCCAGCGCCACATGCTTTACGAAATTCTGTCGGTTCATTACTTCACCTCAATTCAAGTCGAGAGTCTAAAGTCTAAAAGTTTGGAGTCACAGACAGGTTTTTGACTTGAGACTTTTCAAAGTCTGTAGTTAGCACCCTTGAAATTATAGAGCCGCACCTGATTTCTGTCAGCGCGATATTCGTAAGATTTTCCCTTCGCGCTCAGGCGAATGCGCCAGCCCGAAGAGATCATCATTCCGCTCATCTCGTCTCGGACGGGCGCGCCCAAAGCCATGTCGGGGAAGTCCGCGCTCTCGACGGACTCTTCTTTAATCTCATCATCGGCGACGCCGACCCGACCCGCAAGGTCTCTGCGCGCACGCTCGACCGCTTCATCTTTGCTGTAGGCCATTGTTGAAAATTTGCTCCGCTGAAGAACTTCTCCACTGTTATTCAAATACGCCGTGCGCCGGGACGACGTTGCACGCTTCTCATTCTCCGTATTTCGCCGTCAGGCGTATTCTGCGCCAGCGCACGAGAAAAGGCAAAAGGTAAAATTAGAGCGGTTTTCAATCAGGGCACCGGGCAAGTGCTTTTCGTTTTCTTAGCGCCTTTGTGGCTGATGCTCAATTTTTAGTTGATATCGCCGTAGAGATGTTCGAGCAGCGCGGCGACCGTCAGACACGCCGTCTCTGCGCGCAGCACGCGACCGCCGAGCGTGATGATTAACCAGCCGCCCTCGCGCGCGGCGACAATCTCTTCGGTTTCCCAGCCGCCCTCCGGCCCGACCAGCGCCGTGATGATCTTAGGGCGTGCGACTTCCGCGCCGTTCGTTTCAGAAATCGCCTCAGAAAGTGTGCGCCCGTCGCGCTCGGCGAACATCAGACGCCACGCTCGCTCGCGCGACGCAGACACCAACAGCGAAGCGAAATCACACGGCGCGTCAATTGATAGGAGACGCGCGCGCCCGGATTGCTTGGCTGCCTCTGAGGCCAACCGCTGCCAGCGCGCCACGCGCTTCGTCGTATCCCGCTCGTCGCGTTGGAGTCGCACGTCCGCACGTTTCGTCTCGACGGGCACGATGCGCGAGACGCCCAACTCCGTCGCCTTCTTCACAATCCAATCGAACTTCTCGCTCTTTAAGAGCGCAACCGCCAGCGTCAACTCAAGCGGCGATTCGGGGCGCATCGCAGAGACGCGCGCGCACACTTCGAGCGTCGCCGCTGCCCCTTCATCCTTGCGCCCTTTGCGCCCGCCCGCGTCCCGCACGATGCAGCGAAATTCCGCGCCTTCTCCGTCAAACACGAACGCCTCATCGCCCGCCTGCAACCGCAGCACATCGCGCAAGTGTCTCGACTCTTCGGACGACAGCGTGACGCTCGCGCCGTCAGGTGCGAAACAATCGGGCGGAGCATAGAAACGGCGTCGAGTCATAAGAGAAACGCTGAACGATGGGCTAGGACGTAGAAATTTAAGATTCAGGACTTCAAAATGGCTTTTGTCTGACAGTTCAGCGTTTAATTATCATTGCTACCCACTCGCCTTCGACAATCACCTCGGACTCGTCAATGTCCAATTCGCGGAGGCGGGCGCGTAGTGCCTCGGCCTGTGTTTCGAGGATACCTGAGAGTATGAGCCGCTCGCGGGCGGCGCGGGCGAGCGCGGGCAGAAGCGGCAGGATTACGTCGGCCGTGAGATTGGCGCAGACGAGCGAGGCGGTCGCGCCGGGGTCGTCTGCGAGCGAGCCGACGCGAAAGTCTATGTGCTCGGCGACGCCGTTCAGTCGCGCGTTTTCATGTGCGACCGTGATGGCGACGGGGTCTGTATCACAGGCGTCAATCTTTGACTCGGGAAACAGTTTGGCGGCGGCGATGGAAAGAATGCCTGTGCCCGTCCCGACATCCAGAAAACTCCCGCCGCTGAAATATTTTTCAATCGCGGCCAGACACATTCGCGTCGTCTCGTGCGTCCCCGTGCCGAAGGCCATCCCCGGCTCGATGCGAATCACGATGCGTCGGGTCTCGCCGTCGAGATTGCTCCACGGCGGTGCGATAAGAAACGACTCGCCCGCTTTCGTCGGCTGCCAGTTTTTCTTCCACTCCGCGAGCCAATCGCACTCGGCTACATCCCGCCGCTTTAACTCTCGCACGTCCGACGTAGCGAGGCCATAGATGCGCAACGCTTCGAGCAACGCAGCGCGCACGCGTTCGATCTCCGGCGGAGAGTCGAAGTAGGCGGCGATGCTGACAAACTCATCTTCTGCGAAGTGCGCTTCCTCCCGGAGTTCGCCGCCCGCTTCGATGACTGTCCCGGCGGGGCGCAACGCGCTCTCCGTGCCCAACGCGCCCGCCTCCATCAACGCATACTCGACCGCCTCGCGTGCTTCAGCCGCGAGCCTCACATCAACGGCATACCACATAAAAAAGTGACAAGTGACGAGTGACGAGTGACGAGCAGAAAACAGCTTTTATCTTATTGCTCGTCCGTCCGGCGCTCGGCGGCCTGTCTTAGCCTTTCAATCTTTCTTGTTCGCTCGTCACTCGTTACTGTCCCTGATTCCGAGTTCGTTGAGGGCGCGTTCCGAGTTGCGCCAGTCCTCTTCGACTTTGACGAAGAGTTCGAGGTAGACCTGATGACCGACGAGATTCTGGATGTCCTGACGCGCGCGCGTGCCGATCTCTTTGAGGCGTTCGCCGCCCTTGCCGATGATGATGCGCTTTTGCGACGAGCGCTCGACATAGATAGCGCAGTAAATGCGCGTCAGGTCGGGACGCTCCTCGTCGAAGCGTTCGGTTGTGACAGCCGTGACGTATGGAATTTCTTCTCCGGTCGTCTGCAAAATCTTCTCGCGCACAATCTCGGAGACCATTGCCCGCACGGGTTGGTCGGTCAATTCGTCCTCGGCAAAAAGCGGCTCGCCCTCCGGCAGATGCGCGATAATTTCTTCGACCAGAGTCTCGACCATCTCGCCTTTGCGCGCCGATAGCGGCAACACGGTGCGCCATTCGTACTGGCTGCCGTACCACTCCATGAGCGGCAGCAGTTGAGACTTGTCCGGCACGCGGTCAATCTTATTCAAGAGCAGCATCGCGTCCTTGCCGGACTGCTTGACGAGGTCGAGCACGAAGCGGTCGCCGTTGCCGGTCGAAACGCAAGCGTCGCGGATGAGCAGCACGAGGTCAACGCCTTCGAGCGCCTCATGCACCGCCGCCATCATCCGCCGGTTCAGCAGGTAGCCCGGCTGGTGGACGCCCGGCGTGTCAACCAGCACGATCTGCCCGCGCTCGCGCGTGATGATGCCTTGAATCTGATGGCGCGTCGTCTGCGGCTTGTTCGAGACCGCCGCGATCTTCTCGCCGACCAGCCGGTTCAATAACGTGGACTTCCCCGCGTTCGGTCGCCCGACGAGCGCGACGTAGCCGCTACGATAATTTGCGTTTGAAGACATGCCGGATTGTTATCTATTCGGTTTTTGAATTTGTGCCGAGCGCGATTATCGCACGACGCAGAGGCGCGTGACGATTGAGCAGACGCAAATAACGCAACTCGTCTGCGCCCGCTTTAGCCCGAATGATGCGGAGCGCATCAAGCTTTTCCTCCGGCGACCAGCGCGCCAGACCGGGCACGAGCGCGAGCACGAGCGCAAAATTCGAGAAGGCGCGCTCTTCCGCTTCATTCAACTTTTCGCCACCAGCGCCGAGCGCACGCTTGACCGCAGCGACTGAAGCCGCGCGTATTTTTTGCGCGTCGCCGCCAAAGTGTTTCGACATCCTTCGCCCGATGGCGAGTCCGACGTTTCGGACGTGAAAGCGATCCCACACGCCCTGCGCGGCGGCCTCCTTGGTCTCGAACAACATGTGGCCGGAGGCGAGTCGTTCGAGCACGCGCGGGGAAGTGCGATAATTTTTGCGGGCAGCAATCTTGCGCTCTTCCAGCGCGACGAGTTTGGCGAGTTCGCCGAGCGTCGGGCGGAAGCCCAGCTTGCGATAGAACCAGAACGCGCCCGACGCGATGCCTTCGGCGTTGCCCGCGCCGAGTTGGTATGGGTCAATCGAAAAAACGCCCGCGCCGAGCAGTTGCTTGTAGAGTCGCATCAGGCGCGCATAAGCCCACGCCGATTCGCCGTCGCGGAAAGTATAGAAAAGGTTAAGGCCAATCTCGACGCGTCCCAACAACGACAGCCCTTCGTGATAGCCGATGGCAACGCCGTTTTTGACAAACATCCCCGCGTGATAAGCCAGCAGCGGCAGACGGCGTTCGGGCGGCACGCCCCACACGAAAATCTCCATGCCGCGCCCCGCTTCGGCGCACAGCACATGTTGCGGGTCGCCGTGAGTAAAGCCGTGAAGCTCACGAAAGCGCACGGCCATCGTGTCGCGTCCCAAGCCGAGAAGTCTCTCGCCTTCGACGCGCGACAACTTTCGGACGGGCATCCGGGGCGCGTCCAACTCGCGCGCCAGAGATACGTCGCTACGCCGGAGCAGCGGCGCGTCGTGATAAAAAATCCGCCGCGCCGGCAGGCGCATGAGCGTGCGTGTGGCTTTTGATTTTCCGAGTTCCCAACGCACCCACAGCTTGAGCGGCTCGAAAAGTTCGGCCTTCTCTTTACCGGAGCGCGGCAGCCTCTCGAACTGCCCGATGAGCCACACGAGATCGCTTTCGCCCTTCTGTTTGGCTGCGCGCATCCATTCGAGAAAAGGCACATGCGCGTCCACGTAGGCGTCCTCCTCGAAGAGCGGCAAAAATCTAGGCCACACGAGACTCAAATGTGCGCGGTCTTCGTAGCCGTCCCACACGATACTGACCTGCGACGCGTGCGCGTGTGCGAGCCAACGCATGATGTCGTAGCCGAACACGGCTGCAAAGCCAGTGCCCGCGATGCCCGACACATCCGGCGACTCGAAAGCCGTCGTGTCCGCGCCGTCTGCGCGCAAACGTTCGACGCGCTTTGCGAATGAGTTGAGAATCTTCTCGGTCTCGCCGACGAGCGTCGCGCTCTGAGGATGCGCGCGCATGTAGAGCAGGATTTCGTGAAAGCGAATTAAGGGGGTAGCGTCGGTGAATCTTCGTCGCGCAATCTGCCGCAGCATAGCTCGCAAACGGGCGTGCGCGTCACTCGCGGGGCGTTTCAACTCGTCGAGACTATTGAGCAGTTTTTCGAGTGACGAGTTCGCCACGGCGCTGTCCCTCTGCTGGGCATTTGCACTGCGATGCTCAACAAATATGCAGAGCTAGTTTGAGAACCATTTCTATTGCGTCCTTCTTCTACGCGTCTTTGCGTATCCGGCGCGAAAAGTTTTGTTCTGAGAAGAAATAAGTTTAACGCCGGAGACGCAAAGACGCGTAGAAGTAAGAGGATTGTTGTTGCCTGCGCTCAAGTTCGTCTCAACTTTGCGCGCCGAGCGCCTGCTCCCCGTTGAGTTTCATAATCTCCAGAGTCATCTCGGTGGCGGCGTAGAGGTCTTTCACGTCGAGCCATTCTTTAACGGTGTGGATGGCGCGCATGCCTGTGCCGAGGTTGGCGCATTCGATGCCACGCTTATTGAAGATGTTGGCGTCGCAGCCGCCCCCCGAAGCCATCGTCTTGACCGCGAGTCCCATGCGCTCAGCCGCGCCGAAGACGAGTTGCACGACGCGCGAACTGTCGGGCACGTCCATCGCCGAGTATTCGCGCGAGACTTCGGCCTCGACGCGCCCGCGCGTGGTCACGCCGTCAACCGTCACCTCGTATCTTTCGGCGGTGTCCTTGAAGGCTTGAACCATGTGTTCGGTTTGCGCGTTGAGTTTCTCTTCGTTGAGCGAGCGGGCTTCGCCTTTCAGCAGCACGAAATTGGTGATGATGTTCGTGGCCTCGCCGCCACGGATGACGCCGATGTTGGCGGTCGTCTCTTCGTCAATGCGTCCGAGTTTCATCGCGGCGATGGCTTCGGCTGAAATCTTGATGGCGGAGATGCCCGCTTCAGGTGCGACTCCGGCGTGCGATTCGAGGCCGTAGATTTTGAACTCGAAGTGATTTGCCGAAGGGCCGCGCGTAAAAAGGAAACCGGGGTCGTCGGAGTCGAAAACGATGCCGTAGCGTGCGCGCAGGCGCGACACGTCCACATTCTTTGCGCCAAGCAACCCGACCTCTTCGCAGATGGAGAAGACGGCTTCGATATCCGTGTGGGGGATTTTTTGCTCTTTGAGACAGCGGATGGTTTCGATGATGACGGCGATGCCTGATTTGTCGTCGCCGCCGAGGACGGTTGTGCCGTCGGTGCGAATAATGTCGCCTTCAACGATGGGCTTAACATTTTCGCCGGGCACGACCGTGTCCATGTGCGCGCTCATCATAATCGCTTCCGCGCCGGGAATCGTCCCCTTGAAACGCGCGATGACGTTGCCCGAATTGCCGCCGACCTTTTCCCCTGCGTCGTCTATCTCGACCTCCGCGCCCAACTCCTCGCAAATCTGCTTGACGCGCTCGGCGACTTCCCTCTCTTTCCGCGAGTGGCTGGAAATTTGGACGAGTTCGAGCAGAAGATTTTTAATGCGTTCCTGATTAATCATGCGACGCTCCTCAAGTGAATTTGAAATGGCGAAACCTGCACAAGACGGTGGTTAATGAATCAATCCTACTACACGCTGATACTCATACGCTATCGGTTTAGTCGGGTTGTCTCTGAATTGCTCAGCGCCTCAAGAGCGCGTTGGAGTTCGTCGCGTTTGGCTTCGAGCATCGCGTCGTCGGCGTCGCGTGGGACGTAGATGGGTGCGCCGATGAGCGTGCGGACGCGCGTGAAGGGCAGAGGGATTTGAAGGCGATCCCAGCTAGGGACTTCGATATAACGCGCGGTGTCGAAGGAGAACGGGAGGATGGGCTGACCCGTCTTTTTCGCCAGCAGCACCGCGCCCATCTTGGCGACATGGCGCGGCCCGCGCGGCCCGTCAATGGTGAAGGCGGTCGGGCAACCCAGTTTGACCAATCTGACCATCTCGGCGAGTGCGCCGATGCGACCGCGCGTCGAAGAGCCGCGCGCCACGCCGTAGCCGAAACGCTGGATGAAGCGTGCGATGTACTCGCCGTCGAAGCTCCGCGAGGTCATCACGACGATGCGGCGCGCGCGCCAGAAGTATGTGCCGAGCAGAATGCGGTCGTGCCAGAAAGTATAGATGGGCAGTCTGCCGCCGCCGACGGCCTGCTCCCAGTGTTGCCATCCTTCGACTTGAAGACGGATCGTGCGCCCGATGATGTTGATGAGCAGATAGAAAACGAGGTCGGCGAAGCGAATCAGCACGCGCTGCTTGAGAGAGTAATCGGCGAGGTCGGCGAACCCGTAGGCGCGCTCGACGCGCTCATCACTTCTGCGGCGCTCGTCTTTCGCGTTACGCTGACCGGCGTCCGGCGCAGGCGTCTCGCCCGCGACCGTCGCCTCTTCTTTTCCGGCTGAAGCTTGCATGAAAGTTTCCTGAAACTGCGAGTCTAACAAAAGAGCGTTCAGTTTTCAGTTTTCAGTCGAAACAGAAGTTGAGTGCTGAAAACTAAAAACCGGAAACTGATTGCTTAAAACAGCTTCGTGTTATATTTGGAACCCTGAGCGCGCAGGCTTCGTACACCCGTCTGCGGAAACCCGCGTCTCGCCGCTCGGACTTTCGCCCGACCCTCCCCATCTTGTTGAAGGAATTGCGGTGACAACAATTTAGATGGATAAACGACGCATCTTAATCGTTGATAGCAACACGGAACTGCGCACGATGTTGGCGCAGGTTCTCGGTGAACTCGGCCACGAAGTCATGGCGACCGGCGAACTCGCCGAAGTCATTGGCCGCGACGACCTCGAAGAATTCGACCTCGTCATCAGCGACCTGACCGAAGACGCCGAGGGCGGCATGCAAATCTTAAGCGAACTGAAACGCAAACGTCTCATCGTTCCAGTCGTTGTCTCTTCCGAAGAAGCCCAACAGAACGGCATCGTCAAAGCTTTCAAACTCGGCGCAGCCAACTACGTGAGCAAGCCTTACGATAAGGAAGAGCTACGCAATATCGTTGATAAGACGCTCGGCTACAAACTGCGTTTCATCGAAGATTTAAAAATCACGCCCTTCGTGCGCGAGCACATCGAGTTTGAACTGCCGAGCGATCTTTCCCTGATGAACGGCGTGCTTCATTACTTGATTGAGAGAGTCGCACGCCTCGGCGTCATCAAGCCCGACAGTTCCAATCTCTTCATCGCGCTCGACGAGGCGTTTGTCAATGCCGTCAAGCACGGCAACAAGAACAATACGACGAAACTCGTGCGTATCACAGCCGACCTTTCATCCAAAGAAGCGCGCTTCACGATTGAAGATGAAGGCGACGGTTTTGACCCGCGCTCGATTCCAGACCCGCTCGACCCCACCAATCTTTTCAAAACTTCAGGACGCGGCGTACTGTTGATTTACAACATCATGGACGAAGTCGAGTACAATGAGCGCGGCAATCGTTTGACGATGGTCAAGCGACCCGAAAGCTCGCTCGATGCCGAACTAATCAAGTCGCTTGCGCCCGATGACCTCCCCGCCCCAAACAACCAGTGACGCGGCAGCCGCACGCGGTTCGCGCCCCGCCGGACGACATCGCTGGTGGATTATTTTCCCCGCCATCTTCCTTTTCCAACTACTACTGCACTGGTCGCTTCTCAGAGAGCCTTACCACGCCGACGAGATCGGCTACATTTCCCCGGCGACGCACGAACTGTTGAAGGCAAACGAACCCGCTTCACCTGCCCCTCTTTCGCCTATGTCGTCGTCGCCGCTCGTCGGCTTCTACCTTGCGACGTGCCGGAAGCTTTTTGGAAAGTCAATCGTCGTCACGCGCGCGGCGATGCTCGTCGTCTCCGCGCTCGCGCTGCTCGGACTTTTCCGCCTCTCCGGGCGGGTGGCAAACGGGCGCGTGGCATGGGCGTCGGTTGTCTGCTCCGCGCTCTATCCGGTCTTCTTCAACGAGAGCGCGGCGGCGCGCGCCAGCATCGCGGCTGCGGCTTTGACGATGTGGGGGCTGCTCTTTTATCTTCCGCTACGGAAGAGAGCGCATTGGCGGCGGCGCGTGCTGTGCGTCCTACTGTTGGCGTTGGCAGGGCTGGCGAAAGAGACGGCGGCGCTGGCCGTGCCGGTACTTGCGGGGTGGGAGATGCTGCGCCATTGGCGAGAGCGGAAATTTGAGAAGGCTGCTGTTGTGCGCGTCAGAGAACGTCGTGCCGTGTGGCTCTCAACGGCGCTGCTCCTGCTCGCGCTGCTGCCCGTCGCCGTTTGGCTCGTCTCTCAACAGCAGAGAGCGCGACAGCTTTCCGGCAATACTGAATACCTACGCGCGAAGGTCGAGACGCCGCTTGGCCGGTCGCAACTGCTAACTGCGACGGGCGCGCGCATCTGGCAGGCGACGGCGTACATGAATCTCTACGTGTTGACGGTACCGACTCTGCTGCTGACGCTCTGCGCCCGCCCCGTGCGCGATGAAGGCATCGAACGCGGGCGCATTGATGTCAGTATCCAACTCGTCTTCGCCGCCCTGACGCTCTTATATGTAGTCGTGCTCTCGCTTGTCAGCGAGACGACGCAGGCGCGCGACATGCTACCCGTCGTTCCGCTCGTGATACTCATCTGCGTCTCGACCGTCTGGCGGCGCACGCGCTACTGGCAGTTCCTTATCGCCTTGATGTGCGCTGCCCTCGTGCTTGGAATTAATAAAGTCTGAAGTTCGGAGTCTAAAGTTGAGATATGCCTTACGAGCTTTTTCTCGCGCTGCGTTATGTGCGTGTGCGGCGCGGGCGACGTGTGGTGAAGTTAACGGCGGTGGCGGCGGTCGTCGGGATCGCGTGCGGCGTCGCGTCGTTGATTGTGGCGCTGGCGCTGGCGAACGGTTTTCGCGACGAGTTGCGCGACAAAATTTTGCGCGGTACGGCGCACATTACTCTGACGCGTGCAGACGGCAGACCTATGCGCGATTGGCGGGAGGTCGTGACACGACTGCGCGGCGTCGAGGGCGTTAGCGATGCTGCGCCGACAACTTACGAAGGCGCGCTCCTGAGCGGGCATGACGGCGCGGCTTACACCATTGTGCGCGGCGTCGAGGGGCAGGCGGGGCACATGCAGGCGGAGATTCGACGCACGCTCGTCAGCGGAACGGTCGAGAATCTGTTTTCAGACGGGACGGCGAGCAACCGCGGGAACGCTAACGATGCGGGGGAGAGGATGAAAGACTCGCGGTCGAGGCTGCAAGATACGGGGGAACAGACGGAAGATGAAGAGCCGCCCGCGCAAGCCATCATCGGCGCGGCGTTGGCTGCGCGTACGGGACTCAACCGCATGGGCGACGAGGGATGGATTGTGACGGGCGAAAAATCACCGATGCCTCCCGGCTTTTCGCCGCGCGCGCGGCGCATCCGCGTCGTCGGAATCTTCCGTTCGGGACTCTACGATTACGACGCGTCTTGGACTTACGTTTCGCTGACAGAGACCGCCAAAATCTTTCGCCCCGACGAGGACGCGGGCGAGTCTCCGGTCGTCAGCGTTGAGGTGCGAGACATCTATGCGGCGGGAGAGGTGTCGGCGCGCATCCGTCGCGCGCTCGGCGAATCGTTCACGGTCGTTGATTGGCGCGAAGCGAATCGCCCGCTCTTCGCCGCGCTCGAACTTGAGAGGCGCATCGTCGCGCTCATCATCATGTTGATTATGATCGTCGCCGCGCTCAACATCACGACGACGCTCGTGCTCGTCGTCATGGAACGGCGCGCGGACATCGCCATCCTCAGCGCGATGGGTGCGGGCGGGCGCAGCATCATGTCCATCTTTATGATTGAAGGCGCGCTCATCGGTCTGGCGGGCGCGCTCGCAGGCATCGCGCTCGGACTACTGGCGTGCGCCGTCGGCGATTACTTCGAGCTTGTCCGTCTGCCGCCGGATGTCTACTCGCTGGCGAGCGTGCCACTACGCCCGCAGGCGCGCGACGTGCTGCTGCCCGCGCTCGCCGCCTTCGCCGTCAGTTTGCTGGCGACGCTGTACCCAGCGCGTCAGGCGGCGCGCGTGCGCCCGGCGGAGGCTCTGCGATACGAATGAAAAACGGGTTGGAGTCTCAAATTTCAAGTCTCAAGTTTCAAGGGCAGGGTAGCAACTCCCTCGACTCCGGACTCCAGACCATGGACTTCAGACTTGTTGTTGACGGTCTGCGAAAAACTTTTCGTGACCCTTCGGGCGGCGTGCTCGAAGTATTGCGGGATGTTTCCTTCGAGATGAAGACCGGAGAGATGCTGGCAATCGTCGGCGCGTCGGGTGCTGGGAAGTCGACCTTGCTTCATGTGCTCGGCGGGTTGGAGAAGGCAGAGGGGGGAAGCGCGCGGCTCGACAACTTCGACATCCTCGGCGCGGACGCCAGAGCGTTGACACGATTTCGCGGGAGCAGCGTCGGATTCGTTTTTCAGGCACACCACCTGTTACCTGATTTGACGGCGGAAGAGAACGTGGCGCTGCCGCTGCTCGTCGCCCGCCAGCCGTGGCGAGAGGCACGCAGAGAGGCTGCGGAGATGCTCGAAGCCGTCGGCTTGAAAGAGCGTGCGGCGCACGGGGCGGGCGAATTATCGGGCGGCGAGCAGCAGCGCGTCGCCATTGCGCGGGCACTGGTCGGGGGCGCGCGGCTGTTGCTCTGCGACGAGCCGACCGGAAATCTGGACGCGCGGACTGCCGGAGAAGTAAGCTCGCTTCTGTTCTCGCTCTGCCGCAAACGGCGCGCGTGCGCTATTATCGCCACGCACAACGAAGCGTTGGCGCGCGCCTGCGACCGCGCTCTGTTCTTACGGGACGGACGATTGAAGGCCGAAGGATGAAGACGAGAGGGTAAAAGGGTAAGAGAGCTAACAATGAGTTTCGGTAGATTTCAACTCAAAATCATTTCGCTTTAACCCATTTCCACTTTCACCCTCCTTTCACGTCTTTCCCGGTGGGTGCGGAAAATCGAATCTAATATCTGACATCTGCGCGCTCTTCGGTTATAATGCAGGTGAGCCGGACTGGGTGCATTCCCGAACTAGGACTCGCCGGTAAGCTCTTAACGGTTCTCAACAAATTCGGTCACTAACAGCTTTTATGTTTGAACGCTACACGGAGAAAGCGCGCAGAGTGATCTTCTTTGCGCGATATGAAGCGAGCCAGTTCGGCGCACCGGCCATCGAACCGGAGCACCTGCTGCTGGGATTGATGCGCGAAGATAAGACGCTGACCTCACGGTTTCTGGCACGCGCACAAGCCTCACTGGAGATGATCCGCAAAGAAATCGAAGGTCGCGCCCCGCTACGCGAGAAGATTTCGACCTCTGTGGAATTACCCCTCGCGCCGGAGACGAAGCGAGTGCTGGCGTTTGCGCATGAGGAATCAGACCGTCTCCAGCATCGTCACATCGGGACGGAGCATCTGTTGTTGGGATTGCTCAGAGAAGAGCGTTCGATGGCGGCGGAGATTTTGTATGAGCGCGGCTTAAGGCTCTCGGCGGTCAGAGATGAGGTGGCGCGCGCCACCGGCTCTGACCCGCGCGGTTCGCAAAAGAAGGAGACGCCGCATCTCGCGGAATTCTCGCGCGACCTGACCGACGATGCCGCCAACGATAAGCTCGACCCGCTCGTCGGGCGCGACAACGAGATTGAGCGCGTCGTGCAGATACTCTGTCGCCGCACAAAAAACAACCCTGTGCTCATCGGCGAGCCGGGGGTCGGCAAGACCGCCATCGTCGAAGGACTGGCGCAGAGAATCCAGCGCGGCGATGTCCCTTCGTTTCTCGAAAACAAACGCATCCTCTCGCTCGATCTTTCGCTCATCGTCGCGGGCACAAAGTATCGCGGCCAATTTGAAGAGCGCCTGAAACAGATCATGCGCGAGTTGGTCGAGAATCCGCAATACATCGTCTTTATTGACGAACTGCACACGCTCGTCGGCGCAGGCAGCGCGGAAGGCTCTCTCGACGCGGCGAACATTCTGAAGCCCGCACTATCACGCGGCGAAATCCAGTGCATCGGCGCGACGACTCCGGCGGAGTTTCGCAAGTCCATCGAAAAAGACCGCTCGCTTGAGCGGCGCTTTCAGGCCGTCAAAGTTCCGCCGCCGTCTGAAGAAGAAGCCGTCCGCATTCTCGAAGGCGTGCGCGAACGCTACGAGGCGTTCCATCAGGTGCGCTACACGGACGAGGCCATCGAGGCCGCCGTCTATCAAGCGAATCGTTATATCCCTGACCGCTTCCTGCCCGATAAAGCGATTGACGTGATTGACGAGGCCGGAGCGCGCGTCAAGCTGCGTGTCCGCCGCGAGCCTTCCACGGAGGCGAGCCGCAACGCGCTCTTCGATGAACGCAGCCTCTATCCGACCAAAGGCAGCAGCGGATTAAACTCGCGTTTGCCGGACGACGAAGAAGAGATGTTGTTGGCTATCGAGGTGACGAAGGACGACGTTGAGGATGTCATCGCGCGTTGGACAGGGATTCCGGTCAACTCTCTGAAAGAAGAAGAGACGCAGAAACTTTTGCGGACAGAGGCGGAACTGCATCATCGCGTCGTCGCGCAACGTCCGGCTATCTCGGCGCTGGCTCGTTCCATCCGTCGCTCGCGCGCCGGACTCAAGAACCCTGCGCGCCCGGTCGGCTCATTTCTTTTCTTAGGCCCGACCGGCGTCGGCAAAACCGAAGTCGCGCGCTCGCTCGCCGAGTTCCTCTTCGGATCGGAGCGTTCGATGATTCGCTTCGATATGTCGGAGTTCATGGAAAAGCATTCGGTGTCGAAACTTATCGGCAGCCCTCCCGGCTACGTCGGCCACGAAGAGGGCGGGCAGTTGACCGAACGCATTAAGCGCTCGCCCTATTCTGTCCTGCTCTTCGATGAAATCGAGAAGGCGCACCCGGATATCTTCAACGTTCTGCTGCAAGTTTTTGAAGACGGTATCCTGACGGACGCGCTCGGCAACACCATTGATTTCAAGAACGCCATTATCATCATGACCTCGAACATCGGCGCGCGCTTCATCCAGAAGAAGGGCACGATGGGCTTTCAGGCGACGGCCGATTCCTCGCGCGAGAAGCTGGAAGAGATGGTCATGTCGGCTGTCCGGCAGACGTTCAATCCTGAGTTCATTAACCGTCTCGACGAAATCATCATCTTCGACCAACTGACGAACGACGAGTTGCTTGAGATCGTCGGCCTCCAAGTCGAAATGTTAAATAAGACTTTGCAGCGGCGTGGTCTGGAAGTGCGCCTGACGGAAGAGGCCAAGCGATGGCTCGTCCAGAAGACCTGCGCGGATCGTTCCTACGGCGCGCGCCCGCTCAGGCGAGCTTTGCAGAAATACGTCGAAGACCCGCTCTCGGAAGCCTTAATTCAGGGTGCGCTCAGCGGCGCGACGCTCGTCGAGGTTTTTCAGGTCGGCGACGAGTTGAGCTACCGTCCGGCGGGCGTCGAAGAGCCGGGCGACGCGCTTTTGATTCATTAAAAGTGAATAGGGCAAAAAGGTAAAAAAGGTAAAAAGGGGAAAAGGTTTTAGCCGTTTTCCCCTTTGCCGTTTTCCCCTTTTGCCCTTTCCCTTGTATAATGCGCCACTTTACCGGAGGGTCTTCTGGCAACGGGAGCGGGCAGGTTGTGAATCCAACAAAGCCTGTACGCGTCCTAAATTTGCACCCTCGCACGGTGTCTGTGCGCTGTTTTACGCCAAAATTCCAGTGAGCAATCTGTTTCCAGAAGGTCTCCCTGTCAGTCATACGTTACTTTTTTGAGGCAAAAAGCGATTATTACTATGCGAATTCGCGCGCCTTGGGTTCTTCTTTTGGCCGTCGCCGGTCTTCTCTCCGTCATCTATCTCGCTCAGCCGCGCACCAAAGTTTACGCGCAAGAGCCTACACCGCCCGCGACGGGGCAACCATCGCAGCGCATTGTCGAGGCCGTCGAGGTTGAAGGCAATCGCGGGATGAGCGACGAAGGCGTGCTCTATTACATCCAGACACGCCCCGGCGATGTCTACAACGAGGCGCAGGTGCAGCGCGATCTTCAAGCTCTGCTCGCACTTCCCTTCTTTAATAAGACCGAGACGCGCGTCTCGACGACGACAGGGCCGCGTGGCGGCGTCGTCGTCATTTTCACCGTCAGAGAATTGCCCGTTATCCGCGACCTCAGTTTCGATGGCATGAAGAGCGTGACGGAGGCCGATGTCCTCAAAGAGTTCCGCGAGCGGCGCGTCGGCGTCTCGAAAGAATCGAGATACGATCCCGTCAAAGGCCGCGCCGCAACGCGCGTCATCAAAGAACTTCTGGCAGCGCGCGGCAAGCCGAACGCGACCGTGGATTTGCGAGTCGAAGAAGTGACGGCAACTTCCATTGCGCTGACCTTCGACGTGAAGGAAGGCGATAGAGTCCGCGTCGTCGAAATCCAGTTTGAAGGTAATCAGGTCTTCTCGGACGGCGATTTGCGCGGCGCGATGAAGTACGTCAAGGAAGCCGGACTGATCTCGCGTTTCAAGGGACAGGATATTCTCAATACGGAGAAGCTTGAGGCCGATCTGAAAGGCAACGTCGAAAATTACATGCGCTCGAAGGGTTACCTGCAAGCCAGAACGGGCGAGCCGCGCATCGAGGGCATCGGCGAACGGCGCACGGGTTTTCCCATTCTGCCGCTCCCGCTTCTCTCTTCGACAGACGAGGCGCTGAGAATCACAGTCCCCATCAACGAAGGCCGTCTCTATCGTCTCGGCGAACTGAAGATCGAAGGCAACTCGATTCTCTCGGAGCAGGACATCCGCGCCACCATCGGGTTGAATAAAGGCGACGTTGCCAACGGGCAGCGACTCTATAAGGCTCTCTATGAAGACCTCCGCAGGCTCTATGGCCGCTTCGGTTTCATCCAGTATGAGTATGACGTTGACCAGTCGTTTGAGGACAGCCCGCAGAATCCGAAAGAGGGCGTCGCCAATTTCACTATCAACATCACAGAGGGCAAGCAGTTCACCTTGCGACGGCTTGAGTTCAGCGGCAACACTTTTACGCGCGACAACGTGCTCCGGCGCGAAGTGGCCGTCAACGAAGGCGACATCTACGATCAGGCGTTGATGGAATATTCCGTGCTGCTTTTGAACCAACTCGGCTTCTTCGACCCGATTGACGAGAAGAAAGATTTAGACCTGCGCACGGACGAAGAACAGGGCACGGTGGACGTGAGCCTGAAAGTTGCGGAGCGCGGTCGCCAGCAAATCTCTTTCAACGGCGGCATCTCGGGCATCGGCGGTTCGTTCTTTGGCCTCGATTATTCGACCAACAATCTGCTCGGTCGCGGCGAATCGCTCTCGTTCCAGTTCGCCTTCGGCAATCGCCAGCGTTCGTTTGTTTTCTCGTTCACCGAACCGTACCTTCGAGACCGCCCGATTACAGTCGGCTTCTCGCTCTTCTCTCAATCGCAAAAGTATTTCGGCGAAGGCACGCTGCTTTCGCAGAACGTGGACGCGCTGACCGGCGCATTCGGCAACACGGCTGATTTTCTGACCGCCAACGAAGAGAACCTGTTTACGCAGACCTCAAACGGTGGCAGCATCTTCGCCACTTCGCGCCTCTCGGAATTCTACAGGCCGGGACGCGGCAAGTTGTTCGGACTTGAGTTTGCGCGCGCCTCTCGTGTGGGCTTGTCGTATTCGATTTCGCAGACGAGCGTTAAAGACCCGCCGGTCAACTCGCAGAACGACACGAATACTTTCATCCCCAGAGTTTTCGCGCAGCCGAATATCCTGACGAGCCGCATCACGCCGAGCTTTGTCTACGATACGCGCAACGGCACGATTGACCCGACGAAGGGGCGACAGGTTGCGGCCTCGCTGGCCTTCGCCGGTCTGGGCGGCGACGTGCGTACCTATCAGCCGACGATCTCTTACATGCAGTTTATGCCCGTGCGCCGCAAACGCTCGTCGCACCCGGAAGTCTTCGGCTTCCGTCTCGTCGCAGGCCACGTCGCCAGCTTTGCCACGACGAGCAAGATTGAAGAGGCGCAGGCCAGTTCGCTCTCCTTCATCAACGGCGTGCCGATTTATGAACGCTTCTTCCTCGGCGACGAGTTCACGATTCGCGGCTACAACGTCCGCTCAATCAGCCCGATTGTCCCACTCGATGTGTTCCTTACGTCGCGCAACGTCTCGGTGGCGACCAGCGCGACCGGCGATGTCGTCGCTTTTCAGGGGTTGCCCGCCGCGCTCAGCCAGCAGTTAGTCGGACTCGGCACGTTCACCGGAGCGTCAGGCTCAAACAGCGTGCAACTGTCGCAACGCGATTTCCGTTTCCTCGGCGGCGACACGCAGTTGCTCGGCAACTTCGAGTATCGCGTCCCCATCTTCGGCCCCGTCCAACTGGCGGCCTTCGCCGACATCGGCACTTCTTTCAATCTGCGCTCAGGCGCAGACCAGACCTTCTCGACCGAATTTCTGCCCGACCAACCGTTTCTGGCGAACACGGGCGGGTTGACTCAACTGGTCGTGCGTAATAATCCGCAGTTGGCGCTGGGGCCTTTGAACCCTGTGACGCTCACGCCGGGCGGCCTCCTGATTCGCGATGCGCGACTGGTGACGCGCGAAGAGTTGACCAACGCGTTGCGTGTCGGGCCGATTGACCCGCTCTCGGGATTGCCCTTCGGCTTCCAGCAGGTCTTCCTGCGCGGCGAGGCGCAGACGAATACGGTGGCGCGAATTTCGGAGAGTGTTTTTTCAAAATTCAGCGACTACCGATCCAGCCTCGGCCTCGAATTGCGCATCCAACTACCTGTCGTTAATGTCCCGTTTCGTCTGATTTTCGCCTACAATCCGAATGCGCGTAGGGGCGTCTCAGACCAGTTGCCCGGCATCTCATTTAACGAAAAGAAGTTTGTTCCCCGTTTCAGTATCGGGCGGACATTTTAACCGTCTAGCATTAAACTTGAGTTGAGGACAGCGTCTCTCGGTATCTCAGCCAGAAAAGCGGCGCGTCCCTTAAAGAACTGTTAAGGAGCAGTACGAGAAAGACAATGAAACTACTTCGTATAACCGCCGCCGCGATGATCTTTGCGGCTCTGACCGCTCTCACTGTGAACGCGCAGCAACCCGCCGGAGCGGGCGCTGCGGCGCGTCGTCCGACAACTACACCGACGACCGGCGGCGCACCGGGCGGCAACGTGACCGACGGCAAGATTGCCATCATCAACATCCAAGCGTTCGGCGATCCGAAAGCCGGTATCGCGCGTCTGGTGAGCGCCTACAACACGCTGGACAAAGAGTTCACGCCGCGCCGCACCGAACTCGTGCAGATGAAAACCCGCTACGACCAGATTGTTGAAGACATCAACAAGACGAAGAATCTAGCCGACGAGAAGACCCTCTCGGCGAAGGCCGAGCAGGCGCAGACGCTTGAGAAAGAGATGAAGCGGCGTCAGGAAGACGGGCAGGCGGCGATGGAGAAACGCGAAGCCGAAATTATGCAGCCCATCTGGACTGACATTGACAACGCTCTGCGCGCGTTCGCCAAGTCGCGCGGCATCACCGTCATCTTCGACTACAGCAAGATGGGCGCGGCGATGTACGTGGCCGACGACGGCGTGGACATCACCAACGCCTTCATCGCAGAATACAACCAGCGAAATCCAGCCAGCACCGCTTCGACGACCACACCGGGCGCGAAGTAAAATTGAGAGAGACCCAGAGAGGGGCGAAGAGGCAAAACCTTTTCGCCCCTCTTTACATTTCAACTTTATGGAAACGGTTCTCGACACGCGCGCCATTCAGGAAATCCTGCCGCATCGCTATCCCTTTCTCCTCGTTGACCGCATCATCGAACTCGTCCCGCGCGAGCGCATCGTCGGCATCAAGCAGGTCACGATCAACGAGCATTTTTTCGAGGGACACTTTCCCGGCGCGCCCGTCATGCCCGGCGTCCTGATCGTCGAGGCGCTGGCGCAGGTCGGAGCCATTTTCGCCCTGCGCGAACTCGAAAACCGCGAGCAGAAACTCGTGCTCTTCAGCGCGATTGATAACGCACGCTTTCGCCGCCCCGTCCTGCCGGGCGATACGCTCGTCCTCGAAGTCACGCCGTTGCGTCTCGGCTCGCGCGTCCAGAAGATGCGCGGGGAAGCGAAGGTCAACGGTCAACTCGTCGCCGAAGCCGAACTGACGAGCATCGTTGCCGACAGAAGTTCAGTTAAGTGAAGAATCGTTAGTCGAACAGGCAAAAGCGTAGAGGCCGAGTCCGCCGGAGACCGCCGAGCAGGCGTCGTCGCCTCCTCCTCGTCGCTTCTGCTTTTTTTGTGTTTCTGAGAATAGATGTCGTTCATCCATCCATCCGCAGTCGTTCATCCCCGCGCACAGATCGGGGAAGAGGCATACGTCGGGCCGTACTGTACCATTGGTGAAGATGTCCGCATCGGCGCGCGCGTCCGCCTCGAATCACACGCGGTCGTCGCCGGTCAGACAGAGATTGGCGAAGAGACGCACGTCTTTCCCTTCGTCTCCATCGGCCTCGCTTCGCAGGATTTGAAATACAGGGGCGAGCCTGCCGCAACGCGCGTCGGACGTCGCAACTCGATACGAGAGTTCGTCACCGTCCATCGCGGCACGGAAGGCGGCGGGATGCTGACACAGACGGGCGACGATTGTCTCATCATGGCGCAGGCGCACATCGCGCATGATTGCATCTTGGGCGACGGCGTGATTATGGCGAACGCGGCGACTTTAGCGGGTCACGTCATCGTCGAAGACCGCGCTAACATCGGAGCTTATTCCGGCGTCCACCAGTTCTGCCGCGTCGGGCGTGAGGCATACGTTGGCGGCTACTCGGTCGTCGTCAAGGATGCGCTCCCCTTCGCACTGACGGTCGGCAATCATGCCAAGTGCTACGGCCTCAACACGACCGGCATGAAAAGACGCAACTATCCGCCGGAGACCATCAACGCGCTCCACCACGCCTTCCGCCTTCTGCTCTCTTCGCGCCTCAACACCACGCAAGCCTTGCAAGCCATCCGCGAAGAGATTAAAGATTCGACGGAAGTCGAGACGCTCCTTCGCTTCATCGAAACTTCAAAACGTGGAGTCATCAAATAGAAAGATGAAGGATAAAGGCGGAAGGATGAAAGTCTGTCTGCGACGTGATGTGATTTCTTTTTCATCCTTCCGCCTTCCACCTTCCGTCTTGCTTTTATGCGTTACGGTCTGATTGCAGGCAACGGGAAGTTTCCCTTTCTGGTGATTGAGGGCGCGCGGCGTGCGGGCGCGACGCTCTCCATCGCGGCGATTCGGGAAGAGACCGACCCGGAGGTTGAGCGCGCGGCTCAGGCCACCGGCGCGAGCGTCGTGTGGGTCGGCATCGGTCAGTTGGGAAAGATGATTCGCTTCTTCAAGCGCGAGGGCGTGGCGCGAGCGATGATGGCCGGGCAGGTTAAGCACGTGCAGATTTTCAGCGGTGCGCTCCCGGACGTGCGGATGTTGAAGATGCTTATCAAACTCCCGCGCCGCAACACGGACGCGCTCATCGGCGGCGTCGCAGACGAACTCGCCAGCGAGGGCATCGAGTTGATTGATTCAACTTTCTTCCTGCAAGACCATCTCCCGCAGGAAGGCGTGCTCACGCGCCGCGCGCCCGACGAGCGCGAGCGCGGCGACATCGCCTATGGCCTCGAAGTCGCAAGCGAAATCGCCCGCCTCGATTTGGGGCAAACTATCGTCGTGCGCGCGCGCGCCTGTGTCGCCATCGAAGCGATGGAGGGAACGGACGCGACCCTGCGACGCGCCGGAGAGTTGGTGCGCGGGCGGCTGACGGTCGTCAAAGTCGCCAAGCCGAATCAGGATATGCGCTTCGACGTGCCGGTCGTCGGCGTCCCCACGATTGAAACGATGATTGAAGCGGGCGCGACCTGTCTCTGTATCACGGCGGGCAAAACTCTTATCTTCGACCGCGCAGAGATGCTCAAGCTGGCCGACAAGCATCGCCTCTCCATCGTCGCCGCGCCCGTCTAAATCAAAATGCAACTCCCTTCCGCCTTCGCGTCTTTGCGCGAAACCTTTGTCTTAAGGAGAAAAAGGTTTCACGCAAAGGCGCAAAGAAGAGGGCGGGAATATTTGCGTTGCAATCCGTCGCCGTTCTCCGCAAAATGCCTCGTCAGGTTGATTCTGTGTTGGAGGACGTATGCGTTGCCTGAAGTTTTCAGCAGTCTGCGAACGTGGAGTCGCGTCTTCATCTTCGCGTCGTGTTTACTGGCCGTCGGCGTCCACGCGCAGACCGAGACGCCTCTGCGTTGGGGCGCTGATCCGAGCGGCGGCGCGCCCTACATCTTCGCAGACCCTTCCAACCCGGAACGCTACATCGGTTATGAGAAGGAAATGGTCGAGGCACTGGCCGCCGCCATGCATCGCCAGCCGGAGTTTGTGCCGACCGATTGGGAAACCATCGTCTCGTCATTGCAGCGCGGAACCTTCGATGTCATCGTCAACGGACTCGAACCGACGGCAGACCGCGCCCGCCAGATTCTCTTCAGCAAGCCCTACTACATCTTCCAACTTCAACTGACCGTCCGGCGCGAAGAGAATAATATTCACGCGCTCGAAGATTGCCGCAAGCGTCTGGTCGGCACGCTCGGCAACACGGCGGCTTCGCGGCTGTTGGAGAAAGAGGGCATTCCTGTTCGCGGTTATGCAGACCCGGTCGGGGCTTACCGAGACCTCGAACTGCGGCGCATTGACGCCGTGTTGATGGACGTGCCAATGGAGATGTTCTACGCGAGGCAGAACCCGAAGCTCAAACCTGCGGGGGAAGCTTTTCATCGTGGTCTCTACGTCGTCGGCCTGCGCAAAGGCGACGAGACGTTGAAGGCGCAAGTGGACGCCGGTATTGACTCGATTATTCGTGATGGAACTCTGGAAAGGATTCTGCGCAAGTGGAGTCTCTGGAACGACGCGCAAGCCGAACTGCAAGCGCCCACGCCCGCCAACGCTTCGTCGCAGCCACAGCCGTCCAGAGAAATCGCGTATGACATGACCTCGACCAACTTCAACTGGACGGAAGCCATCGTGCGCCTGAGCCGCGCCGCCGTCGTCACAATTCTTATCGCCTTCGGCGCGATGCTCATCGCCCTCGTCGTCGGGATGCCACTCGCGGTCGGGCAGTCGAGCGGCCCCGGCTGGCTACAAGCGCTCTGCACTATCTACGTCGAATTCTTTCGCGGCACGCCTGTGCTCGTCCAACTGCTCTTTCTCTACTTCGGCCTGCCGCGTCTCGGCCTGACGATGCCCGGTTGGTTGACGGCGCTCATCGGTCTCGGCCTCAACTACGCGGCCTACGAGTCGCAGGTCTATCGCGCGGCGCTCGAAGCCATCCCGCGCGGTCAATGGGAGGCCGCCTATTCTCTGGCGATGACGCCGCTACTGGCCTTCCGTCGCATCATCCTGCCGCAGGCGCTCAGGATTGCGTTGCCGCCGATGACCAACGATTTCGTTTCACTCTTTAAAGATACCTCGGTCGCGTTCGCCATCTCGGTCTGGGAACTGGCGACGGCTTACCGCGAACTGGCGAACGCTTCGGGAGAGTTCCTGCTGCTCGGCGTTATCGTCTCGGCCTTTTATCTGGCGATGAGTCTGCCGATGGCGCGCTTCGCGCGTCACCTTGAAAGACGCTTGCTCCGCAGGCAGACGGAGCGAACGACACCGACGGAGGTGACAGCCGGATGATTCGCGTCAAGGGTTTAGCTAAGAAGGCCAGAGGAGTGAACATCCTGCGCGGGATAAGTTTCGAGGTTCCACCCGAAACAGTGCTCGGCGTGATCGGGGCATCGGGCAGCGGAAAGACCACGCTGCTTCGCTGTCTGAACGGGCTGGAACGCATTGACGCAGGTACGATTGATTGCAGCGGTGTGCGGCGCGAAGCCGCACTCCACAGGGCGCATTACCAGCGCCGCGTCATGGAACTACGGCGCAAGGTCGGGACGGTTTTTCAACACCTGCACCTCTTCCCGCATCTCTCTGTGATCGGCAACATCATCGAAGCTCCCGTACATGTGCTCGGCGTCGCGCGAAAGGAGGCTGAAGGGGACGCTTATGAGTTGCTCGAAGCGGTCGGGCTAAAGTCTGCGGCGCACAGGTATCCCGAATCTCTCTCGGGAGGCGAGCAGCAACGCGTGGCCATCGCGCGCGCGCTGGCGATGCGCCCTCGCATCTTACTTTTCGACGAGCCGACCAGCGCGCTCGACCCACGCCGTAGCTCAGAGATGCGCGCGCTCCTGCGTTCCTTCGCCACTCGCGGGCACACGATGGTGATCGTCTCCCACTCCATCAGATTTCTCGAAGGGCTGGCAGACTACCTGCTCTACATGGAAAGCGGCGAAGCAATCGAACTCGCCCCGACAGACACACTCCTGCGCGCCCCGCAGGACGCGAGAACGCGCGACTTCCTCCAACAAGCTCAGTGACTCCGCGCAAATAGCCTGCCAGCCGTCTTCCGCTGCCTCCTTTCTTCTTCGCGGCTTCACGTCTTGGCGTGAGAAACAATTTCACGCCAAGACGCGAAGAAAACTAAAGAGCGCAAGATAAAAGACTCGTGACGCTATGTGGCGTCGCGAGTCTTTTGTTTTGCCGTGCCGGTCGGATGATTATTTGCTGGCTGACGTTGTTGGCTGTCCGGCCTTCGGGTCATAGGGCGTATTGATAAAACTCTGCGCGACTTTCTGCGCGTTGTCGTAGTTGATGCCCGTGTCAACCGCCTTTTTGTATTCGCTGACGGCGCGTGCGCGGTCGCCCTGCGCGTCGTATGCGTTGCCGCGTTTGATGTGTGCCCAGACTTCAATCCATGAAGGTCTCAGAGTGCCTTCGAGCGCGGCTGAAAAATTATCGAGCGCCTGCTGGTAGTTGCGCTGTTCGAGGAACAGGAGTCCGAGATTGTAGTAGACCCACGAGTTCGACTTGTCGAGCTTGAGAGCCTCTTCTAATTGGCGTTGCGCTTCGAGGTATTGACCTTCGCGGAACAGTTCAAGCCCGCGCCGCGCGACAACCGAGATACGCAAATCATCAGATTGACGAAGAACTTTATGGTTCGGATCAATAATCAGTTCAATCGGCTTGCCGTTCGACTCGAAATCGAAATCCTCGCTCTTATCAGAAATCAGCAGGGTCGAGGTCACGTCGTCGCCTTCGGCCCTGAGCATCACCTCGACGGGCATCCGTAAATTCTCGAAGTTCTGCTTGACCGTCCCGCGCGCGCGAAACTTGCCTGAGCGCGTGCGAATAATCTGATAGTCGGCATTGAACTCAGGGACGCCCGTGCCTTCCACCCAGCGCGCGAAAAAGTAGCGCATGTTTTCGCCCGCGACTTGCGTCGCCAATTTCTCGAAATCGTCAATCGAAGCGTTGCGCCCCTTGAACTCCCCGAAGTAGCGGCGCAGCAGATCGTCAAACTTCTGTTGGCCTAAAGTTTCACGCAGCATGCGAAAGACCATCGCGCCCTTGTAAAAGACGATGGCCTGATAGGCGGCGGACGTGTCGTCCAAGGTCGAGGGCGCGCGCAGGATCGAGGCCGTCTGCTCGAACATCAACGCGCGCTCCTGCATGTCGCGCTCGGTCGCTTCCAGAGACGCGCCCTGCAATTTGGTTTCGCGCAGGTTGAACGCGCTCCATTCAGCCAACCCTTGCGAGAGCCACGCGTCGTCAAACGAGCGAAGCCCGACCGTCAATCCCCACCACTGAAAAGCGGCCTCGCGCTCGATGCGTTCATCGAGCGAGACCTGCCGCGCAGGCTCGAAGAAACGCGCCGAGAGAAACTGCATGCCGGGCGCGGCATAAGCGTCGAGACTCGCATCGTCAATCTGCGCGACGACGAAGCGCGTGCCGAAAGCAGGCTGCCCGTACTTCTGCGTGTAGAACTGGAGAGCGTTGCCGATTAACTCCGCGTAGGGTTCGATGAAGCGTTCGCTACCGGGCAGGACGTAGAACTGTAAGGTATAACCGCCGAAGTTGAGCGAACGCGTGATGTAGCGCCCCATCACGAAATTGCCGACGAGCGTGGGCTGGCGCGCGACGAAATGGTAACGCGCGACGCCAGACCGCGCTGGCGTCGCGGCGGCACGTCCTGAAGCCGTGCGTGCGCTTGCCGAGTCGCTCATCATGCGAAGCGGCGCATCGTTGGAAAGCTGTGTCACGGGTTCGTCGCTGTAGCCCGCGACTTCATAACCTGTGGGGACGGTAATCGTGATGTCAGAGGTGGCGCGGTCGGCGGCATAATCATGGAACGGAAACCAGCGCGCGGCATACATCAGGTAAGAGCCTTCTTCGCCGATATAGGCGAGGCGCTTGGTCGCCAGCGGCCCGCCTTCGGGCGTCACGAGCGCGCCGCTCCAACGGAAGCGCAGTGTGACGGGAGTGCCCGCCGCGACGACTTCGCCCAGATCAACACGCACGCTCGGCCCGACCGTATCAACGCCGACGGCGTCCTGCACGTAGTTAGTGAGCGCCACGCCGCCGCGTTCGATGCCTTCGACTTTGAGCGAGCCGTTCAACTCGAAGACCACCGAGCGCGTGTTATCCACGGGCGTAAAAGTCACGTCGCCGATGGCCGTCATAAAATGCTGCGAGGGCTGCAACTCGGCTTCGATGCGGTAGTTCGTGATGTCGAAGCGTGCGCGCGCACCCGGAGCGAGCGGCGTTTCGCGCACCTGCACGGGCGTCGGCATGGGGACGGGCGTCGGTGTCGGAGTCGCGGTCGCGGCGGGACGCGGCGGGACGCTCGTGCGCCCACGCCCGGCGGGACGGCGCGGCGTCTGTGCGAGACCTGTCGAAGCCAGCAGTGTCGCCATCAACACCGCGCAAGTTAGAAAATTTCTCATTATCAAATTCCCAATAGAATCAGAGCGGTTCATAAAGCTCAATTTCGGAACAGCAAAGTTGCTGCCGATTATACATCTCGTTTTCGCAGCGTGAAGCCGCACGCGCTCGCGCTCCACGGCTTCTCCGTCCAAATAATCCGCTTCGTTAAAACAGGCGACCCGGAGTGGCGAGCCAAATCAGGGACTTTAACCAGCCTTCGAGGTTCTTCTACTTCTTCTGCGGCAAGCTTTTAGATGAGAGACGGACGCCGCGCCGTTGTACGACCCCGCCGGACGATTTTGGCGAAATCGGCGAGGCGGCGATTCGTCGGGCAGTTGAAGAATCGCAGAGAGACCGGCGGGGCTTCTCTTGACAGGTTGCGGCGCGGGCGTTCATGCTCTGGCAGCATCGTTTTCATCAAAATTGAACTGCTCCTCGGCGGGCATGCACAGACGTTTCGGGCGAGAGACGCACAAAGCCTCCGCACATTTTAAAGCTTATGAACTCTTACGGCGACCCGGCCATCCGCATCACGCTGATGCCGCGCGACACCAACCCGCAGGGAACTATCTTCGGCGGCATCATCCTCAGTTACATTGACATCGCGGGCGCGGTCGAAGCCCACCGCCGCACCTCCATCGAGCGTTTCGTCACGGTCGCCATGCGCGAGGTCATCTTTCACCAACCCGTCTTCGTCGGCGACCTCGTCAGCTTCTACGCTCAGACGATGAGCATCGGCACGACCTCGATTACCGTGCGCGTCGTCGTCGAAGCCGAGCGCTACGGCGGAACCTCCGAGCGGATTAAAGTCACCGAAGCCGAAGTCGTCTACGTCGCCGTTGACGCCCACCGCCTCAAGATGAAGATCAACAAGGAACACATCAAGGGCGACATCGAGCAGCACGAAACCTCCTGACGCGGGACTTCGGAAAGTTATTTCACAAACAACTTTGGGCGAGCGGTTATGCCGGAGGCTCCGGCTCGCCTCCATCCCGATGCACATCTGTGAGCGGCCTCCAAGTGCCGCGCCAGTCGAAATACTCAAGCCCCTCGAAGTTCTTCTTATAGTCGTAGGCGGAAGGTTCGCGGCAGCCGTAGCCGGGATAATAGTAGCGGCAGCCGCGCTCGCGCGAATAGTTGATGGCGGAGAGCATCGTGAAGATGCCGAGGCTGCGTTTGCTCTCTACGGGGTCGAACATCGCGTAGACCGCTGAGGTCGAACGCTCCCCGATGTCGAGAAAGCTGGCGGCGACGAGCCGATCTTCGATGTAGATGCAAATCTCTCGATTGAGGCAGGGCAAGTGTGCGGGTTCATGCGAGAGAAAGTTATAGAGCGAGTCGGGAATGTTGAACGTGAAGCGACGCTTGTGCACGTCGAAGAGTTCGCGCTTCTCTGCGGAGATGAAAGTCTTCCGGATACGCACGCGCGCATCCCGGTTTCTGGCAAGGACGCGCTTCTGGCTGCGTGAGGGCGAGAACTTTTCGAGGTCAACCCTGAGCGGCAACACCGTGCAACGGCTGCCTGTGCTCGAAGACTGGTGGTAGCGAAAGAACATCGCCCCGAAGTGCCGCCATCCTTCAGCCCACAACTCATCCATCTGGCGCGGGCTGGCGCTCCAACAAACGAAATACTGCTCCGGCGAGGTCATCCTAAGCTTCTAAGGTTACAAGCTTCTATCAACATCTCGCTCCTGACGGAGCGAAGGCAATTACCTGTCAAACAGCTTCACAAGCTTAATTGAGCCTCGCCTGCAAGCGTCGCAAGGCTTTGGCGGCCTGCGAGAATTCGGGTTGTTCTTCGAGGGCAAGGCCGTAGTGGCGCACGGCGTCGAGCAATCTCCCGCGCTGTTCATAGACGCGCCCCAGATTGAAATGCGGAAAGACGTAGGATTCGTAGCGCGGGGCGACGAGCGCGCGTTTGAACCAGCGGACGCAGGTGTAGAGGTCGCCCTGCGCGATGAGGTAGCTGCCGATATCGTTGTAAGGATTGCCG
Source organism: uncultured Pyrinomonadaceae bacterium (assembly GCA_964246705.1). GTDB lineage: Bacteria > Acidobacteriota > Blastocatellia > Pyrinomonadales > Pyrinomonadaceae > DASZCR01. The sequence goes on from CAXTRQ010000006.1 coordinate 38,648, forward strand.
AGCGTCGAGTCAATGCGGATGGCAGCGAGGCATTCGTCAATCGCTTCCTCGTAGCGGCCTTGAAAGCTGAAGACCCAGCCGAGGAAGGTGTGCGCTTCAGCGGTCGGGTAAGTTTCGATGGAGCGACGATACAACTCCATCGCCCGGTCGTAATCTTTGGCCGCCTGCGCTTGATATGCGCTCTTGAAAAGCTCTATCGCTTCCAGTTTTGCATCTGCCGGAAATTCTTCGTCAAACATCATTTGAAATCCTCACTTCGATACGCTCGTGCCGGTTGGCGCGCTCGTGTTGCACTGGTTTACATTTGAAGGTTTGTCGAGCCGCTCGATACGACCGTCCGTCTGCGGCGCGATACGCGCGGCGGCGGCGATAGCGCGCTTGAGCGCATCCGAATCCTTCAATGTCTCTTTCAAAACGTTCGGCGCACCTTTCAACATCGCGTACTGGTCGCCGCCTCCGGCGAGATAATCGGCGGTCGCCAGCGTGTAGGTTTTATTATCGTCGAGCGGCTTGCCGCCGACCGTGATGCCTTTGACGCGCGCGCCCGCAGGCAGTGTCGTGTCGTAAGAGTAGCGGATGCCGGAGACTTGCGGAAAGCGTCCGGGTTCAGCCGTGCCGCCGCTGCGGCTGACGCCGTGCTCGATGGCCTCGCGCAGCGTCGCGCCCTTCACTTCAATCTTCACCAGTTTATTGCCGAAGGGCAGAATCGAGAGCACGTCGCGGAGCGTCAACTCGCCGGGCGTGATGATGGTATCGGCGCGAATTGAGCCGCCGTTGAGAAGCGCGACATCCGCGCCCGTCGCTTGCCTGTAAGCGTCGGCGATGAAGTCTGCGATGTTGGTCTCAATTGTGCGATTGGCCGCGCTGCGCGCATCGAGCGGGACATCCGTCGTCCCGACGCGCTCGGACAGTTCCTTCAGCTTCGCGCCGTACTTGGTTATCACGGCGGCGAACTGCGGGTCATCCTCAATTTGAGCGTTGACGGGAATGACCTGCCAATCAATGCTCTCGACCTTGCCCGTCGTCGGATTGATGTTGAGATCAATGCGTCCCATCTCGCGCGCGTCAGCCGTCATCTTGAAGATGGGCGTGCGGCCTGAGAGAGATTCGAGCAGCGTGTGTTCGTGGCCGCCGATGATGACATCAATATCGGAGGTGCAGCGCGCCAACTCTTTGTCTTCGCGCATCGAGAGATGCGTGACGGCGACGACGGTGTTCGCGCCGCGCGCACGCATCTGCGGGATAATCTCTCTGGCGGTCGCGCAGGCGTCGCGGAAATCAACGTCGGGGCCGGGACTCGAAGTGGTCTTCGTCTCAGGCAGCACGATGCCGAAGATGCCGATACGAACGCCGCCGATTTCGCGGATTAGGAAGGGCGGCGTGTCGGCGAAAGTTTTTCCGGTCTTGGCGTTGACGACATTCGCGCCGAGCCACACAAACTTCGATTCGGACATGCGCTGGCGCAGCACTTCGGGCCCAAAATCGAATTCGTGGTTGCCGAAGACGGCGTAGTCCAAACCGATGTTGTTCCAAGCCTCAATCATCTGCGCGCCCTTGTAGGTGATGGACTCAACTGAAGGCGAGATGGTGTCGCCCGCGAGAAAAAATATTGTGTTCGGCGACTCTCTCATAATCTGTTTGCGCAGGGTCGACAGGCGTGCCAGCCCGCCCGACGCACTGCGCTCGACAGGCGCGAACTGATAGACATCGTTAACCTGCAAGAGCGTGACGCGCACATTGCACGCGGGCGGCGTCTGCTGCGCGAAGACCGAGGACGATGAGACGACGAGCGCGATTGCGACCACAAGCGCCAGCCGCCGTTGCAGAGAGCGAATCAAGACCATCGAAAGTATTCCTTCCATGAAAAATTTCGGATGAATCTCAGGGCAAATCTAAAGCCGTGCAAAAATTATCGGGAGTAAAAAGCGTGCGGTCTATCCGTCGCGCTGGTTAGGCCAAATCCGAGAGCTTGAATTATACTAACTTTCACGCGAAGCGTGCCAATCGCACGTCTTTGGCTAGTCAACTAAACTAAGGAGCAAGGAACTCCTCTCACGCGCGCCCGCAGGATTCCGATTATTCCAGATGAAACCCCCAGAGACTTTAAGCAGCCGCCTCTCAATCAACATTGCGACGCAGATTCCGACGATGACGTTACAGGAAGCCGTCGCTATTTGCCTCTTCACAGATGAACCGCATCTTTCCACGCCTCCGCCCGGAGAGAATGCTGTCTGGCATCCAATCTGCGAACAGATGATCGCCGACGGCGAGTTTAAGGGCGAAGCCGAAACCTCGCTTCTGATTCACGCTTCCCTTGCAGATGCAGCAGGCCGGAGCAAGAGCGTCAAAGACGCGAGCAGCGACGGCGCAAACCGCGCGCAACGCATCCTGCTCGTCGGCCTCGGCGAGCACTCCGATTTCGACGCCGCCGTGCTACGACGCGCGGCAGGGATGGCCGTCCGCAAGGCTCGTGCAGCGCATGTCAGTCACCTCTATTTCGTCATGCCGGAAGAGGGCGGCGTAGCGCCCGTCGAATCGCTGGGCGCGCTCGCGGAGGGCGCGCATCTCGGCCTCTATAACGGCGACCTCTACAAGAAAAAGGATGAGGACGAAGAAGGAGCCGCGACGCTTGAAGAGTTGACGTTTATTGTTTCGCAAGAGAGCGAAGAGTTGCGCCAAGCCGTCGAGCGTGCGCGCGTCATCGCCGAATCAGTCAACTGGACACGCACGCTGGCGGACGAACCCGGCCTCTCTCTGCCCCCGCGCGAGTTCGCGCGCCGTGCTGCGGAGATGGCCGCAGAGTTCGGTCTAAAAGTTGAATCTTTGAACGCAGAAGAGATCGAAGCGCGCGGCATGGGCGGACTGCTCGGCGTCGGGCAGGGATCGGACGAGCCGCCCGCGCTCATCGTCATCCGCTATGAACCCGAAACGGCTCCCGCCGATGATGAAGAATTGCTGGCCTTCGTCGGCAAGGGCATTACGTTCGATACGGGCGGCATCTCGCTCAAGAAGCCTGCGGGAATGGAAGAGATGAAGTCGGACATGGCCGGAGGCGCGGCGGCCTTAGGCGCGCTCCGCGCCATCGCGCAACTGAAGCCTGGCAGACGTATCGTCGCCATTATTCCCTGCGCCGAAAACATGCCTTCGGGGCGAGCCATCAAGCCCGGCGACATCGTTCGCACGCTCGCCGGTTACACCGTCGAGGTCGCCGACACGGACGCCGAAGGCCGTCTCGTTTTAATTGACGGTATCGCCTACGCCAAACAACTCGGCGCGACACGCATCATTGATCTCGCCACGTTGACCGGCTCCATCATTATCGCCCTCGGCTCGCATCGCACAGGACTTTTCAGCAACGACGACGCGTGGGCAGGCGAAGTCACGCGCGCGGCGGAGAGCGCGGGCGAACCCGTCTGGCGCATGCCCGTCAGCGACGACTACAAGAAACGCATCGAGAGCATGATCGCCGATTTCAAAAACTACGGCGGACGCCCCGACGCCATCGCCGCCGCGCTCCTCCTCAGTAAATTCGCCGACGCCACTCCGTGGGTACATCTCGACATCGCCGGGACGGCATGGTACGACGCCCCGAAACCCTACGCCCCGAAAGGCACGTCGGGCACGGGCGTCCGCACGCTCGTTGAGTTGGCATGCAGGGGCGAAGATTAAGAGCCTGTGGGTATTGCCAATGGCTCTCAATGAAACAATCTTTCTAACGGGCTTTCCCGGTTTCATCGCCGGGCGTCTGGTCGAGCGTCTGGCGAAGGAAGGGGCGCACTTTTTGTTGCTCGTGCAGCCCGCCTTTCTCGAAAGCGCCCGCGCCAGTGTTGCACGCATCGCGGAAGAGACGGGCGCTCCCGCCAGCAATTTTCTCATCCTCGAAGGCGATATTACGCGTGAGGATTTGGGGCTTGCGCCGGGAGATTTGGAAATGGCGCAACGCGAGACGACGATGCTGTTTCATCTCGCAGCCATCTACGATCTTGCGGTCGCGCGCGATGTGGCGATGCGCGTCAACGTCGAAGGCACGCGCCGCGTCAACTCTTTCGCGCGCGCGCTCAAAAACCTGCGCCGCTATCATTACATCTCGACCTGCTATGTCGCGGGGCTGCGCACAGGGGTGATTCTCGAAAACGAGTTGCAGCACACGGCGGGCTTTCGCAACTATTACGAAGAGACGAAGTATCTGGCGGAAGTGGAAGTGGACGCGCTCAAAGCGGAACTGCCTCTGACGATTCATCGCCCGGCGGTCGTCTGCGGCGATTCACAGACGGGCGAGACGGCGAAATACGACGGCGTCTATTATCTGATTAACTACCTGCGCATACAGCCCAACCTGCTGTCGCTCGCCAATATCGGCAACCGTGAGGTGAGCCTCAATCTCGTGCCCGTTGATTTCGTCGTTGAAGCATTGGCTGCGCTTGTCACGGATGAGCGCGCCGTCGGCGCAACCATCCAACTCGCCGACCCCGCGCCGCTCTCCACCCACGAGCTTTTTGAAACCATCTCGCACAAGCTCGTCGGGCGCGGCTCACGGATGACCGTGCCTGTGCCGCTCGTCCGGACATCGTTGATGCTTCCGCTCTCGGAATCTCTCACCGGGCTACCGCACGTCGGCGTGCCCTACTTCTTCCTCAAGCAGACCTACGACACCGCTCGCGCACAAGAACTGCTCGCACCTTACGGTGTTCGCTGCGCGCCGTTTTCGCACTACGCCGAAGCTTTAATCAAGTTCGTTGAGCGTCATCCTAAACTCTCAGCATAAATATTCAATAGCAAACTTGACCGCTCCTTTTTCTAAAGCATTCCTGTTGACAAATAAGCGATTTAGAATTATTCTAAATCCACTTTAAAACACTTATGGCAGACAAGGGAGATCAGGGCGGCGGCGGCGGGCGGGCGTTGACGCCGCAACGGCAGGCCGTGCTTCAGGTCATCAGCGAGAGCGGAGAGCACCTGACGGCGGGCGAGATTTTCGAGGCGGCGCGCGGTATGCTGCCTTCGATCAGCTTTGCCACCGTCTATAACTCGCTGAAGTTTCTGAAGGACGCAGGACTCGTGCGCGAGATTAGCTTCGGCAACGGGGCGAGCCGCTATGACGGCGAGACTGCGCGCCACGATCATGCGCTCTGTTCGCGCTGCGGCAAGCTCTCGGATTTCGATCTCGCGGAGACTTCCAAACTCAAGCGCGCCGCCGCGCGTCGCTCCCGTTTCAAACCCGAATCAATTCACCTGACGCTCGTCGGGCTGTGTCCCGATTGCGCTGCGAAGAGTTAGGAAGCTTGGTCGAAGGGACGAAGAGATGGCCGTCGCGGCAAATTTAGTTGGAGCACGGCGCGAGACTTTTGACCGGAAGACCGATTGATTTTAAACAGCAATCATTTCAACTGATAGGAGAACTTTATGGAGACAACTGCAATGGTCGGACAGGCCGCGCCGGAGTTCGATATGGCTTCGACCAAAAACATCGAGAAACTGAACGAAAACGTTAAGCTTTCGGATTACAAGGGCAAGTGGCTGGTGCTGCTTTTCTACCCGCTCGATTTCACCTTCGTCTGCCCGACGGAGTTGACCACCTTCAGCGACCGCTATGAAGATTTTGAAGGCATCGGGGCAGAGATTGTCGGCGTTTCGACCGACTCTGTCCATTCGCATCGCGCGTGGTTAAAGACTGCGCGCGAGCAGGGTGGCGTCGAAGGTTTGAAGTACCCGCTTGCGGCTGACATCACAAAGCAGGTCGCGCGCAATTACGGCGTGCTCATCGAAGATAAGGGCATCGCGTTGCGCGGTCTCTTCGTCATTGATCCCGAAGGTGTGCTGCGCTACAAGGTCGTGCACGACTTGAACGTCGGTCGGTCGGCGGAAGAGACCCTGCGTGTCATTCAGGCGTTGCAAACGGGCGGCCTCTGTCAGGCTGAATGGCGTCCGGGTCAGGAGACGTTGAAAGCGTAAGAGCAGTGACAAGTGTCAGGTGACGAGTGACGAGCAAAGCTGAAAACGGTAATCAGTTTTTCAGTGATGAGAGCAAAGCTGTCTCACACTTGTTACTCGTCACTTGTCGTTGAGGTAATCGTTTATGCCGATGAGGATGGGGACAGAAATGCCGTCGCTTGAAGGAGCGACGGAGTGGTTCAATACGACAGCGGCGCGGGCGGCTGAAGAGTCGAAGGGACATCCGACGCTGGTGCATTTCTGGTCGGTCAGTTGCGGTATCTGCAAGGATAATATGCCGCGCGTGACCGAGTGGCGCGACCGCCATCGCGCGCAGGGCTTAAAGGTTATCGCCGTCCACATGCCGCGCTACGAGGCCGACATGGACGCCGAAGCGGTGCGTGGGGCGATTGCCGTCCACAACATCACAGAGCCGTGCGCCGTGGATAACGAACACAAACTGCGCGACGCGTTTCAGAACGAGCAGGGTTACGTGCCCGCTTATTACCTGTTCGACCGTGAGAGCAAGCTGCGAAGCTTTGCCGCTGGCGAGCGCGGGCTGGATATGCTCAAGGCGACGCTTGAGCGCGTGCTCGCCGCCGCACCCGTCAGAGAGTCGAGCGAAGCGCCAACGCAGGGTTGAAGAGAGAGAAATATCGGCAACATTCAAAGATGAAAGGCATCTTCCTCGGTGGAGATGCCTTTTGTTTTGCCTGCCGAAAGCATTGCTCTAAAACGGCGACGGGACATTCTGGAAGACGAGGCTTAGCAGATAAATTCCGAGCGCGAGTGAGCAGAAGAGAAGCGCGAGCAGCGTGAGCATGATGAGGCCGACGAAGAGCCAGTCGCCGGGCGAGGTGCGTCGTGCTTCTTCACCTGAGACGGTGGCGCGCGTGCGCAGCAGTTCGACGTTCATCTGGTTCGATTTCCAGAAGGCGTCGAAGATGTCGCCGACAAGCGGGATTGAGCCGAGCACGTAATCAATGCCGATGTTGAGTCCCATCCGCAGGAGCGTGACTTTGGGCACACGGTAGCGGACAGCGGAAGCAAGGATGTAGAAGGAGACGGCGGTCGTGGCGATGTCGCCGACGCCGGGAACGAGACCGACGATGGCATCGAGGCCGAAGCGCCAGCCCACGCCGGGGATGCGAAACAGCCCATCCATCCAACGGCTTAATTGTTCGAGGCTGCGCTCGACTTCCACCTGAGAGTGGTGCTGTTTTGGCGTCCGCTCAAGTTCGCGCTCAAGCTTGCGCTCTAGTCGGTCGGTTGATGTTTGCAGACGGCTGTCGGCTTTTTGTTCTCTCATCAAGTTGCGCTTTCGTCCGGCAGTTCAATCATACGGGAGTTAAGAAGCAATGAACAGCAAGCACACGTCGGCGTGCGCTTGCGCAGTCTCCCGATAGCTTATCCGGCCAGACAGTCAGAATGATTAACCCCTGTCAGCCTGACCGGGCGGTTACTTGTTGTTGACCGATAAGACCGCCGCCCTTCTCTCATATCCGCAGCTTTTCCGCAATAGTTGAGCATTGCCCGCTCTGGCATAGCCTTCGCAATAACATGAGCGCACGGCATCTGCCGGACAAGTTCTTTATCGAAAATGCCGCCCTCTGCCGAAGACCGGAGAGACGCGGCGATAACAAGGCGCAACTCGCTTCACCTGCCGTTTGGAAGGTTGATGCGGCAACTATCAAACAGGGCTACAGGCATGAGACCGAAAAACACATCCCTCTTCAGACTGCTTATTTCGCTTTCACTAGCAGTCACATCCTTAGCCGGAACCTTCCCCGTCGCCGCAAACGTCGCGCGCTCAGGTGGGGAGCCGGCCACGTCGGAGGCGAATCGCCGTCCGAAGACTTCTTATCCTGTCCTGTCGCGTTACGCGAGCGATCTCACGCAGCAGGCGCGAATGGGCAAACTCGAATCGCTACAGGGCAGCGAAGCGAAAGACCTCGAAGCGAATGTCCTCAAGGCCATCGAAATTCTTTCGCGCGAGACGAAAAATAATCCGGTGCTGATTGCGGAGCCGGGCACAGACGCGGCAACGATAGCCAGAGGAGTCGCACGACAAATCGCCTCCGGCAAAGCGCCTGCGCGGCTGCGCGACGCGAAGGTTTTCGGCGTCAGCCGCGACGCTCTGATGGCCGACGCTAAATCCGGCGAAGAGTTCACCGCCCGTCTGCGAGCCGTTCTTGCAGAGGCCGAAGGCTCGCGCGGGCAAGTCATCCTTTTCATCGAAGACTTTCATCACTACATCGGCACTTACACGGAGCGTGCAGCCTCGGATGCGATGCGCGCGTCCATCGAGCGGGGTGACGTGCGCGTTATCGGCGTGACGACCTCCGCGATGTACGCCGAGCACATCGGGGGAGATGCGACGCTGGCGAAATTGTTCCAGCCTCTCCGCCTCGACGGCGTGAGCGATGAATCCGATTCCGACAAGAGCGCCCGCACGGGCGACGGATTCGAGGGCGACAAGCTCTCCTCCGACCTGCGCGAGATGGTGAACGCGGGGCGGTCGAGTAATGGACGCGTCGGCGTCATCCTGCAAGCCGCCGACTTTAAG
>CAXTRQ010000006.1:47154-47387 GCA_964246705.1 uncultured Pyrinomonadaceae bacterium
ACGAACTGAAATCGCTGCTCGCACGCCACGGTGTCGAGGTCAAGTCGTCCATGCAGAGACTCGGCGCGTTGCGCGTGGAAGTGCCCGTCAACGCTCTCGAGGAACTGGCGGCGAGCAAAGCGACGGGCTACCTGTCGCCGGACAGAAAGATTGAATCGTTCGGACACGTCACGGCCACGACCGGCACTGATCTGGTGCGGACGCAGCCGAGTGGCTCACTCATCGGCGGCATC
>CAXTRQ010000006.1:47410-67639 GCA_964246705.1 uncultured Pyrinomonadaceae bacterium
GATGCGGCAATGCACACCACCCCCCCCGCCTTCAACGGCGGCACTCCCGGCGCGCGTCTAGTGGCGAGCGTGGACTTCACCGGCGACAAAACGGTTGAAGACAAATTCGGACACGGTTCGCACGTCGCCTCATCTGCCGCCGGTGTGAGCACGACCATTGCTACTGAGTACGAAGGCATTGCTCCTAACGCCAAATTTATCAACCTGCGCGTGCTGAACTCACAGGGCATGGGCAGCGTTTCGTGGGTGCTGAACGCGCTCAACTGGATTCTCAGCCCGGCTGACCCGTCGAGGCCAGCCAATTCCAACAACCCGCTGAACAAAGACAAGTACAACATTCGCGTCGTCAACATGAGCCTCGGCGCGCCCGCCGTTGACTCTTACAAAAACGACCCGCTGTGCAAGGCCGCGCGCAGGCTGGTTGACGCCGGAATCGTCGTCGTCGCCGCCGCCGGTAACAACGGCAAGAACGCCGCCGGGCAGAAAGTCTACGGGCAGATTCACTCTCCCGGCAACGAGCCTTCGGTCATCACCGTTGGCGCAACCAACACCTTCGGCACGGACAAGCGCGACGACGACGGCATCGCCACCTTCAGTTCGCGCGGCCCCACTCGCAGCTATTGGACGGACGCGAGCGGCGTCAAGCACTACGACAACCTCGTTAAGCCCGACCTCGTCGCTCCCGGCAATAAATTGATTTACGCCGAAGCAGACGGAAATCTCCTCGTCACACAGCACAGGGAGTTGGACGCAGGCATCTCCGACAAAGACAACAAGAGGTTGATGTACCTGAGCGGCACGTCAATGGCGACGCCCCTCGTCGCAGGCGCGGCGGCGCTCCTGCTGCAAGCCAACCCGAAGCTGACGCCGAACATGGTCAAGATGGTTTTGATGTATACGTCGCAGCAACTCGCGGGCTTCAACGCTTTCGAGCAGGGCACGGGACAACTCAACGTCGAAGGCGCAGTCCGTCTGGCGCGACTCGTCCGCACGGATTTAGGTAACAACCCGAAACAGGGCGACCCGCTGCTGACGACCAGCAGCCTACCGACGCCGAGTACGACTATCGCTGGATACACCTTCCCATGGGCGCAAGGCATCATGGTCAACCAACACTACCTCAAAGGCTCCAATCTTATCGCCCAGTACCAGACGGTCTACGGGACGGGTATGGTTTTAGGCGACGGGATGGTGATGGGCGATGGCATGGTGATGGGTGACGGTGTGATGGTCAGCGACGGCATGGTCATGGGCGACAACATCCTGACCAGCAGCGGCATGGTCATGGGCGACGGCGCAGTCTTTCTCCCGTGCAGCGTCCTCGTCAGTGATGGGATGGTGATGGGTGATGGCATGGTCATGGGCGACGGTGTGATGGTCAGCGACGGGATGGTGATGGGCGACGGCATGGTGATGGGTGATTCCGCCGTGCAGGCCATGTCCGCGATGGTTGGCGGCGATGATACCGAGTCAATGAAATAACTCAACCGAAGGGCGGAGACGACCGGCGATATGCGTCGGGCTGTCTCCGCTCTCTTCAACAATTCCACGCGCGACGGTTTGAAAGCCCCTCCCCACCGTTCACGCCAAACATCTCAGAACGCTTCTCAGCGAATGGTTACGAACGTGGACAATTCTCTAACAGTTCAACCACTCAGGTCAGAGGATGCAGACGAGGCGATGGCTTACCTCGAAGCGCGGCCGGTCGCGACCGTCTGCATGCGAAGCTTCATCAGCGACAACGGCATCGTGTCGTCGCACAATCGCGGTGCGTTCTACGCGTGTCGCGCACATGATGGACGAATGAAAGGCGTCGCTCTCATCGGCGACGCGATTCTCTTTGAGGCCGACGACGAGGCGACGATTGACGAATTTGCACGCTTCGCGCGCGCGCCTATCTCGACGCGCCTCATCAGAGGTGAGCGCAAAGCGGTCGAGCGTTTCTGGCAGGTCTATGCAGAACGGAAGACGTTGCCGAACACGAGGGCGGAGGAACATCTGCTCGTGATGCGTGCGCCAATCGAGAAATGTGAGAGCGTAGAGGGCTTACGCCCGGCGACACTTGAAGACCTCCCGCTGCTGTTGGAAATCAACGCCAGTCTGGTGTGCGCGGAAGGTGGACGAAATCCGCTGGAGAATGATCCCGCAGGTTTCAGCCGTCGCCTCGCCGCGAGAATCGTGAGGGGGCGCGTGTGGGTCTGGCGCGCAGGCGACCGCCTGATGTTCAAGACGGACTTGCTGTCCGACACGCCACAGGCCATCTACATCGAGGGCGTCTATGTCGCGCCGGAGATGCGCGGGCGCGGTGTCGGGCTGCGTTGCCTCACGCAGATGGGACGTGCGCTGCTGGAACGCTCGGCGGCAATCTGCCTGACGGTACGCGAAGATAACAACAGCGCGCGCTCGCTCTACCGGAAAGCGGCGTTTGAGTTCTTCAGCGAGCACACGACCGTGTACCTCCAACCGGCGCAGCAATCTGCTGCGGCCTGAGCCGGAGGGGAGAGCAAGCAAAAGATCATGGGCACACGCGCGGAAAAGTTGAGGCCATACCAATGGACGGTCGTCGTCATCGGCGGGCTGGTGACGACGCTTTGCATCAACCAGCTTCATCCGGCGCGACTCGACCTGCGCTTTCTATTGCTGGCGTTTGTGACTCTCGGCGTCAGTTCGCGCATCTACGTGAGAATCCCTCGCCATGAGGTCAACATCACGCTCGCGGACACCTTCATCTTTCTCGCCATTCTGATTTACGGCGGGGCGGCTGCCGTGCTGCTGGCGACCGCCGAGGGCATCAGTTCCGGCCTGCGTATCAGCAAGCAGAAAAAGCCGATTACGATTCTCTTCAACGCGGCGGTGCTGGCCTGCTCGACCGCCTGCGCCGTCTGCGCCCTCTGGCTCGTCTCCATCGTCGCGCCCAACCTCCACAGCCAAGGCTATAGCGGCCTCCTCGTCGCCGCCGTCACGATGGGACTGGCGCAGTACATCGCCAACAGCATCCTCATCGCGGTCGGGCTGGCGCTGAAGTCAGACCAGCCGATTCACCAGACATGGAGTAAACATTGCGGCTGGCTCTCCATCTCGACCTTCATCGGGGCCGCCTCCGCCGGAGCCATCTCCAACTTTATTGACTCGGCTGGCTTCTACGCTTTTCTGGTGTCGCTCCCAGTCATCTGCATCGTCTACATTACCTACAACAAATATCTGGAAGACATCAGAGCCACGTCCGCTCAGGCTGAACAGTCCGAGCGCGCGCGCGCCGAGGCCGAGCGCGAACGCGCCGAGGCAGCCGAGCGCCACGTCGAAGAGCAGAACCGGCATATCGCCGAACTCGAACGCATCAGCCGCGAACTTCAGGAAAGCCGCGAGCACTTCCGCCACGCCGCGTTTCACGATTCTCTGACCGGGCTGCCGAACCGCACCCTTCTGACGGATCAACTGAAATTCGCCATCGAGCGCTCGCGTCGTCGTCAAGACCATCTCTTCGCCGTCCTCTTCCTCGACCTCGACCGCTTCAAGAACATCAACGACAGTCTCGGTCACGCCGCCGGAGACCAACTGCTCATCAAGATTGCACAGCGTTTAGAAAAGTGCCTGCGCCCGACCGACATGGTGGCACGCCTCGGCGGCGACGAGTTCGCCATCCTGCTCGACGGTCTGGAATCGCAGACCGACGCCATCCGCGTCGCCGACCGCGTGCAGGAAGAGTTGATGTGCTCCTTCATCCTCAACGGCCACGAGGTCTACGCGGCGGCCAGCATCGGCATCACTCTCAACAATCATTCTTACGACGATCCCGAAAACGTGCTGCGCGATGCAGACACGGCGATGTATCGCGCCAAAGAAAAGGGTAAAGGCCGCTACGAACTTTTCGACACCGACATGCACGCCGACGCGATGGCGCGACTGCGACTCGAAAACGACCTCCGCCACGCCATCGAGCACAGAGAGTTCGAGGTCTACTATCAACCGATTATGACGCTCAGCACACGTAAGATTGCCGGATTCGAGGCGCTCATCCGCTGGCATCACCCGGAGCGCGGATTCGTCTCCCCGACGGAATTCATCCCGCTCGCCGAAGAGACCAGACTAATTACGGAGATCGGCGACTGGGTGCTGTTCGAGGCGTGCCGCCAGATGAACGAGTGGCGAAAACTTTCATCGTCGCACTGCCCGCTCACCATTAGCGTCAATCTTTCGAGCAAGCAGTTCACCCAGCATAACCTCATCGAGCGAATCAAGGAGACGCTCTTGACGACCGGGCTTCCGCCTCAATGCCTGAAATTGGAGATTACAGAAAGCGCGGTGATGGACAACGCCGACGATGCCGCTGCGATGCTCGATCAACTGCGCGAGATGGGCATTCAGTTAAGCATTGACGACTTCGGCACGGGCTACTCGTCTCTCAGCTACCTCCACCGCTTCCCCGTCAACACGCTCAAGGTTGACCGCTCTTTCGTCAGCCGAATGGGCGAGGGCGATGAGAACGCCGAGATTGTCAGAACCATCGTCACACTGGCCTCGAATCTGGGGATGGCTGTCATCGCCGAAGGCGTCGAGACTGAAGGGCAGCACGAGCAACTAAAAGACCTCAAGTGTGATTACGGTCAGGGCTATCTGTATTCGCGTCCGGTGACTGCCGGGGCGGCGGCGGAACTTCTCCGCGAAAGCCTGCAAACGGATTACGCGCCCGTCCTCACACTCAGCGGCACGGATCGCAGACGCTCCCTGCACGCCGCGAATCTGGCAGCATAATTGGATATAAAATCTCTGCGTTCTTCTTTAAAGTTGAGCGATTGAAAATTGCACCTCTTCAATCTTGATGCGCTGATGGTCGTCAACCCACAACGTGCCCGACTCCCAAGACTCAACCGCTCTATATATCAATGGACTGTGTGTCGTAGATAAGGCGAACGCTAACGAATGCGCGTCATCTGTCGCCAGAAGAATCTGCCGAGGCGGGAGAAGGCGTTGCGATCTTTGGCGGTCGCGCCTTCGATGGGGAGGCCGAGCGCGGCGGCGAGTTCCGGGTTGGGCGGCGCGATGTCTTCATCGCCGCGTTTCTCGGAGAGCCAGCGATTGAGGACGCGCGTGACGATGCGACGCTGTTCGGGCGGGGCTTCGGCGAGAAACGCGCCGCGCAGGTCGTCTAGCTCGGCGATCTCAAGTTGGTTGGTCTGGTAGTAGCTGCGGAGCGCCGCGAAGAACCGTGTGTCACCCATCAGTTGCCGGAGCGCGACGAACATCAATGCGCCTTTACCGGCGACGATGGCCGCGTACTGGAAAGAGTTTCGATAATCGCGCGCATCGCGCTCCGCCGTCATGTCTTCGCCGCCGAACGTGCGATAAATTTGATAGACGCCGCGCAGCTGATCTTCCTGCGCGAGGCGTGCGCGCTCCTCTCCGTGTGCGTCCTTGTAATAGAGCAACGCCGACCAGTGCGCGAGTGCTTCATCGAGGACGGGGGCGCGCGCCGGATCGCTCCCGACCGTCATGCCCCACCACTCATGCGCGATCACATGCGCGGTCGTGAACTCAAGACTATCTTCGATGGAGGCACGCTGCTCGCGCACAATTTCGGGGAGGTTACGCATCGAGGGCGCATCGAAATCCACGTAGAAGGCGCTGGCAATCACGCCAAGCCCGGAAAACTCTGCGCTCCCAACCCCGGCGACGAGCGGCGCTTCCGTGACGCTGATGGTTTTTGAGGGGAGCGCAATTGTCGGCAGCGCGCCGAACCGCGACTCGAAGATTCGCGCGGCCTCGGCGGCGACGGCGAGCACGCGACGCCCGACCACTTCATGTTCCGCAGTGAAAATTGAACGCACCTTCAGGCCGGAGATATTGCGCTCCGCCGAACGCAACGTGCGACCGGCGACGATGGCGAAGTTACGCAAATTTATTCCCACGTATTTCCGCTCACGGTGGCTGCTCACCTCGGCGTCAAATCCTCCTTCACCCGACGTGAACAATTCCACGTCGCCGGGCGCGATGATGCTCACCTCGTAATCCGCGACCTCTGTATAGAGGGCATCGCCGACCGTCGGTTCAACTTTTCGTTGCCAGTCGTCGCCGTTGCGGACGGCAAGCACCGGATAGGCGCTGCCGAGCAGCATCACGCCACGAGAGTAAAAGTTGGTATCGCGTGCGCGGCGAACTTCGCGCTATTCGCGCAGTCCCGCGCCGACCTGCTGGACGACATGCGCGGGCAGACTCGTCTCATCCGGGTCAATCTCCGGCACGCTGCCCTTGAACTTGATTTCAACCTCGACGCTCGCGCCCGCCGCGACCGGCTCGCGCATCTGCACGCGTAGGGTCATCTCCTGATCGTCGAGCGAGAAGGCGAGCGGTTGCGCCGTCTGTGCTGTGCGCACCTCTGCGATTTCGATGTGTGGCTCGTCGGGCGTCGGAGCGGCAGACGGTTCGGGCGCAGTGTTTATTCCGGCGATGCTGAAAGGCTCTGCGCGTGTTGTCGGGGCTGCGTTGTCGCGGAGGTTCGAGTAGAGATGAAAATAGATGACGGCGGTCGGGCGGCTGTCGTGATTAATCCAGCGCACGCGCTCCGTGCCGGTATAGCTGCGCGCGTCGAAATCGAGTTTGAGAGAGATTTTGTACTGCGTGCGCTCCGCCGCTTTAGCCGTCTGCGGCGTGCTCTGCTGCGCGTTGGCCGGGGTGGGCAGCAAACACAACCCGAAAATAAACGCGAGGGCAAAGCTGACGCCGCTCGCTCTGAGTGGAAAATTTAGTCGAGTGAAACGGAGAGAATTATTCGCCACAGAGACACAGAGGACACGGAGGTTGCACAGAGAAATGAAGAAGGCAGTAGGCAGTAGGCAATAGTCCGTCAGAGTAGATTTGAATACTTCTGTCTGTCGGCTACTTTCCGCCTGCTTTCTGCTGTCTGACATTTTCAAATCTCCCGGCTCTTAAAATTCTCAACGCTTAACCTGCGCGGTGCGCCTGTTTGAACGCTGGTTGCCGGTCGCGGGTGGTCGCCCTTCCGTGATCGTGACGCTGCGAATCTGGTCGCCGATGGCAATGCGGTCAACCACTTCCATGCCTTCCGTGACGCGACCGAAAATCGTGTAGCCGCCATCGAGATGCGGTTGCGGCGAATGCGTGATAAACCACTGCGAGCCGCCAGTGTCTTTGCCTGAGAGAGCCATGCCGACTGCGCCGCGCGTATATGTCTCTTCGTTAATCTCGCAGCGAATCTGGTAGCCGGGGCCGCCGTTGCCATCGCCGCGCGGGTCGCCGCCCTGAACCACGAAGTTCGGGACGACGCGATGAAACGCGACGCCGTTGAAATATCCTCTGCGAGCCAACGCAATGAAGTTATCAATTGTCAGCGGCGCATCATCCGGCAGCAGTTCGATGGTGAACTCGCCTTTATCCGTGAGCACCGTCGCGCTCACACGTTTTCCGATGCGGGAGATGGCGCGCTGGTAGTCGGCCGGATGATTTCTGGTGGCGACGGTTTCGACTCGTCCCTCTTCTGCGCCCGCGTCGTCACCTTTTAACAGAGCGGCGGCGCGGCGGCGTACGACGTAATCGGGCACGTCAATCGCCGTCTTGATAGCTTCCGTCGCTTCCGCGCTCTTCTGCTTGGCGAGCGCGCCGAGAATGGAAAGCGCGGCGTCGTTCATCTCTTCGTCGAGCGACGGCGGCAGAGCCTCGATGAGCGCGCGCGCGTTGATCGGATCGGGTTCGAGCGTGCCGAGGATGTCTGCGGCGGTCGCACGCACAATCATGTCGTTCGCTTTCAGCCTCGCACGCATCACCGTGCCGAGGTCAATCGGCTTGAAGGCGGCGATGGCCTGAAGCACGGATGGCAGGGCGAGCGCGGGCGTGTTCGCATCTTCGAGCATCGTGCGCAAAAGTATCTGTGCGTCGGCTTGAAGACTAATCGCGCTATTGCCGCCCATCGCGCTCGTCACGTTAGCCAGTTCACCCAATCCTTGAGCCAGCGCCGAGATGCTCTGCCAAGAAGTCGGGTATGCGCCGCCCTGCGTGCGGTTGGCGAGCGCGACGAACGGCGGTTGACGTATGTATTGCGTCGGCCCGATGTCCGCGAGCGCCATCTCCACCTCCGGTGCGCCGAGTCCGCCCTCGCGCAAGTGCCTGAGCAGCGCCGACGCGCGCGGATGATTCGTGTTGGCGAGCAGGCGTCCGAGTGCCCCGGAGATTTCGAGCAGTTCGTTAGTTTCCGAAGGATGCTCGACCGCGCTGCCCTTCGCCGCTTTGTAAGCAAAGAGCAGTTCCTCGCCGAGTTGTAAGAGTGGATCGGCGGCACGCGCATCCTTCAAAGAACCGAGCGCGCGAATGGCGCTGACGCGCACGCGCAAGTCTGTATCGGTCGTCGCGCGTGCGACCAGCGAATCGAAAGCGGCGGCATCTCCGGCCACGCCGAGCGCGCGGGCGGCGTTGGCTCGCACGACCGGGTCTGTGTCTGTGGCGACGAGCACGCGCAGACGTTCGACAGACTCTTTAGCACGCAGGCGTGCGAGCACGTTAGCCGCGTCGGCGCGCACGCGTGCGTCGGGCGAAGAGAGGAAAAGCGCGACTGTTTTGGGAGCATCCCGATGGCGCGAACGAAGCGCCGCTGTGAGAGCTTCGAGCACGACGGCACGGCTCGGTTTGGGCTGTCGCTGCTCGGCTGCGAGCGTCGAGAGAATCGCCGCGCCGAGCGTCGCACGGCGTTCTTCCTGTGCGGCGGGAAGCGCGGCGGCAATCTTTCCCAGAGCCTCAATGGTGCGCGCGCGAACTTCGATTGACTTGCTCAGACGCAAGGCTTCGAGCAGGGCGTCTGCGCCCGACGCCGCTTCAATCTCGCCGAGCGCGAAGGCGGCGTGCGCGCGTACCGTCTCGACCTTGTCTGTTCTGAGTAAAGAAGCGAGCGGCGCAACCGCGCCAGCATCGCCGATACGACCAGCCGCCAATGCTGCACGACCGCGCACCGCTGCGCTCCTGTCCGACAACAACAGGCCGAGGTCTGTGGCTTCCCAGCGCCGCTCGTCCTCGGCGCGCATGATGCGTAGAAGCGTCTCGGCGGGCAACAACACGCGAGCGCGCCGCGCGGCTCCCGCGCGTTGTGCCGGTGGGTTGTTCCTCAACTGCGCGATGGCGACGGCGCGCGTCTGATTCGTCTTCAGCGACACGCCGAGCAATTGTTCGTCCGGCGTCCACTCGCGGCGCGGCACGCCGTTCGCAAATGTTTCCGTCGTCGCCGCGCTGGCTATAGACTTTGGTCTCGCGCTGTCGGCCTGCAACGGGGAGAGCAGGAGAGCCAGCAAGGTTAGCGCGGCGACCTCTGCGAGAGGCGTGCGGCGTCGCCTGTTTCTGTCCGTGTAGGATGCGGTCTGCATAGAGTTCAATTGTTGAATCTCTGGTCTTGGATTTTCGATTCTTTTTTTTGCAGTAGCTCGGCTCGCTTGTCCGGCGCTTCTCAAGGGGGAATGGCTTGCAGTCTATGTATCTGCGAGATGTGGCACGCCTGTCAAGCGGAAAGAATGAAGGATGAGCGTTGAAGGATGAATGAGAATTGATTCGTTTGCTTATTGAGCCGATGAATCTGATGGGCAAATGAATCAATCGGTCAATCCTTTCATCCTTCATCCTTCCGACTTCATCATTTAAGATTGCTGTCACCTGTCGGACGTTTGCTGCGCCACGCTGTTATAGTCGTGCGGCTTCGTAGTTGAAAATTGATATTAGAGAATTGGAGAATAATGATGGTTAAAAGATTCCTGTCGCTCGTCCTTGTCGGACTGCTGGCGAATGTGTTGATGGCGACGACGCCCGCGCTGGCGAAAACACAGGGCGCGCAAGGTATGCAGTCGTCGGAGCAGGTGCGGAGCAAGATTGCGCGGCTCGGCGTCGGCGAGAAGGCGCGCGCGACCGTGTGGTTGAAGAACGGGACGAAAGTGAAAGGTTATATCGCTCAGGCCGGGGAGAACGATGCTGTCATCAGAGACCGCAAGACTGACGCGCCGACGACGGTCGCTTATCAGGACATCACCAAAGTTGACAACAATCGCGGGCACAGTACGGCGCGGAATATCGCCATCGGAGTGGGCGTCGGAGCCGCCGCCGTCATCACCGTCCTCGCAATTTTAATCGCCACGAGTTTCGACTAGGCGGGCGAAACTTCGGAGACTTTGATGCGCTCGATTTCGACGAGCGCATCGTAGAAAGTTGCGCCGCGTCCGATGTCTGTCAGAGCTTGAGAAGTAAGCTGGTTGACGTTCTTTCGCCCCGGCGAGAGTTTGTTCCACCAGACCGAGGGCGAGACGACGACGCCCGCGCGCGCGCGTGTCGTGACGACCGCCGTCAATTCGCAAGAACCACGCTCGTTGAAGGCGCGCACCATGTCGCCGTCCCGAATGCTGCGCGCGACGGCGTCCTGCGGATTGATTTCGACGAAGGGGCGCGCTTCCTGCCGTCGCTGCTTTGGAAGATTCGCAAAGCTTGAGTTGAGAAAAGCGTGCGCCGCCGGAGTGATGAGCGCGAGCGGGAAGCGCGCGGCCAGTTCCGGCGCGCTGCGGCGCGATTCGCGCGGCGGAATAAATTCGGGCACGGCGGGCATTCCCAAAGCTTCCAAATTTTCCGAATACAACTCGCACTTGCCCGATGCGGTCGGAAAATTTCCTTCGGCAAAAGGCGCGAATTTTTCCGGCAGGTTGAGCCGCATCCAACCGCGCTCGCGCAAAAGTTCGAGCGTGATGCCGTCGAGAGCCGGGTGGTCTGAAGAGATCGCCTGTCGCGCAATCTCTTCGTCGGAATCTTTGAAACAGTCGTCCGTAAAACCCAGCCTTCCGGCCAGCAGACGAAAGACTTCCGAGTTCGGCTTCGCTTCGTGGAGCGGCGCGATAGCCGGTTCGTTGATGACAAAATAAAAGTGGCCGTAAGCCTTGTGAATATCGAAGTGCTCAAGTTGCGTCGTGGCGGGCAGCACGATGTCCGCGTAGTCGCACGTGTCGGTCATGAAAAGTTCGTGGACGACAACGAAGAGGTCTTCGCGCTGTAAGCCTTCGAGCACCTTGGCCTGCTCCGGCGCGACCGCCGCCGGATTCGAGTTGTAGACGTAGAGCGCGCGCACGGGCGGGTCGTCCTGCTCTGTGAGTAGCGCGCCGAGGCGCGACATGTTGAGCATGCGCGGCGTCGGCTGCGGCATCAGGTCGAGACGATGGAGCGCCTCGTAGTTGATGGGGAACGTGCCGCTCGTCGAAAGCAGAATGCCTCCCGCCGCGTCGCGCCATGCGCCTGTGACGGTCGGCAGACAACTGACGGTTCTGACCGCCATGCCGCCGCCTGAGTGGCGTTGCAGTCCGTAGTTGATGCGAATCGCGGCAGGCCGCGTCGTCGCGTAAAGGCGCGCGAGGCGTTCAATCGTCTCGGCTTCGATTCCGCAAATCTCCGCGACACGCTCCGGCGCATACTCGCTCGCCCGCCTGCGTAAATCCTCCGCCCCGATGGTGTAACGCTCCAGATAGTCTCCGTCTTCGAGTCCCTCCCTGAAAATGACGTGCATCATGCCGAGAGCGAGCGCGCCGTCGGTTCCCGGCAACGGCGCGATGTGCTCGTCGCATTGGTCTGCCGTGCGCGTGCGGCGCGGGTCAATGGCGATGACGCGCGCGCCGAGCTTTCGTGCTTCGAGAATAAACGGCCACAAGTGGACGTTGCTTGTGATGGTGTTCGTACCCCAGAGCAGAATCAGTTTCGCGCCTTTGAACTGTTCGGGGTCTGTGCCGAGGCTCGCGCCGTAGGTCGCTTTATAACTTTCCGCGCCCGCCGTCGCACAGATGGTTCGGTCAAGCTGCGACGCGCCGAGACGGTGAAAGAAACGCCTGTCCATTGATTCGTTCTGGACGAGTCCGAGCGTGCCCGAATAGCTGTAGGGCAAGATTGTCTGCGCGCCTTCCGGCGACGCGGCGAGCGCGCGGAAGCGCGTAGCGATTTCGTCCAGCGCCTCGTCCCATGAAATCGGCGCGAAACGTCCCTCGCCTTTCGCGCCGACGCGCCTCAGACAAGTCTTGATGCGGTCGGGACTGTGCGTGCGCTGCTCGTAGTTGGCGACCTTCGTGCAGAGCGTCCCGCGCGTGATGGGATGATGCGGGTCGCCCGCGACGCGCACCGCGCGCCCATCTTCGACCGTGACCAGCATCGCGCACGTATCAGGGCAGTCGTGCGGGCAAGCGGCACGGACGATTTTCAGTTCCCGCGAGGTGTCTGCTTTCCCGTCGAGTGTTGCGGCCACTTCTTCTTTCTCCAATTTCTATCGAGGGCATTGCCATAGGGATGACGCTACCGGGGCGGATGCGTCAGGAACGGTCGTGCGTGACTGGCGCAAGGCTAAGACGCAGCCCTGTTATAACACGTCCGTTCAAGCTTTTCGAGTGAAGAATGGTTGAGAAGTTTATTTCAGAAATTGTTGGAATAATATTCGGTTTTGACGGGCAAACTACCATGACAATTAAATTTAGCAACCTATCGGTTGACAAAAGTGCTGCCCGAAAGTAGCATGGTTTTAGTGGTCGCAAACGTCAAAAACGGACTCGGAGCATCGCGCGGAGAAATCGTGCAACAGTTGCGCGCGCGCGGCGGCGTGAGCGCGGACGAACTGGCGGGCGTGCTCGGCGTCTCGAAGCAATGTGTCCGTAAGCACCTTGACGTGTTAGAGCGCGACGGCTACGTACAGCACGCGCCGGAGCGCGGCGAGCGCGGGCGTCCGGCGCTCGTCTTTCGCCTGACCGTCAAGGCCGAAGAGCTTTTCCCGAAGCGTTATGATCTCTTTGCGAAAGCGGTTCTCCGGCAGGTCGGCGAAGTGTGGGGCGAGCGCGGCTTGAACGCCGTGTTTTGCGGGTGCGCGAGCGAGATGATTGCGAGTTTGAAACCGCAGCTTGAGCGTCTGTCGTTCGATGCGCGCGTCGAGCGCCTGACAGAATTGCTGGCCGAGATGGGCTACGAGGCCGAAGCCGAAAAGCTGGCGGACGGCTCATATATTCTGACGGAGTGGAATTGTCCGCAGTCGGAAGTGGCGCGCGATTACAGGCAGTTGTGCGATCAGGAGTTGGTGGTCTACAGAGACCTGCTGGCGACGGATGTTTTCCGCGAATCGCGCATCGCCGGAGGCTCTTCGCGTTGCGCTTATCGCGTGATGCAGCCTGCGAAGAGTGCGAAGCTTTAAAATTGAAGATCACAAATTTTTTTAAGAGAAGAGACGAGACCGATATGGCGCAAGTATCTGAGGCGGATGTGTATGGTGCATTGATGCAGGTCAGAGACCCCGATTTGCACAAAGATATCGTGACGCTCGGCTTCATCAAAGATTTAGCAATCGCAGGCGGCGACGTTTCCTTTCGCATCGTGCTGACGACTCCGGCCTGTCCCGTCAGAGAGCAGTTGGAGGCGCAAGCGCGCGAAGTGGTCGGCGCGCTTCGCGGCGTCTCGTCCGTCAAAGTGACGATGGATGCGGTCGTACCGAAAGGGCGGGGTTTTGGCGAAAAGTTGAGCGTGCCGGGCATCAAGAACATCATCGCCGTCTCTTCAGGGAAGGGCGGCGTCGGCAAGTCAACTGTGGCGGTCAATCTCGCCGTCTCGCTGGCGCGCGACGGTGCGCGCGTCGGTCTGATGGACGCAGACGTGTACGGGCCGAACGTGCCGCAGATGTTGGGCGTCACCGATGCCAAGCCGATTGTCAACGTCAATAAGCTGGTTCCGATTGAAGCGCACGGTTTGAAATTAATCTCGATGGCAATCTTGAAACCGGGCGACGAGCCGATGATTGTGCGCGGGCCGATCTTGCACAGCCTCGTTCGGCAGTTCTTACAGGACGTGGAATGGGGAGAACTGGATTATCTGGTGATTGATATGCCGCCGGGCACGGGCGACGTGCAACTGTCGCTTTCGCAACTCGTCCCCGTACAGGGCGCGGTGCTGGTCACGACGCCGCAAGAAGTCGCCGTCTCGGACGTGCGCCGTGCGCTGAGAATGTTTGAGACCGTCAACGTCCCAATCCTCGGCATCATCGAGAACATGAGTTTCTTTATCGCGCCGGACACGGGCGTGCGCTACAACATCTTCGGCGAAGGCGGCGGGCGGAAATTGGCGGAGACTTATGGCGTGCCTTTCCTCGGCGCGGTGCCGCTCGCTCTGGACGTGCGCGAGGGCGGCGACAGCGGCGTTCCCATCGTCGTCAGTCACCCGGAATCAGCGCAGGCCGAGAGCTTCCGGCGGGTCGCCGAAGAGGTGGCGCGCTACGTCTCGATTGAGGCGATGAAACCTGAGCTTGTCGTTTTGGGCAAAGCTCGTTGAGTATGGTAAAAGGGATTTGCGATTTTAGATTTTTGCTTGGCGATTGAAGCGTTATCATCAATCTCAGGTCTGAATCGCAAAGAAATCGGCAATCAAAAATCTAAAATCATTGAGGAGATAAAGTAATGGCAACAGCAACACTTCCGACCATGACGCTTAACGTCACAGAGGCGGCGGCGACGGAAATCAAGAAATTTATGGCGGGCGAAGAAGGCTTGCCGCAGACGGCTGGCTTGCGCGTGAGAGTCGTGCCGGGTGGCTGCTCAGGCTTTCAGTACAGCCTGAACATCGAAGAGGATTCGCGTCAGGGCGACCACGTGATGGACGCGCACGGCGTTCGTCTCTTCGTTGATATGTTCAGCGCGCAATATTTGAACGGCGTCGAGGTTGACTACGTGACGAACATGATGGGTTCCGGCTTTACGTTCAATAATCCGAACGCGACAGGCGGCTGCGGCTGCGGCTCATCGTTCACGGCCTAAAGTCTCTCGGCATCGCTTGCGAAAAGAAAAAAGAACAGCGCGGTCGGGTGTCCTCGCCGGGGCTTGTCTCGAAATCTTCTCCCGCGCGGAGCAAGATGAGCAGACATGCCGGGCGAAGCGGCGCTCGCGCTGTTTTTCTTATGCGGCTCGCAATCGTCGGGGCGCGCAGTTGATGCTTTAATCAAAACTCAAATTCCGAAGGAGCCAGTGAATCATGCCGAGAATTGAAGCCGAGACGGCGACGGGAACTCAGACCATTGAAGCCGAGCAGGGACGAAAACTCGTCCTCGCGCTTGAGGACGGAGGCATTGACATACTGCATCGCTGCGGCGGCAACGCGAAATGTACGACGTGCCGCGTCGAGATTCTCGAAGGCGAGGTGGGCGAGATGGGCGAGGCCGAGCGCAACCGTCTCGCCGTGGAGTCCGACTTGACCGAGCACACGCGGCTGTCGTGTCAGGTGCGAGTTCCTGAGAGCGAATTGAAGGTGCGCGTGCTCAGACAGGCGAGCACGACGGGACTGGCTGCGGGCACGCGACCGGAAGAATAGAGACCGTCTTTTAAAAAGCCTGAAAGACTAGAGCCGCGCGGGTGGACGCGGATTAACGCTGATTCAAATAAGGTCTCATCAGCGTTAATCCGCGTCCACCCGCGTGGCTCTCTTTTGTTGCAGCGAACTTTGCGGCGGGCGACAAGGTGATTGCGCGCCGCACGGCTTGGTGTTAATCTCTCGCGCGTAATAACAGGTAAGCTTGAACAATCATTTGGCCGAAGACGACGGCAGACGGGCGGCGCGCAAAGCTTCTGTTTCGGGAGCATGTCCTACCACCGCACCCTGTTTCGCAAAACTTCGCCAGCGCGTTGCGTGCCGGCGCATCACTCCGGTTGCTCTCCCGTCCGCAAGACGCTGCGCTTGCTCTCTCGTCGCCGCAGGTGGACGGACGATAGATAAACAAACCAAACTTCGGAGGTCGTATGCTCATCGAGTCAACTCTTCACCTGCCTGCTAGTCTGGCGATGTTTCAAGACATTTTTCATGCGCCGGGGGGTGACCAACTTCCCAGAGTCCTCTTGCGTTGGGCACACTTCGTCGCGGGCATCACGTGGATCGGGATGCTCTATTTCTTCAACCTCGTCAACGTCAACTTTATGAAGGCGCTCGACGCCCCGACGAAAAAAGTGGTCGTGCCGAACCTGATGCCGAAAGCCCTCTGGTATTTTCGCTGGGGCGCGGTCGTGACGGTGCTCGCGGGTCTGACTTACTACGCGATGTTCATCCTCGCGCCCGACGTGAAGAATGCCAACTCGCTCGGTAACGCCGGGGCGAACATCTGGGTCATCCTGCTCGTCTGGCTCTTGATCGGCATCATTACGTGGGTCATCTACTTCTTTATTCTGCCGCGCATCAATGACGGCAGAGTGCTCGCCGTCGTGACGGCGGTGCTCGTCATTCTGATGGCGGTGGCGATTGTGTGGTGGTTGAATTCGCAACTGTTGGGCACGAGCGGCGGACGCACCGAAGGCTTTGCGAGCAACAAGACGCATTCCATCGGCATCGGCGGCGCGCTCGGACTGATTATGCTTTTGAACGTCTGGGGCATCATCTGGCCGGCGCAGAAACGGATTATCGCGGGCACGGTTTCCGGCACGCCCGCGCCCCCGGAACTTGCGCGCAAAGCCTTTCTCGCCTCGCGCACCAACGCATGGCTGTCGCTCCCGATGCTCTTCTTCATGGGGACATCTCATGGCGACTACATCATTCTGGGTCGAAACTAGCTTTTAGGACTGTAGAAACTTAAACCGCAAAGAACAGACCGCGAAGGACGCAAAGCATTTATACTTTGCGTCCTTCGCGGTTTAACTTCTCACGACTTTCACTCAATTAAAATCTGTTCTGAATCCTCTTGCGCGCCCGCGCCTTCGCTACACATGCGGGTGCGAGTGGGAGTAAAATGGCAGGCATACGGACAATACGGTTCGACCGACGCTATACTTCATAGCGCTTACATCTCATTTGCTTGAAGGAGACAGAAATGGGCTTTAAACAGTCATACACGCCGCGCCAATTCAATCTGAGCGGGCTGAACGGAATCTCGGATAAAACTTTGGAGATGCACTTCAAACTCTACGAAGGCTACGTCAAAGAGACGAACAATTTAACGGAGCGCATCGGAAAGTTTTTGGAGGACGGCAAAGTAGATCAGGAGGAGATGCCCGCCTATTCGGAACTGACGCGGCGTCTCGGCTTCGAGTATAACGGCATGGTGCTGCACGAGTATTACTTTGAAAACATGCAAAAGCAGGGCACGGGCGACCCCGGACAATCTTCGGCCTTTCGCAAAGCCGCCGAGGAGAGCTTCGGCAGCTACGACATCTGGAAAGCGGACTTCGCTTCGGTCGGCAAGATGCGCGGCGTCGGTTGGGCGATGTGCTATCAGAACCCCGCGAACGGACGGATTTCAAATCACTGGATTACGCTACACGAGACGGGCAACGTCTCCGGCTTCAAGCCCGTGCTGGTGATGGACGTGTGGGAGCACGCCTTCCTGCTCGACTACAAACCGGCGGAGCGTCCGAAATACATTGAAGCCTTCTTCACAAACATCAACTGGGATGTCTGCGACGAGCGTCTCAAAAGCGCCAGCGCATCAGGAGCGCAAGCTTAAGTAATGAGGAAACGATGAACGCGCAATGCCGAACGATAAACTGAAAAACAGCACAGCCTTTATCTTTCAGTTCCGCGCTGCCGCGCTGCGGCGTTCATCGTCTACTTTCCGGTTTATACTTGTCTGAGAAATTAAATCCAAGCTGTTCGGAGGAGAGAATGAAAGAGTCTCAACGCACTATAATCCTCGCCCTGCTCTGCGTCTTACTCGTCGCTGCATCGCTCGCGTCCGCTTCGTGCACTTCAACCGAACGCGACGCGGTTAATAATTCGACCGCCAACGCCAACGCCTCGCCCGCCGCGACCCCTGCGCCCGCGACGCAGACTCTCTCGGAAGCGGAGCGCCCGCAGAAGATCAGAGACATGATGGCCTCGCGCGGCAAACAGGACGAAGCCAGCCCGACGCTCAAGATCGTCGCGCCAGCCGAGGGCGCGACCATCAACGGCGCGAACGTCAACGTCAAACTAAACCTGACGAGCGATAACGACTACAAGACCGGCAAAGACTCGCAGACCGGCATGGGCAATCACATCCACATCATTCTCGATAACGCGCCTTACGAAGCCTATTACGATCTGTCGAAGCCCTTTGAACTTCGCAACGTCACGGTAGGCACACACACTCTGCGCGTCTTCCCTTCGCGCCCGTGGCACGAGAGCTATAAAAACCCGAACGCCTTCGCCATGGTCTCTTTCACGGTGAAGGGCGGCGGCGATGCCTCGAAGCCGACGACGACCGCGACGGGCGAACGAGTGGCAGACAATAAGAGCGCGACGGCGAACACTTCCGGTTCGCCCGCTGCTACTGCTTCGGCTTCGCCGCAAAACACGCCCGAAGGCAAAGACGTGGCTTCCGTGCAGGGCGGCGCAACCGTAGATAAAAGCAAACCTCTGCTCACCTACAGTCGTCCCAAAGGCGAATACAAGGGCGATGATACGAACGCGATTATGATTGACTTCTGGCTCTCGAACGCAAAACTGCAAGACGACGGCGGCGAGTATCGCGTGCGCTATGCGGTGGACGGCGGCGAAGCGAAGTTCTTAAACAAGTGGCAACCCATCTGGCTCACGGGCTGGACTGCCGGGAAACACACAGTCAAACTCGAACTCGTAGGCCGCGACGGCACTCCCGTTGATAACGGTGGCTACAACTCGACCTCCCGCGAGTTCACGGTCGTGAAGTAATTTATGAGCGTTAGAGAATTAAAGCGCGCGGCCTTTGATGCGCTCGTCGCGGAAGCGGCGTCGTGCCAACGTTGCCCTGCGATGTGCGAGCGGACGGCGGTCTTGAGCGAGCGCAACGGAAGCCTGCGGGCGCGCGTGATGTTCATCGGCGAAGCGCCGGGAAGGCAAGGCGGCGACCGCACGCGCGTGCCGTTCTCCGGCGACCAGTCGGGGCGCAACTTTACGCGCTACATCGCTTCTATCGAACTGCCACGCGAAGAGCTTTTCATCACCAACGCGGCGCTGTGCAATCCACGCACGACGACGGGCGCAAACCGTAAACCGAGTGCCCTCGAACTCGCCAACTGTTCCGCGTTCCTTAGCCGCCAGCTTGAGATAATTAACCCGCCGGTCGTCGCCACTCTCGGCGCGGTGTCGCTTGCTGCGCTCCGCGTCGTTGCATATCATCAGCTATCACTGAAAGAGAATGCCGGGCAAGTTCACGAATGGAACGGGCGTCTGCTCGTGCCGCTCTATCATCCAAGCCCGCAGGTGCTCGCTTCGCACCGCCGCGAGGATGCACAGTTGCGCGACTACAAGGCGGTCGCACAGGCACTTGAAAAGTTGAAGAGCGCAGCCAGAGCCTCGAACTAAGCCACCGCAGACAAGAGAGGCACAGAGCTTTAAAACTTGAATCTGACGAACGTTTCTTTAGTTATGGATGAAGGAAAAAGTGGAGAGTCAAAAGGTCGAAACCCGGACGGGCGGCGACGCGCCGTCTGAAGAAATTGCCGTCGAGACAAACCGCGCTCTGCCGCTCGACTCCGTGCATAGAGGCGCGGGCGCACACATGACGGAGCGCGACGGCTGGAGTGTTCCGGCGCATTACAACGACGCTCAGGCGGAATATTGGGCGGTGCGCGCCCAGCAAGGCGCGGGAGTCTTCGACCTTTCGATGCGCGGGCGCGTGGAGGTCAGCGGCGCGGAGGCCGTGCAGTTCTTAAACGGACTCGTTACGAACGACTTCAAGACGCTGGCGGACGGCGCGTGGATGCACGCCGCGTTTCCGAACGTGCAGGGGCGTCTGCTCGCCAGCGTGCGCGTCATTCGTCAGGGCGTAGCCTTTCTCTTCGATACAGAGGCGGCGACACACGCCGCCGTCTTGAAGACGCTCGAACGCTTTACGCTGGCAGGAGACTTTCACGTGCGCGACCTGACGCATGAGACGGCGACTCTCTCCGTGCAGGGCGCACGCGCCGCGAGAATCATCGCCGCCGTATGCGGTGAGCAAGCGGCGGGCGTCGAGCGCGGGCGCGTCGCTTCCGCGCAACTGGCGCAGCGTCGCGTGACGTTAATCCGCGCGACGCACACGGCGGAGGACGGCTTCGATCTCTTCACAGACGCGGGCGATGCGGAAAGTTTGTGGAAGGCTTTGCTAGAAGCTGGCGCGTCGCCCGTCCGGGGGGGGCGCCGGCGCCACCAGGCACTTACGAGTTGCGCTTCCGCGAGTTCGAGGACGTCGACGCGGCGCTCGATGTCCGAGAGGCACGGAAGCCGCTCGATCAGGCGCGGCGGCGCCCCGTAGCCGCCACCAATACCGTCTATCTG
>CAXTRQ010000007.1:0-13524 GCA_964246705.1 uncultured Pyrinomonadaceae bacterium
GGGTTGGGTTGGGTTGGGTACTTCAGCCTGCGCCGCAAGTTGATTTTCAGCTTCCTTGGCGGCTCTAAATAGTTGAGCAGACGGGTTATCCGCCTCCGCAGCGCGCGGCGCGGGAGGATTGATGACCAACCCGGGCGTCCGTTTTTGAATCTTTGGCTTCTTAGGCTTTGGCACTGTCATACCTCATTGCCTTTCACAACCGTTAAATGCTTCGCTTTATTAGCTATTCCAAGCCGCGCTAAAACTTCGTCGGCCAGCGCGGCATATTGTTCCGCGCCGCGCGAATTAGGTGCGTAGAGTTGAATCGGCTGGTGCATCGAAGGGGCTTCTTCGAGCTTGGTCTGGCGATGAATAATAGTCTCAAAAGTTTTATCGGGCAGCATTTGCGTCAAGGCGCGGAAAGAAGCGCCGGAGACGCTGGTGCGCGTATCGTACATCGTGCAGACTGTCCCTAAAACCGTCAGATTTTCGTTTAATTCTCTAGCGTTTTCAATAACTTGGAGAAGGTCGCGGAGTCCCGTCAGGGCAAATGGAGCGGCTTGAACCGGGATTAAAACGTAGTTGGCTGCGGTCAGAGCCGCCGTCAGCAAAAGCCCTAAATTCGGCGGGGTATCAACAATAGCAAAGTCGTAGGAATCTCCGATGTCTCGAACAGCCGTGCGTAGTTTGGTCACGGAGAGGGCTGGTTCACGATCAAAATTGGCGAGCGCCAGAGTCGCCGGAACAATGTCGAGATGCTCAATTTCGGTCGTGACGCGCTTCTGCGTAATGGAGGCGGCAAGCTTTCCGTCACCGCCGATGATTACGTCGGCGAGGGAAGTCTGAATGTTCGCCGGGTCGAGGAATATCTCCGTCGCGTTAGCCTGTGGGTCAGCATCAATGATGAGTGTCTCATACTCGCGCAATGCAAACTCTGTGGCGAGTACGGCTGCCGTCGTTGATTTGCCGACGCCGCCCTTTTGATTAGCAACAGCGATAGTAATCATGCGGCCTCCGCTCGCTTCGGTATCAAAGCCAAAACTTCGGCTTTACTGATCAGTTTCTCCCGCCCGTCGAGTGGATTCAC
The DNA here is from genome assembly GCA_964246705.1 of uncultured Pyrinomonadaceae bacterium. Lineage (GTDB taxonomy): Bacteria > Acidobacteriota > Blastocatellia > Pyrinomonadales > Pyrinomonadaceae > DASZCR01. The sequence continues at coordinate 1,067 of CAXTRQ010000007.1, forward strand.
GAAATGCCGGATCATCCCTCTCTTGAGTATTTGAGCCATTTTCGTATGACTAACTCCCAAAAGGGCGCGGGCTTCGGAAACTGAAATTAAATCAATAGGTTTTGTATCAAACATAAAGAAACCTCCGAGATGGTGCGAGATATTACAGGGCGGTTCAATGTACGTCAAGATAATTCAACTTGGTTCAAGCTGGAAAATAACGCGAGTTGGATTAGCTTTTATGTTTAACTGCCGGAGAATAAAGCGTCTGGGATGGTGTTCAGAAGTTTACGCCCAAAAGATTTGGTGGTGTTTCACGGCAGAGAATTACATTTATCAATGGGGAAATCCTATTGAGAAGCAGTGGGTAATGCACAAACCGACTAGTTGTGTCTCCGTTATGCTATAGTGGGAAAATGGACAACGAACAAGTCGAAACAGCCATTGAGCTACCGCGGACAGACCTACAAGCGATGCTCGGCAATGCTGTTTCCCTGTGGGCTGGGGCGACGACGGGTGAAAGCCGACGCCGTGCAGACCTTCTACGGGATAAGCAGCGCATCGTTATCTCTTTCTTCCGATATATACGCAAACTTCCATGGGAGGTCTCGCCGAGTGATGTTCAGGACTGGCTCAAAGAACTGGAAGTGGGCGGAATGAGTCATGGCACTGTCTATCAACACGCCTGCCTCCTCTCATCTTTCTACACTTGGGCCATGCGCCACGCGGAGACGGGGACTCCGATAAATGGTAATCCTGCAAGACTTGCCCGCCCGAAAGCGCCGAAGCCGTACCAGACTGAAAGCGTGAAGGCTCTTTCGGACGAGGAGGTGCAGGCGTTGGTTCAGACGTTGCGCCAGCATGCGCTCACAGGCGACATGGTTGCAAAAAGGGACTACGCGCTCTTGCTGCTGTATCTGGGGACGGGGCTCAGAAGAAACGAGATTATTGCGTTAACGGGCGAGGATATTCATATAGACGAGACGCTGATCCTCGCCTATCGCGCCAAAGGCGGCGACTATCGAAGCAGGGAAATCAGAGAGCCGCAGATTAAAGAAGCGCTGCTCGATTATCTGACCTCATCAGGAAGAATGCACGTGCTCAAGACCGATGCTCCGGTCTGGACGCGTCATGACCGTGGCGGAAAGCCGGGAGCGGCGCTGTCTTCACACTGTTTTGTGAAGAACATGAAAAAGTATGCCGCCGAGGCCGGGATTAGGGATTTCCATCTCCACCGGACGAGACATACCTACGCACGCATTGTTTCAGAATTTACAGGCGATATTACGGCTACTCAGAACGCGCTGGATCATCAGAACCGCTCAACGACGCGCGTCTATGTGCAACGCATCGCGGTCAAGAAGGATTTATACAGCAGTGAAATCTCGAAACGCTGGAACAGTCAAAATTTAGAAGATGAAGGTTCTGCATCGTAAAGTAATAGCGGAACGGGTTCAGAGGGGAAGGAAGATGCAAGAGGATGAGTAAACTTTTTTCAGCCTTGAGGCTGAGGGGTATTGAATTTAGGAATCGTATTTTTGTTTCACCGATGTGCCAGTATTCGAGCCGTGATGGTATGCCGAACGAGTGGCATGCGGTGCATCTCGGAAGCCGTGCTGTCGGCGGCGCGAGTCTCGTCATCGTGGAAGCGACCGGCGTCTCTCCTGAAGGGCGCATCTCGCCCGGAGATACGGGCATCTGGACGGACGAACATGCAAGGGCATTCCAACCGATTACCTCTTTTATCAAATCTCAAGGTGCGGTCGCGGGGATTCAACTCGCACACGCCGGACGCAAAGCCTCAACCGACGTGCCGTGGCAGAGAAGAGGCGCGCCGCTCGGAGAGAAGGAGGGCGGCTGGCAGACGCTTGCTCCCAGCCCTCTGCCGTTCGCCAGCAATTTTCCCGTGCCGAGAGAGATGACGCGTGATGACATTGAGGATGTCATCCAGCAATTTTCAGATGCCGCGCGGCGCAGTCTGGCGGCTGGATTTGAAGTTATCGAACTTCACATGGCGCACGGCTATCTGCTGAACGAATTTCTCTCCCCGCTCTCGAATCAACGCACAGATGAGTATGGCGGCGACCTGCAAGGGCGCGCGCGTTTTCCGCTACGAGTGACAGAAGCGGTGCGTGAAGTTTGGCCTGCGCGCCTGCCTCTCTTCGTTCGCATCTCGGCGACCGATTGGACGGACGGCGGCTGGGACTTGGAACAATCAATACAATTTTCACGCTGGTTGCAGGAGAGAGGCGTTGATCTGATTGACTGCTCCAGCGGGGGAAATGTTCCCGGCGCGAAAATTCCCGTCGGCCCCGGCTACCAGACTCCGTTCGCGTCGGCCATCAAGCGCGAGACAGGTATTGCGACCGGAGCCGTCGGGATGATTTCCGAACCCGCGCAGGCCGAACACATTGTCGCTTCAGGCGACGCCGACGCTGTTCTGCTCGCACGCGCCATGCTGCGAGACCCTTACTGGCCTCTGCATGCGGCGAAAGCTTTAGGCGTTGAAGTGCGCTGGCCTATTCAATATGAACGGGCTAAAGATTAGTGCTCCATGTCAGGCGACCGAGTTTCCCCGACCGGGGCGGACGGGTTGACCAGCCCTTGAAAGCTTTTGTTGCGGACTGGCAACCTCGCACTATTTCGGCTTAAAGTTCAGTCTATGCAGGATCAACATATTGAGACGACGACGGACAGCAGCAACGTACCGGCGCTGGTGATGTCTTCGGGGCGGCGCTGGGCTGTGACGGCGGGCGTGATTACGGGCATGTTTCTGGCGGCGCTCGAAGCGACCGTCGTGGGAACGGCGATGCCGACTGTGATTTCATCGCTCGGCGGCTTGAGCCATTATAGTTGGGTCTTCTCCGCTTACCTGATTACCTCTACCGTGACCGTGCCGGTGTGGGGCAAACTCTCAGACCTCTACGGGCGGAGAATCTTTTTTCAACTCGGCATCGCTATCTTTCTGCTCGGCTCTGTGTTGTCCGGCATGTCAACTTCGATGGCGCAGTTGATCGCCTTCCGCGCTCTGCAAGGCTTGGGCGCGGGCGCACTCGTGCCGCTCGGCATGACGATCATCGGCGATATTTATACCATCACGGAGAGAGCGCGGATGCAGGCGCTCTTTAGCGGCGTGTGGGGACTGTCGAGCGTCGTCGGCCCCATTGCCGGTGGGTTCATCACAGACCAACTGTCTTGGCGATGGGTTTTTTATATCAACGTCCCTTTCGGACTGGCCGCCGGTTTGATTATCGGTCTGGCTCTCAAAGAGCCGAGGCGGAGAGAGCAACCGACGATTGATTACGCGGGCGCGGCGGTGCTGATCGCCGCCATTACGCTCTTGATGCTGGCGCTGGTCGAAGGCGGCGCAAGCATCTGGACGCTGATCGCGCCGCGAAACCTCGCGCTCTTTGCAGGAGCCTTCGCGCTCGCGGCTTTCTTCCTGTGGATTGAGCGGCGCGCGTCAGAGCCGATTGTCCCTTTAAAGCTTTTCAGCAATCGTGTGGTCGCGGTCGCGGTCGCGGTCGGTTTCCTCGCAGGAGTTTCGATGTTCGGCGCGATCTCGTTTGTCCCACTGTTCGCGCAAGGGGCTTTGAATGCAACGGCGACGCAAGCAGGCTCGCTGTTGACGCCGCTGATGTTGAGTTGGGTCGGGATGTCAATTATCAGCGGGCGTCTGCTGCACAAGGTCGGATACCGCATCACGACGATTGCCGGATGCGCGTTGCTCACATTCGGTTTCGCGCTTCTCTCAAGCTATCAACCCGAATCGCGCCGCTTGTGGCTCTATATTGATTTAATGTTGATTGGCGCGGGACTCGGCATGACGATGTTGACACTGCTCATCGCGGTGCAGCAGTCTGTCGCGCGCGCGCAACTCGGAATTGCGACTTCGCTCAACCAGTTTTCGCGCTCGATTGGCGGCGCGGTCGGCGTAGCAATTATGGGCACAGTGCTCTCGGCTGGTCTGGCCTCGCACTTAAACGAGGTCGCACAGAGAGGCAACAGCGCCCTGACTCCTGAGAGCGCCGCGCAACTGGCTGCCAATCCCAACGCGCTGATTGAACCGCAGGCGCGGCAAGCTCTGCCGCCGGTTGTTCTCAATGCGCTTCAGGGAGCCATGACCGCCGCAATTCACAATGTCTTTTGGGTGGGAACGGTACTCGCCGCGCTGGCGATGCTGGTCTCTTTCAGTCTGCCACGTCGTGGTGATGGCGCGTATAGTTCGCCTTCTCAGGAGGCTTGTTGTTCGGAGACAGGCGAGCGCATGATGTTGGCCGAACTGGCGACGCTTGAGCCGGATGATGAACCGGTCGCCGCCGAAGGGGATTAGCCGTCGCGCTATCGCACATAAAACCCGCGCTCGCCTGTCTCAAACTTTCCGGCGCGCAGCTTCGCTCAGAACACGTAAAAAACGGAACCTTCGTCCGTCTCAAGCCGTAATCTTTGCTACAAAGCGGTTCTCTTGCGGCGCAAACTGACTATTCTTCAAAAATTCGGGTTCTGTTATGATGAGCGCCGCGTCGAGCAGTGCGCGCGCAGTATTTTCTCAGCCGAAAGAAAAAAGAAATGAAGCAAGCCCCCGGTTTAGTTCTATTTTTCATTCTCACCATCGCCTGTATCTTTGCCTGCGCTCTCTACTGGGAGAGCCGGTCGATGTTGTCCCAAGATGGACGGGCCTCGACGATGCAGGCCGAGGACGAACGCGCCTCCGGCAATCAACAAGTGGAAGCGCCTGAGTCGTCATCTCCATCAACGACCGAGCCGACTCAGCCCACACACGCGGGCGCACAGAAATCTGTAGAATCCGCACCGCATGGCAAGGCGAAACCCGCGCCCGTCGCACCATCTAAGCCTGTTAACGACGTGGAAACTGCCGGTCTGCCAGAATCTTCCGGCGGCGGCGGTGAGGTGAAAATCACGCCAACTAACAGCTGCGTGCCCGACGCGTTTATCGTCCAACCCTGCTCTTTTGAAGATTGGACATACACTTTCCCAGAAGACTAAATCGGAAACGCCGCATAGCTTCCAGCCCGCAAGTGTCTCACCTCACGGCATGGCGCGCGAGCCTGTGCCGTAATCGTGACAGACATAATCCCAACTCTCGCATACCAGTAACAAAATCTGCCAATTGATTTTGATTGATGTCGCGCGAGGATAGGTTTATGCTCTGTGTTGCGTAGATGGGACGCAGGTCAATGAATGAAACAAAAATTGAAGCTGTTTCTGACGCACCTGTTGGAGCGTCATCGTGAATGGTTTCTGTGAGGGTTGATGTTCGGATGAACCGGCGGGCAGATAAGAGCCAGCTTCATTTCAAAAATGATGACGTTCAAAGACAGAGATGAAGAGGAAGCCGTCGCACCTCTTGAGAGTGGGCCGAGAGACCCGCGCGTTCGTAAAGTGATCGCGCTGATGCAGGAGCATTATCATCGAGATTTAACGCTCGGAAAAATGGCGCACTCCGTTCATCTCTCAACCTGGCATCTATGTCATCTGTTCAAGACCGAGACGGGGAAACCACCCGCGCAGTTTCTCAAATCAATCAGGATGGAAGAGGCGCGCAGGCTTCTCGAATCAACGGTGCTGAGCGTCAAAGAGGTGGTCAACAAAGTCGGGATGAGCGACCAGAGCCACTTCGTCAAAGATTTTAAGAGAGCCTACGGCAACACGCCGACGAGGTATCGAAGCACGCTCGGGCAGGATCAACAAACGCGCGCGCGCGCCGTGGTGGCGGCGGTCGGGTCGTATCCGCCGGGCGGCAATGGAAATCAAGCAAAACCTCAAGAACAGCAAAACGAATAGTTGTCAGTTCGGCGCGAATGTTTGTGCCGCGCGAAGCTCGCCCGGTTCGAGCATGGAAAGCTTCTGCTTGTCGTGAAGGGCCGCCGCCGAACTTCGACCGAATGCCGGGTTTAACTTTTACGAATCAACATCGGAGTTGAAGCACGCTTGTTTCGCTAAAGCACCCCGTCCCGCCGCTACTATCTGCCAGCTTCCCGCACTCTCCATCCTCACCCTTCCTACTTCAGTCCGCCTCTCTATGGGGCGGACTGAAGGGCGCATTTAGCGGCTCAGTCCGGATGCGTGCGAAAAAACTTTGTGTCCCTGATGAAATTGATTTTATGGCGCGCGGGTCAACGTGGAGAGTCTTTCAGCGTGACGAGGGCGAGCTTGTCGCCTTTTGGGCTGATGGCGAGACGCGTGATTTTGTTCAAACCTTGTGCGGAGAAGTCTGTGACTTGTTGCCAGTCTCGATCCTTTGCCGGATTCCACTTGAAGAGTTTTGAGTCTTTCGCCATCAGCAGTATCCCCTGTGGCGTCCAAGTGTAGTCCTCGCTGCCGGGCAGGGTTTTGATGAGCGAAGTGATGGCGCGCGTTTTTACGTCGAAAGCTTTAATCACCCATTCCTGATCGGAAATCTTGTGCACGAAGCTGATGCTGTCTTGTCGCGGAATGCGTTGCAGAGAGCGACCGATATTGTCTGCGATGATATCAGCTTTTTGAGTTCGGGCATCCGCAAGCTGCATTGTGTTCGGCGTGCCGAGCACAAACAGCATGAGCCTGCCGGCGTCAATCCAGACGTGATAGCCGACGGGTTTAATCTTTTCGAGAACTAACATTGGCGCTCCGCCCGCGAGCGGAAATTTCCAGAGGCGTTGTGTGCCGTCGACTTCGACACGAATGACGGAGAAGAATTTTCCGTCCGGCGTCACCGTCGGCGAATACTCGCTCTCGCTCGTCTCTGTCATTCTCGTCGTCGTGCGGTTGCGGCTGTTGAAGCGATAAATATCTGCTTGCTTGTCGCCACGGATGGAAGTGTAGAGAAGGCTCTGTCCACCCGGGAGAAACATCGGCTGGTTGTTGTAGCCGCTCGACTCCGTGATGCGGGCGGGCGTGCTTGTCGTTAACAGCCCTTCGCGGCTTGCGACATCGAGGATAAAGATTTCCGTCGCGGGCGGAGGCGCGGCGGCAGGGGTCGGCGTCGAAGCGGGAGCAGTTTGCGCGCCTGTAGTGCGCGCCAGTAAGAGGAAAAGTATCAAAGCAGGGTATGAAAATTTGTTCATCATATCTTCTACTTCTGACGCCAGCGCCGCGTGCGTGCTAAGGCCGGACTGAGACGCTTGCTGATCTCTTCGTCAACTTTCTTGCGTCGGGCGATTGTTTCAGGTTCGTCGTCGGATTGGTTTGCGAGCAGTTTATCAAGCAATGGCGAAGGCGGGCGCGGCGCATCCTCCGGCAAATCCAGCGGCACACACTTGCGACAACGGGGCAGGATTCGCATTCCCTTCGCGGTCAGAGGCCAGCGCGAAAAGAGCGAGCCGACGGCGATTGATTCTCCGCAGTCGCGGCAGAGCAGCGGGCGCAGGGCGCGATAGACGGGCAATCCCGCCTTGTCCTCGCCGATGATTTCGCTGATCTCATTGCCCATAGACGCGCCTCCGTGCAATCTTCAGTATAAAGCCAGTCCGACGTTTCCCTGTTAAGTTTTCTTTGGCAGGAAAGTTATAAAAGCTGATTTTTATAAGCCGTCGCTCCATCCTCAAGAATTCCTCAAGGGGGTAATTTTAGAGTTATCATAGAGTTCGGGTGCGTTCACGAAGCCCCTCACCGTGAACTCGAAGCCGACGACATCCCGACATGTCCCGACATATTGAGACTTTTATTCAAAGTAACTTTTATAGTTAGACAGAGGTTTCTGCGGAAGAAACCCAGAGGCACTGACCTTGCAAATTATCCCTGAAAAAATTGTGACTCCCGTCGAACTGCCGCGCATCTCCCGCGCGCGCCTGCTCGGAAATCTTCAGGAAAGCCTCGCCGGTTGTAACTCGACAATTATTAACGGGCGCGCGGGCACGGGCAAAACCATGCTGGCGATTGATTTTGCGCGCCAGTCGGGACGCCGCGTCGCGTGGTATAAGATTGACGCGCCGGACGGCGAGCTTCGCATCTTCTTTCAATATCTCTGCGCCAGTGTCGCCACGACGCGCAGCGGCTTCGGTGAAAGGACGCGTGAGCGCGTCGGAGAACTCATCGGGTTGGAAGACGTGCCCGTGCTGGTGGAGTATTTCATCTACGAACTTTTGGAATCGGACGAGCCGCTCTTAATTGTGATTGACGATTTGCATCTGGTTTACGACGCCAATTGGGTCGTGCCATTCTTCGGGCGTCTGCTGCCGCTGTTGCCTCCCGAAGTTCATATTATGCTCATCGGGCGCGGCCTGCCGCCCGCGCCGCTCTGGCGCATGCGCTCGAAGCAGACGCTTCACGTCATCGCCGAAGAGGCTCTGGCTTTTACACTGACGGAAACCGAAATGCTGTTCGCCAGCTACGGCCTGCCCGTCGAGGCCGCCGCCGGAGCTTTAGAGCAGACGCGCGGGCGCGCTGCCCCTCTGGATGCACTGGCGCGTTCGGTGAGCATCGCACAGGAAGCCGCCCGCATCGTCGCCGCCGCGCGCGAGCATCGCCGGAGCAGCCGCCCTTTCAGATTATGGAAGGAATATTCTCGCAAGTCTTCGCTCGGCGGGGCTTGATTGTTCAAAGCCTCCGCATCTTTTTCTCTGAAGCCTCGCACCGGCAACTGCCTCTGCTGTAATGTAGAGAAGGATTTCATTCAACCTTCGCGGTTCGATAAACATTCCGCTCCTGACGCAGCCGTAGACGGTTGCTTTTCAAACAGCTTGTAACAATTCTTTGCGCCGACACCCCTGTTGAAAGGCGCGTGTCCGATGACGAATAAATCGCATCGTCAACAACCGGAGAGACAGCCCGCACGCAACGCCTCCGCGCCGACGACGAGCGAGAGAGCGACGGCGTCTCCGACCTTCTTTCTGCGGACAAAGCTGCTGCCGCCGCGCCCTACGCCCTCGCTGCTGCCGCGCCCGCGCTTAATCGAACGTCTGCTGCAAAACCTCCAACGCCCGGTCACTCTCGTGACGGCTAACGCGGGTTCGGGAAAAACGACGCTGGTCGCCGATTTCGTCCGCACGCACGCGCAGCAAATTGTCTGGTATCAACTCGACCACACCGACGCCGACCCTTACGTTTTTCTCGGCTACATCACCCACGGCATTAAACAAATCCTCCCAAACTTCGGCGAAGCGACCTTCTCTTATTTGCAGGAGTCGGGCAAAGAGTTGGCGCAGCAGCCGGAGCGCGCCGTTGATGTGCTGCTCAACGAAGTTCTCCACCATGTCGAGCAGCAATTCGTTTTGGTGCTCGACGACTATCATCATCTCGGCTCGCAGACGCCTGTCCATCGCGTCGTTGACCGTCTGCTCGCGTACCTGCCGGACGTGATACACGTCATCATCATCTCGCGCGACATGCCGCCGCTCGCGCTCGCGCGCCTCCGCACGCAAGCCTCGCTCGCCGTCATTGATCGCGCCGAGCTTCTCTTTACTGATGAAGAGACGCAGGCGCTTTTCCGCAAGGTCTTTGATCTCGAACTGACCGCCGAGCAGTTGACCGAATATCGTGAACGGACGCACGGCTGGATAACCGCTCTGCAACTCGTCCGGCAGGTCGCGCAGCGTCAAGCTCTGGCGCGCGGCTCGAACGACAATGAAGCGGCCCCGGCCTCGCCCGACCTCGTCGAAGTTTTGCGACAATCCGAGCGCGACATCTTCGATTATTTTGCCGAAGAGGTTTTCGCCGACGAGGAGGAAGATGTCAAACAACTCCTGCTGCGTGTCGCGCTGCTCGACCGCGCCGAGCCGGAAACATGCGCGAACCTCTATCCCGAAAATCAGAGCGTCGCCAAACTCCAGACGCTCGTCCGCCGCAACGTCTTCATCACTCTGGCGAGCGATGAAAGCGGTGAAGAGTTTCGTCTGCATCCGCTCTTTCGCAGCTTCCTTCAACGCCGCTTTCGCGCCGAAGTCGGGCGCGCAGGTGTCGCCGCCGAACATGCGCGTTGCGCCGCTTATTTCCTCGGACGCGGGCAATGGGAGCAGGCCATGCGCCACCTCTTCGCCGCCGAAGATTACGAGGGCGCGGCGCGCACCATCGCCGCCCACGGCAGCACATGGATTTCGGCGGGCGCACTCGGCTCGCTCGTCTCCTTTGCCGACGCGCTGCCCGCTGCCGCGCTCGAAGCGCATCCGCGCGCGTACGCTCACCGCGCGGAAGCGGCGCGGCTGCAAGACGAGTTTGAGACGGCGCAGACGCTTTTTCGCCGCGCCGCCACGCTTCTGCATGAGCAGGGCGACACCGAAGGCGAAGCCGAAGCTCTCCACTCGCTGGCCGCTATCGCACGCCGTCGCGGAGAATTTGAGACGGCTTTCGCTTATCTCGACCGGGCAGTTGAACTCACAGACGCGCGTTCGGTCGTGCGGACAAAGTGCGGCAACACGCGCGGCTTGTGTCTGGTCGCCATGGGCGAATGGACTGAGGCCGAGCGGGAATTTCGTGCCGCGCTCCAATCGGCGCAGGAGCGCGGCGATGAACATTACGTCCGGCTCATCACGCATAATCTCGGGACGCCCGCAGGGATTCGCGGCGACTTCGGCGAAGCGATGCGCTGGTATCGGCGTCTGCTGCACGACGCGAAAAACGCGCCGCCGATGCCGCAGCACACGTATGCACACCTGAACATGGCGCGCTGCAATCTCTATCGTGGTGATCTGGCGGCGTGCGAAGAACATCTCGAACGCTCGCTCGAAAGCTGCCAGTTGTTCAATCAGGTCGCGCAACGCGGCGAGATTTTCGAGATGTACGGAAACCTCTATCGCGCGCGCACCGAACCGGCTCGCGCCTCGGAATTCTACGAGCGCGCGGCGCATGCTTATGATGAAGCCGCCATCCATCTTGAGCGGACGGAACTGTGGGAAGAACAAGCGCTGCTCGCATTGCAGATTGGAGATTTAAGAGAAGCTCGCCGTTTGTTGGATCAACTTGTTGCCGCGCGCAGAGAGGCGCGCGACGAGATGAGCGTCATGCGCGCCACACTCGCGCGCGGGCGCGTCCTGCTCGCGCAGGGGCAAGAAGAAGCCGCGCGCGCCGACCTCGCCCCGGCGCTCAAGTACTTTCGCGCGCACGGCCTATATTTCAACGAAGCTCAGGCGGCCATGACGCTCGCGGCCTGCGATCATGTGGCCGGGCGCGAGAGCGAGATGATGGAGCACCTCCGGCGTGCGCTCGATCTGGCCGCGCGCTACGATTATGAATACTGGCTGCAAGGCGAAGTGGCACGCCATCACGCGCTCTTCATCTCGACTGATGCGGCGGAACTGCTGCCTTCAGATTTGCGTGAACAACTCGAATCTTCGCAGGCGCGACAGGCGGCGGCGGCGATGGATTCACAGACCAGCGAGACACAGCCCGCCGCTTCAGTTACGGGGGTTGCAGGTGTCGCCGTGGGTACTGGGGGCGGCGTCGCCTCGCATCCGTCCTTTGACCTGACGATTAACATGCTCGGCTCGTCCGCGATTTTCCGCGACCCCAAACGCCCGCTTGCCGCTGACGCGTGGGTGACGCGGCGCGCGCGAGAGATTCTGTGCTTTATCGCTTCGCGCCGCCATCGTCGCGCGTCGAAAGACACTATCATTGATACTTTCTGGGCCGACGCGAATTTCGCCGTGGTCGAAAAGAATTTTCACCCGACCGTCTCGCACATTCGCAAGGCTCTCAACAGTAATCAACCGCTCAAACAGAATTTCCTGCTCTACCGCGACGGCGATTATCAACTCAATCAGGAGTTCTCCTACTTCATAGACATCGAGGAGTTCGACCGTCTCGCAGCGGAAGGCGAGGCGGCACGCCGCGCGCGCGACACGGAGGCGATGAGCACCGCTTTTAAAAAGGCCATCGCACTCTATCGCGGCGACTTTATGCAGGGCTGCTATGACAACTGGGCGGAGGAGCAGAGGTCTTACTATCGCGAACAATACTTACGCATTTTAGAGACGCTCGCCTCCGCCGCGCAGAAAGCAGCGGAATGGTCTCTCTCTCTTCAACTCGCGCAGCAGATTCTTTATGCCGACCCGTTTCGCGAGGACGTTCACTGCATGATCATGCGCGCACACGCGGCGGAGGGTAATCGCGTCGCCGTGCGCGAACAGTTCGAGACGCTGCGGCGTCTGCTCCGCAAGGAACTCGATGTCGAACCCGCCTCCGAGACGCAACGCATCTACCACGAGATGATGAGTTGAAAAGCTCGTCTCAACAACCGAGCCGTCACGGACGTGTCTGGAATTTAGAATCATTTCGCAACAATTCAATGTTAATGACTATTTTACTCTCTCAAGAGAAAATTGCTGTACTATCCTCGTATGCGCGACCTGCTCCCGACGTAGGGCATGCCTCAAGTCGGAGCCGCGCCAGCTTCAAAATTACACCTCGTACCCGGCATTTTGGAATGGGAATCAAAATAGCCCTCGGAAGATTCCAAAAAGTGATCGCTCTTATACTTGTCGCGCTGCTCTCGGCGGGACAGGCGTCGGCGGGGATTCTCGTCAGCGCAACGCAGGGCGTCACGA
>CAXTRQ010000007.1:13534-53458 GCA_964246705.1 uncultured Pyrinomonadaceae bacterium
TCGGGTGTAGATGGCATCCGTTTCGACCAGACATCCGGCGTCACGATGTCGGGCGTCGACAGTCTCCTCGGCCTCCAGACCAACGGCATCTTTGTGACCAATTCCGATGGTGTGACGATGCAGGGCGTTGACGGCGTCACGATGTCGGGCGTTGATGGTGTCGCTTATACCGGCGCGAACGGTGTCACGATGTCAGGCGTTGACGGCGTGACCATGAGCGGCGTGGACGGACTGCTGCTAACGGGCGCGAACGGCGTCACGATGGCGGGTGTTGACGGGACGATTTACAAAGCTGATTCGGTCATCATCCGGCAGGCGAACGGCGTCACGATGAGCGGCGTCGACGGCGTGGCGATGGCGGGTGTTGACGGTTTTCGACAAGTCCCGGGCAGCGGCGTCACGATGTCGGGCGTTGACGGCGTGACGATGTCAGGTGTTGATGGCATCGCTTGGAACAGCGCCGACCAGCTTGTTGCGACGGGAACGAACGGCGTCCCTTTCGCCGTCGCTCCGAACGGGGTGACGATGAGCGGCGTGGATAGTGTCGTCGTGACCAAAGCGCAGGGCGTGACGATGTCAGGTGTTGATGGCGCGACGATGTCGGGCGTCGACAGCAGTCCTGTGCCGGATTTGAACGACTCAGGACAGCCCACGGGCTTGACGGGTATTGATCCCGAACTCGCAGTGCTGCTCAATAGTTTGACCGACGACCGCAACATCAATGCGGTCGTCGTCTATCATCATGCGGTGACGGATGCCGACATCGCAGACCTCTTGAGCATCGGCATCAAGGGAGGCACGCGCTTTCGTCAGCTTCCGATGGTGATGCTTTCAGGCACGAGCCAACAGATTTGCTCTCTTTCAAAGTTACCCGCCGTTCGTTATATCTCAAGAAATCGCACACTTCAATGGAATGAAGACAACAGTCGCCGTGTGACCGGGCTGGCGCGGATGCGTGACGATGCCGATCTCTCGCGGCGCAACGGCAACTTTCCATTTACAGGCAAGGGCGTCAGCGTCGCCGTCCTCGACACAGGGCTGGATACGACGCACACAGATATCTCGGATCACGTCATCAGTAATGTCAAACTCGCCGACTCGCAGGGCGTCGGCGTCGGTTTTAATGCTCCGGTCAATGTCGAAAATCTCCAGAACACGGATGCCGTGCAGGGGCACGGAACATTTGTTGCGGGCATCATCGCGGGCAACGGCCTGCGCGGGGGCGGGAAATATCGCGGTTATGCGCCGGGCGCGCGGCTGGTCGGTTTGAGCGCGGGCGACGCCAATCTTTTTCACGTCCTCGCGGGGTTCGATTATTTGCTTGCGAAGGGCGCGGGCTTAGGCGTCCGCGTCGTCAATTGCAGTTTCTCGGCCAATACCCTCTACGACGAGAACGACCCGGTCAACATTGCGACGAAGATGCTGACCGGACGGGGCATCAACGTCGTCTTCTCGGCGGGCAATGCCGGGCCGGGACTTCATTCGATGAATCCATACGCGGTTGCCCCTTGGGTCATCAGCGTCGGCGCGACGGATGGCAGGGGTAAACTCGCAGACTTTTCTTCGCGCGGCGATTTCGGAAGCCATAACTTTCGCCCGACGCTGGTCGCGCCCGGCGTGGACATGGTCAGCCTGCGCGCCACTGGCACGAACATTACGGGCGCGGCTGGGCTTCTGCTGGGCGCAGACACGAAGCAATTCAGTGCAGCCGAACTACCTTATTACACGACCAGCAGCGGCACGAGTTTCTCAGCGCCACAGGTGACCGGAACAATCGCTCTGATGCTCGAAGCGAATCCGCGCCTGACGCCCGCCGAAGTGCGCGATATCTTGCAGCGCACAGCCACGCCGCTTCCGCCCTACTATCAACATGAAATCGGCGCAGGCATGCTCAACGCGCACGCGGCGGTGCTCGAAGCGGCATTTCCTGAGCGCAGGATGGGCGTCTGGCGCGCGAGCCTGAATCGCAATCAAGTGAGTTTCATCAAAGAGCAGTCGCAGGTTTTCTCCGGCACGACCTCGCCCGCCGTCCCCAGCGACTCGCGCCTCCAAGTCCCCAACGATGCCGTGATGGCGTCCGCTCAGATAGGCTGGGGGCCGATGTGGAGCACGAACGATCTGGGACTGACGCTTTACGACGCGCAGGATGTAGAGCAGGCTAACGAGAACGTGCTCAACACGCCGGGGTTGACCGGCAAGCGCGAGCGCGCACTGGTGCGTATGCCGACCGGCGGACAATGGCGTGTGCGTGTCTCGAACAAGGTCGGGCTGGCGGGCACGCCGCAAACTTACATGGGTATCTTCGAGACGGCGCGCGCGGAGTATGCACCCCTGCGCGACCTCAACGGCCTGAGCGCGGAGGCTTATTCAAACATTCGTCAGGCTATCAGGATGTGCGTGGCGTGGCCGGTCGGCGAGAATTTTCGACCCGCCTTCGGCGTCACGCGCGCCGACCTAGCCGCCGCGATGGTCGTCGGCGGTCGGATTCCACAGTATCTTCCGGCGCAACCGAATTTCACAGACACGCGCGACGCCACGACGATGAGCTTTGTCGAGAGCGTGCAGAATGCGCCGGACGGCGCGCTCTTTCCTGACACGCCGAGAGGCGGGGCGTTTCGACCTGACGAGTTGGTGAGCCGCCTGACGGCCTCAATCGTGCTGGTGCGTGCGGCGGGGCTTCAGGCGGAAGCCGAATCTTACACGGGCGGGATGAGCTACGCCGACAGCCTACAAATTCCCTACGAATGGCGCGGCTATGTCGCAATAGCCGTCAAGCATGAGTTAGTTCAAGCGGGAAGTTTAAAGTTCAATCCTCAACAATCATTCACACGCGCCGATCTCGCACACGCACTGGTCATCATCTCAAAAATCCACGACGCCTAAAATCGCTCGACAGCTTTTATCTCAACCTAAGGCGCGGCATCCCCAAAGAATCCGAACTCACTCTGCTTTTCGTATTCTTAGCGTCTTTTCGCGAAACTTTATTCTTCACTCGCAAAAGAAAGTTTCGCGAAATGACGCTAAGACGAAGGATGCTAGGAAAGCAGCCTTCGTGCTCTAAAAGTCTTCGGAGACTAATCGGGCAGTTTAGGTTTTTGCGAGAGCCGTCGCCGGATGACGAACCAGATAATCGCGGAGGCTAAGAGACCGAGACCGGCAACGATGACGACTCGCCGGTTCCCGATAAGTCCGACGATGAAGATTAACCCAAAGATTAGCGTGCCCGGCGGCGCAAAGGCGAGGAAGCCTGTGAGCAGCACGATCGCGATTTTTTTAGCGCGCTTCATGATGCCTGAAATGTTCTCCGGTCGCCGCGTGCGTTCCCCCGCAAGCGGCAATTGAAGGCTGATGAGCTTGAGCGATAAAACGCGGCTCCGGGGCATCTCGGTACGCCATAAAAGTTGTTCGTGCTATGATAATTAAAACAGCGCAGCGAGCGGATGAAGAGCACCACACGCCATCGTGCGAAGCCCGACAGAGTGCCGATGAGCTAAAAGACTGTGCGGGAATTGATGCCGGTCGGCTCGCCGAAATTCATCAAATGCGCGGTCTCCGTCCAAGTTGCTTTTATTTTCTTGCATAGTTTGGAGAAAGGCCGTTAAACTCTGCGCTCCGGCGATAGCGTCCATTCTACTTTTATGTCAGTACGCCACAGTATAAGTATCTTCTTTCCAGCGTACAATGATGAGGGAACGATCACCTCATTGGTGACTGGCGCGTTGGCGCTGCTTCCGAAATTAACCGATGATTTTGAGGTCGTGGTCGTCAACGACGGAAGCACAGACTCCACTCCCGTCCTGCTCGATGAGTTAGCTTGTAGCTCGCCGCAGGTGAGAGTTATTCATCATCCGAGTAACAGGGGATACGGCGGTGCGATTCGCACGGGTCTAACCCATACGTCAAAAGACCTAATCTTTTACACGGATGGCGACGGGCAATACGATGTGCAGGAGTTACAACTTTTGCTCCCGCTCATGACCGAGCGGGTTGATGTTGTTAACGGGTATAAAAGAAAGCGCGCAGACAAAGCGCACCGCAAAATAATCGGCGGGGCATACAACAGGCTGGCGCGCTTGCTCTTCAAAATTCCCATTAGCGACGTGGATTGCGATTTTCGTTTGATGCGACGAAGCTCTCTGCAACAAATTGATCTCGTCTCATCGAGCGGCGTCATCTGCGTCGAGCTTGTCTATAAACTGCGTGTAGCCGGAGCCGTTTTCGCCGAGCATCCCGTCCATCATTATCCACGTCTCTACGGGCGCTCGCAGTTTTTCACGTTGAGGCGAGTGGCGCGGACGGCGCGCGACTTCTTTGGACTGTGGTGTCGCCTCGTCTTGTTACGCGGTTCTAATCAAGACCTTCAGGAACGGCAACGGGGTATCGTCTCCGAACGCTCTCTAGCCAAGAAAGATGATTGAAAATCATCTTGACGTACCATCAGGGTTTACAAGGTTGGGATCGAACTCCTTAAGATTTCACCCCGATAAAAATTTCAGTCAACTTCATATCAATGGGAGTGGTCAACCATGACCGTCTCGAAAACCTATAGCGAATATAAGGGACGCTCGGTGTTAATTACGGGCGGCCTCGGATTCATCGGCAGCAATCTGGCGCGCAAACTCGTCGAGGTGGGCGATGTCGAAATAATCATTGTTGATGCCTTGCTACCGGATCAGGGCGGCAATCTCTACAACATTCGGGACATCCGCGAGTTCGTCAAACTCCACATCGTCAGTATCGGCGACGACTCGGTGATTAATCATCTCGTCAGCGGCGTTGACTACATCTTCAATCTTGCGGGCAGCGTCAGCCATCTCGATTCCATGCAGTACCCGCAACTCGATATGGAATTGAACTGTATGGTGCAGCTGACCCTGCTGGAAGCGTGCCGCAGTTATAACCCGCACGTGAAGATTGTGTTCACCAGCACGCGGCAGGTTTACGGCAAGCCGGTCTACCTGCCTCTGGACGAGCAGCATCGAGTCGCGCCGCTCGACGTGAACGGCATCAACAAACTCGCCGCCGAGCACTATCATCTGCTCTATCATCGGATTTACGGCCTGCGCGCCGTGTGCATGCGTTTGACAAATACTTACGGGCCGCGTCAATTGCTCTGTCACAACCGTCAGGGAGTCATCGCTTGGTTTATTCGTCAGGCGATTGACGGGGAGGTGATAGACCTCTTCGGCGAGGGCAAGCAGCGGCGCGATATGAATTATGTTGATGATGTGGTCGAGGCGCTGCTGTTGGCGGGCGCGAGCGAGGCGGCGGAAGGTGAGATTTTTAACCTCGGCGGCACGGAGCCTATCGCCCTCTCCGAACTCGCCGCCGAGTTGACCGCTCTGACGGGGCGCGGCTCCGTGCGCTCTGTGCCGTTTCCGCCTGAGCGCCAGTTGATTGACATCGGCAACTCCTATTCAAGTTTCAAAAAAATCGAGTCGGTGCTGGGCTGGCATCCGCGCACGCCCCTGCGCGAAGGGCTGGCGCGCACCATCGAATTTTACAAAGCGAACTACACACACTACTGGAATCCCAATGCAGATCCCCTTTCTCGATCTCAAACGACAATACGAGGAGATTGAGGCCGAGGCGACCGCCGCACTGTCGCGCGTCCTGACCGGAGGCATTTACATTCTTGGCCGCGAGGTCGAGGCCTTTGAAGAGGAGTGGACGAGCTTTTGCGGGGCACGCGCCGCCGCCGGGGTTAACAGCGGAACCGATGCGCTCACGCTCGCGCTTCTAGCCTCTGGTGCGGTACGTCCGGACAGAGGGGATGAAGTCATCACCTCGCCCTTGACCGCAGGCTATACTGCGCTCGCCATTGTCAACGCGGGCGGCGTGCCCGTCTTCGCCGATATTGACCCGCACACCTACACCCTCGCTCCACACGCCATCAAAACAGCCATCACGCCGCGCACGCGCGCCATTGTCCCCATCCATCTTTACGGACAGATGGCTGACATGGACGCGATCTGCGAAGTTGCCGAAAGCTACGGCCTCTCCGTCATCGAAGACGGCGCGCAAGCGCACGGCGCGCGCATCGGCGAACGGCGTGTCGGTTCATTTGGTCAAGCCGCCGCATTCAGCTTTTACCCGACCAAAAATCTCGGCGCATACGGTGACGCGGGCGCGGTCACTTCTCAAGACGGCGCGCTGATTGAAAAAGTTAAGGCTCTCAGACAGGGCGGACACCCGGGTTCGCTCAACGCCGACTTGGTGGGGCAAAATTCTCGTCTTGATGAAATGCAGGCTGCGCTGCTCAGGGTCAAGCTCAAGCATCTCGAAGCTTGGAATCAACGGCGGCAAAGTCTCGCCGCGATGTATCACCATGCGCTCGGCGGCACGCGTCTCATCCTTCCTCATGCGAGCCAGCCGGAGGCGCACGTCTTTCATCTCTACGTCGTCCAGCATCCTCAACGCGAATCCTTGCGCGCGCATCTCGCCGCGCGCGGAATTGAAACGGCGATTCATTATCCGTTCCTCCTGCATCAACAATCGCTTTTTAAAAGTAGCAGCCAGCGCCCCTTGCCCGTCGCCAAGCAGGTCTCCGATAGAATTTTCTCCCTCCCCCTCCATCCGCATCTCTCGGAAGCGGAAGTTCAAGCAGTGATTGATGCGATTCTGGAATTTTAGAGCGGGATGCAATCAGAGTATCCGCTTGAACAGGTGAAATCTAGAATCTTCAATCGCTCAACTTTTCTTCTTCGCGCTGGGGACGCAAAGACGCGAAGAGGGCAAATTACTCGTGAGGCGTTTAAGAGCGAGGTTTCTGTGCGATGCAAATTGTTGAGAGTCCGAAGGCGAGTTTCGTTCGCGGAGTTTTTAGCAGGCGCGATTCGCTGCCCAGCACCATGCTGAGACCGTTGTTCAGCCAACGCATCGAATCCGGAAGAGGCTTGACATCGGAACCGCTGTCCGCCAAACCCATGCGCTTTAATAACAACCGCCGCATCATGGCGACGGGGAACAGAAAACTGTTGGCGTAAGTCGAGCGGAGCACGTCGAAGCCAGCCTGCTGCATCTTCGAGACAAGTTCGTTGAGGCTGTAACGCCGCTGCGTCCCCAACGCCTGATCGTGGCCGCTGAGCATCCATCTGTAAGCGGCTGCACGCACGAAGGCGATGCCACCCGGACGCAGGACACGGTACATTTCGCGCATCGCCAGCACGTCCGGCTCTGCGCCCGGAAGCTGCACCAGCACGTCAAAACTTGTGACAAGATCAAAGAGGGAATCGGCGAAAGGCAGATGCGTCACCGAGGCTCGCGCCAGATTCGGCTGCCCCCGCTCACGACAAAAATCAAGCGCCATCTGTTCGACATCAATGCCGAAAACTTTCCCCTGCCCTGCATAACGCTCCAGCCATGAGAGCATTCCTCCCGTCCCGCATCCCGCATCGAGAATCACGCGGTCGCGTCCCGGCAGGCACACGGGGTCGAGCAGCGCGGCTGTTATCCGGCGCATCCCCGCAAACCACCAAAAGTCTTCTTCTAACTGATAAAGGTAGGCGTAATCTTCAGCTTGCATAATCCAACGCGCAGAAAGAGTGAAAACAATTTGAACCACACACAGACCAATATTGCCCCGACCGTTGTCGAAAAAACTTTCGATGCCCTCACCGACGGCAGAGGCTTTGAATGATGACACGCCCCACAGAGAAATGAAAATTGCTCAAGAACAATCTGCCGCTACTCTCGCTGCCGCCAGTTGAATTACTTTTAAGCTCTCTTTAAGTAATTTTTTAAGTGGCTGAAATTCAAGCTTTTGGAAGCCTGCCGGAATTTTTCTCGAAAAATAATTTCAATCCTCAAGTTTTCCTCAACCACCCTTCTCTATTCTGCTTTCGACATCGAACATATCAAGGAAGCATAGATTACTAGGAAAAGTCTTTGGTCTCGCTAACCCGATTACTTATGCATTCATGGCTATTGCGCACGATAATGTCCGAAAGGATTTCGTCGCGGGCAATTAAGCCGTGAACCTCCGGTGGGTCGTCTCTGTCGGGGGGGCGACCCGCCCGGATGGCAAAGAGGTTCGGAGAGCAGATTTCTGGCAGAGATGATCTGCTCTCCGAACCCGCAAGATTAAGACAAAAGCCGCTGTGGCCGCGACGAGTCGAAAGATTCATCGCGGCCACAGCGGCTTTTTAACTGGCATTATTTGCTGGTTGGGTTTGTCTGTGCAGGGCAAGCGTGCACGGACGCGCGTGCGAGCCGCACGGGCTTGGTCGGCGTATCGCCTTCGACGGGCATTTTATTGATGGCATCAACAACCTCCATCCCGCTCGTCACGCGTCCGAAGGCGGCGAATTTTCCGTCGAGGTGTCCGCCTTCGCCGACGAGGATGAAGAAATGCGAGGTGGCGCTGTTGGGCGCTTCGCTGCGCGCCATCGAAAGCATGCCGCGCACATGCTTGAGGTAGTTCGGTTCGTCCGGCGTCGTGCGCCGCGAGCGTTTGGCGAGTTCCAAAGTCATCTTCTCGCGCGTGGCGAGATTGCCGCCTTGGATGACGAAGCCGGGCACGACGCGGCTGAAGGTCGTCGTGTCGTAAGCGCCCGTCGAGACGAGGTTGAGAAAGTTACGCACCGTCTCCGGTGCGGCTTCGGGCAACATCTCCAACTCAATGTTGCCCGCCCCTGTCTCAAGTTTGACGCACTGTGCCGCCATCTTCTCGACAGTAGCATTATCGAACGGCTCGGACGACACGGCCTGCGCCGCTTCGACGCCGGGGCGTTGATTAGCTTTCTTCGTTTGCTGCGGCGCGGCCTTCCCGGTTGCGGTTGGCGCATCCGGCGACTGCTGTGACGCTTGCGCGCGGACGGCTGCCGGGAGACAACACAGACACAGGCACGCGCCGAGCAGTTGAATCTTGAAGCGACGAGCGGCGAGGCTCCTTCTAACTTTCACTTTCGACTCCTCCTTGATAATTGAACCTTTCGATTGTTTCTAATTCGATTCGCGTCGGCAAGTCAAATGCTTCAATAAATGTTTCGCCCCTCCGGGGCTGAAAAATTCCTGTCCGTGTGGGTCTGACAGTTTTTCTTCTATGCCAAACTCACAAATGTTGTCATAATTCCGGGGCGGCGGAATTACTTTGCGGCCTTTATCGAAATTCTCTCCGGGCTATTTCGGAAACTTCACTAAAAAAGCAATGGTGGAGTCACACGCCTCGATCAAACTACTTGAAAAAAGATACCAATCAGCAATGAAGCATTCAAAATTCACGGCAGCCCTCTGGCTGCTCCTGCTGCTCGTCGTGAGCGGCAGTCTGGTGCGGGCGAGCGCGCAGCCGCTCCAGAGACGGCGACCGACCGTCACACATCCGAATCCTCAACCCGCTCAACAGCCACGCAGGGAAACAGAGCAAAACTTCGACGCGCTGATTGCCTCTGGCAGCTACGCCATCTATGCGGAGCTACGCGGGGTCGGGCAGCTTTTGCGCTCCAGCGAATTCACGCAGGCGATGAACTCTCTACAGCTATTGACTGGCCCCAATTCTAAAGACACGAAGGAATTGGAAGATTTCATTTTCTTCTTTACCACACAGGCCGAGACGCTCAACGATACGAAAGTGATGCTGAGCATCATGCCGACCAGAACTAATCTTCCCGAAGGGCTGGTCGCTTTTCAATTTCCCACGATTGAAGTGGCGACCACCTTCGAGCCGAAGTTACGGGCTTTCCTCGGCAGGCAACTTCAAAGCATGCAGCCTCCGCCTGTGAAGCCTGCTGAACCGAGGCCGCGCGCTGCCCCGAACACTACCGGAAAGCAGACCGCCAACAGTAGAAAGCAGTCTAACCCGCCACCCGCGCCTGCGCTTTTTAACCTAAAACGTGTCGGCAACGTGCTGCTAATTGCCGAGACTGCGTTCACGCTCAAAAATCTGAGAGGCAACGGCGTCCAACTTCAGACCGACGACGGGCGCTTTCAAACTATGCGCAGCCGCTTGGCAAGCGAACCGCTCTTCCTCTATTGCGAGGTCGCAAATCTGGAAAAGGGCTACGCGCAGGAACGCGAAGATCGTCAAAAGAAAGAAGAGGCGGCGGCGAAACAGATAGCTGACAATCCAAACACGCCCGCCAACGTAATCGCACAGACGACCCCCACTCCGGCACTGAGCGCGACACCTCCAATCGAGATGGAAACGCAGCCAATGAATCCCGCTCCGACGCCAAGTGAGAATGAGACTCCGCAACCTGAGCCGACGGGCGATGCGACGGTCAGCACAGATGATCCGGTCGCACCGGAAGAGGATGCCCAACCCAAGGACGCGACAGTTCAAGACGGCGGCGCGCAGCCTCCGAATCCTGCCAGCGTCGTCATGCCGATGCTTCTCGATCGGATGTTGGGAGGCATGCCGCGCTGGCCTGAAGTGGTCGGCGTCGCGCTTGATTACAACAAGGACGATTACGTCGTCCGCGCTCTGTTGGAAAGCCATGAGCACGGGCAAGTGAACCTCATCCCCTTCGCGCCGGGCTTCATCTCCGGCCCGGTTTCGACGCTTGAAGCCTCTTCCATCACGCCCGCCACGACAGAGATTTTCGCCAGCGTCTCTGTCGACTGGCAGCAGATGTACGACTCTCTGCTCAAAGGCGAGCAACTGCCGCAGCCGCCCCCGCCCACGGAGGGCGCGCCTGAACCGGAGAACCAACCGCCGAGCATCGAAACCAGCATCGAGCTTTTCGAGAAGGCCGCCGGTTTCAAAATCAAAGACGACCTCCTGCCCGCGCTCGGCAACGAAATTTCTGTGAGCGCGCCGCTGACTTGGTTCGACAGTTCGCTCGGCGCGCAGACGAAGAATGCGGAACCGCAGGAGTCGCAAGCGGGGCCGGTCGTCCTCGTCTCTTTGAACAACGCGGAGGCGATGCGCAAGATGCTGCCACACATCCTCGAAGTGACGGGGATGAAATCGCCGCTCAGCCCGGGCACGACGGAGAAGCGCGGCGGCTTTGAAATCAACTCTTACGGCGGCGTGTCGTGCGCCTTTATCAACAACTATCTTGCGCTCGCCATCGAAGCTCCCACCATCCGCCACTTCATTGACGGCGAGCAACAGACGCTCGTTTCAAATCAGAATTTTCGCTCTTCGACGGGTTGGCAGCCGCGACAGAAACTCGGACAGGTCTATGTCTCGCCCGCGCTGATGGAGAACCTGCTGGCGGAAGCGCGGAAGTGGCTCGACCCGACGGATACGGAGCTTCAGAATTTATTTACGAGGCTCGATATTCAAACCTTGCCCGCGACCTATTCGGTCACCAGTGAGGGCAGCGGAGAAGTGCTGCACGAACTGCATCTGCCAAAAAATATCTTCGGCATTCTGACGGCGCAATCAATCGTTAACACGAAGCAAGCGCCGCTCATTCAAAACGAAAGCATGGGCATGTTTCGTCTGCGAGAAATCTATAACATGGAGGAAAGTTTCAAGGCTGCGTCAGGGAAGGGAAGATACGGAACGCTCGAAGAAATGACGGCGGCGACCAGCAACACCGCCGGGAAACCACCTTCGAGCCAAACCGAGAAGAGCGAGGCTGAGCAACTGCCTTATAAAATCGAAGTCGCCTCGACGGGCGAGAAGTTCCAAGCGACGGCCACGCCGAAAGAGTACAATAAACTGTCGCGCCGCTCGTTCTTCATTGACGAGAGCGGCGTGCTGCGCGGAGCCGATCATAAAGGCGCACCGGCCACCGCCAGCGACCCGCCGGTAGATTAAAGCCGAAAGCGTTTGTTTATGTCCGAACTCAGCCTGCAAGAAACTTATGCTCCGCGCTCGGCTTGCTTCGGCTGCGGCCCCGCCAACGAGGACGGTCTGCACATCCGCAGCTTTGTCGACGCATCGGGCGAGGTCTTCGCCGAGTGGATGCCCTCGACGCCGTATGAAGCCTATCCCGGCATGCTCAACGGCGGCATCGTCGGCACGCTGCTCGACTGCCATTCCAACTGGGCAGCCGCATGGCATCTCATGCAACGCTCCGGCGCAGACCACACCCCCTGCACCGTCACCGCCGAATACGCGATTAAGCTCAAACGCCCCACGCCGACTGACGACAAGTTGAGACTCTCCGCCAACATCGTCGAATCAACGGACGACCGTGTGATCGTCGAAGCCAGTCTCATCGCGCACGGAAAAGTTTGCGCCACCTGTCGCGGCGCTTTCGTCGCCGTGCGCCCCGGCCATCCCGCTTATCATAGATGGTAAATCAATAATTCAAACACGTACGAGGTCACGCATGAAAAAGAAGTTCACGGCTGTCATAATTTTCGTTTTACTTTCCGGCATCGTCGCGGGCGCATCCCCGCGAGTTGGGCAACAAGAACCAATCGCGGGCGGCTACAGCGAAGCCCCGACCACCGACCGCGAGGTTGTCGCAGCCGCACGTTTCGCCGTCAAGCAAAAGCAGCGCCGACGCGCCCCACATCTCTCGCTCGTCGCCGTCGAACACGCCGAGCGGCAAGTAGTGGCGGGACTCAACTACAAACTTTGTCTGCGAGTGAAGATGAACGGTAAAACCCGCGAGGTCACAACGGTCGTTTATCAAAACCTCAAACAGAAATATGAACTAACAAGTTGGGAAGAGGGTCGCTGCAAACAGCCGACTCCTTAGCATCCTTTCTTCTTCCGACTCCAAAAGAAAATTTCGCGCCAAGACGCCAAGACGCTAAGAAAGATAATTGTTGAAACGCGGCGTCACTGCTTCGCCAGTTCAGTTTCGCTCAAGAATTGCAGATCGAGTTCGTTGTCCTTTTCTTCAATCGCCACTGTCCCGCCCGCCTGCATTTTTCCAAAGAGAATCTCTTCGGCAATCAGCGCTTTGATTTTCGTCTGGATGAGACGCGCCATCGGGCGCGCGCCGAAGAGTTTGTCGTAGCCCCGCAGGGCGAGCCATTTGCGTGCGCCTTCGGAAAGCTTAATGCCGATCTTTTTCTCGACAAGCTGCGCGGAGAGTTCGCCGATGAACTTATCTACGACGCGCTCGATGGTCTCGAAACTAAGCGGCGCGAAGGCGATCCATGCGTCGAGGCGGTTGCGAAATTCCGGGCTGAAGGTGCGTTCAATCGCGCCGCGCCCTTTGCCCTGTGCGCTGCTCATGCCCCCGCCCGTCTGGTCTGGCTGGAAGCCGATTCTCGCATCGCTCATCTCACGCGCGCCGGCGTTGGTCGTCATAATCAGGATGACGTTGTGGAAGTCCGCCTTCTTGCCGTTATTGTCCGTGAGCGTCGCGTGATCCATGACCTGCAACAGAATGTTGAAGAGATTCGGATGCGCCTTCTCAATTTCGTCGAGGACGAGGACGGCGTAGGGCGTCTTGTTGATTGAGTCGGTGAGCAATCCGCCCTGATCGAAGCCGACGTAACCGGGCGGCGCGCCGATGAGGCGCGAGACGGTATGCGGCTCCATGTATTCGCTCATATCGAAGCGAATAAATTCGACGCCGAGCGCGTGCGCCAGTTGCTTGGCGAGTTCGGTTTTGCCGACGCCCGTCGGGCCTGAGAAGAGAAACGAGCCGATTGGTTTATCCGGATGACCGAGGCCGGAGCGCGACAGTTTTATCGCATTGACAATCTGTGCCACGGCATCGTCCTGACCGTAGATGACCGACCGCAGCGCACCTTCGAGATTCTGCAAACGCTCGCGCTCGGAACTGACGACCGTGCGCGGCGGAATCTTCGCCATCCGCGCGACGACCGTTTCTATCTCGTGCGGAGTGATGTGCGCGGGTCGCTCTCCGGCGGGAAGAAGTTTGACGAGCGCGCCCGCTTCGTCAATCACGTCAATCGCCTTGTCTGGAAGAAAGCGGTCGTGGATGTGCTTGGCGGCGAGTTCGGCAGCCGAGCGCAGCGCCTCCGGCGTGTAGTGAACGCCGTGATGTTCTTCGTAATAGCTACGCAGTCCTTCGAGAATTTGCACCGTCTCTTCAATCGTCGGCTCGCCCACTTCGATTTTTTGAAAGCGGCGCGCGAGCGCGCGGTCGCGCTCGAAGGCGGCTTTGTATTCCGGGTAGGTGGTCGAGCCGATGCAGCGAATCTCACCGGAAGCCAGCACGGGCTTGATGATATTTGAAGCATCCATTGAGCCGCCGGACACCGCGCCCGCGCCGACGATAGTGTGAATCTCGTCAATGAAGAGAATGCAGTTAGGCTTCTTCTTGAGGGCGTTAATCACGGCCTTGAGACGCTGCTCAAACTCGCCGCGATATTTGGTTCCGGCCAGCAACGCCCCCATGTCGAGCGAATAAACTTCCGCGCCGCGCAAAACTTCGGGCACGTCATCCTGCTGGATTTTGAGCGCCAGCCCTTCGGCAATCGCTGTCTTCCCGACGCCGGGATCGCCCACGTAAATCGGATTGTTTTTGCGACGCCGACAAAGCACTTGAATCGTCCGCAGTAATTCCTGCGTGCGCCCGATAAGCGGGTCAATGCGCCCTTCGGCAGCGCGCTCAATTAGGTTCACCGTGAAAGCGTCGAGCGGGTCGCGTTGGTGGCGCGCTTCCCGCTCGCCTTCAAAACCCAACTCGTTTTCGTCCGCCGCGCCTTCATCATTCTCCCCAATCTTCGAGATGCCGTGCGCGAGATAGTTAAGCACGTCGAGCCGCGTGATGCCCTGTTTCTTGAGCAGGTAGACGGCGTGCGACTGTTCGACTTGAAAGAGCGCGGCGAGGACGTTTCCTCCCGTGACTTCCTCTTGGCCTGAGCCTTCGGCCTGCAACAGCGCGTATTGGATGACGCGTTGAAACATCGCGGTGTGCTCCGGCATCAGATTTCGCAAACTCGTCCGCAGTTTCTTCTGTTCATTCAGGAAGGCGTCAACTGCGCGGACGAGTTCCTCGATGTCGCCCCCGCAATGACGCACGATATTGCTCGCCGTCGAATCATGTAGGAGCGCGTAGAGAAGATGTTCGAGCGTGATGTACTCATGCCGACGCTTAATCGCCTCGCTCGCGGCTTCGTTGAGTGTGGCTTGTAATTCTTTGGTAATCATCTGTGATTTTGAATGCTTAAACTTGAGCCTGACCGCGCTTCCGGTCAGCAATCTTTTATTCTTCTTCGAGAGTGCAAAGCAGTGGGTACTCGTTGGCGCGCGCCAGCTGCGCGACCCGCTCGACCTTCATTTCTGCGACTTCGTAAGTATAGACACCCGCCACGCCGACGCGCTGCGTGTGTACCTGTAGCATGATGCCGATGGCCTCCTGTTCGTTGTGCTGAAAAACATTCTGAAGGACATAGACGACAAACTCCATGGTCGTGAAGTCGTCGTTATGAATCAGCACCTTATAGAGCGGAGGCTTCTTCAGTTTCTCACGGCTCTCAGGCGCGACGACCGCATCATCATATTCGTTATCCGGCAACGGCATACAAATTAGTGTAAAGGCCAACTCTCCTTGCAAGCAAGCAGGCAAAAGGATTCTCACCTCTCAAACCTCTCCTAGAGGCTTGTCGCTGCGTGCGAATGCGTCTTAAGCTGAAGTCGAGATGCCTCTGATACGTTTCCCAGACCCGCGAAACACAGGCCCGGAGGGACTCGTCGCCATCGGCGGAGATTTGCGCCCGTCGACTTTGCTGCAAGCCTACCGGCAGGGAATTTTCCCTTGGCCGATTGAGCATTACCCGTTAACGTGGTTCTCGCCGCCGGAGCGTGCGATTCTCGAATTTGAAAACCTGCATGTGCCGCGCAGGCTCGCGCGCGAGTTCAGGCGAAACAGCCTCCGGCTGACGATTGATCGGGATTTCAGAGGAGTCATCAAGGCTTGCGCCAGCGTCCAGCGTCCAGAGGAGGACGGAACGTGGATTACCTCCGAGATGATTGAAGCCTATTGCCAATTGCACCGGCGCGGACATGCTCACAGCGCGGAGGCGTGGGCGGAGGACGGCACGCTGGCCGGCGGAATTTACGGCGTCGGGGTCGACGGCGCGTTCGCAGGTGAAAGCATGTTCTACGCGCGCCCGAACGCTTCAAAGCTCGCGCTTCTGCATTTGATTAATCACCTGAAGGCGCGCGGTCTCGATTGGATTGACATCCAGGTTTTGACGCCGCACATGGAGAAGTTCGGCGCGAAATCCATCACACGCGATGCCTTTCTTGAGAAGTTAGCCGTCACACGTCGGCGCGGGTTGAAGTTTTTTTAGAAGTTGGATTGACGCGAGCGAGGTGGTTTGTGGAAAAAGATTTCAACACGATAATTAGAATTCTCTGGCGTTGCCTGCGGCTCATGTGCCCGGCTTGCGGGCTGTCTTCAATTGTTCAGCGCCCGTTCCACATCAAAGACGAGTGCCCAACATGCGGCGTATCGTTTAAGCGCGAGGAGGGCTTTTTTGTCGGCGCGATCTCCATCAACGTGATGGCGACGGAGTTCATTATTCTGGTTATCTATCTCATCTCGCTGCTCATCTTCAATACTAACTTTCAACACGTCCTCACCGCTATGCTCATCATGTCGCTCATCTTTCCCGTCGCCTTCTATCACCACAGTTGGAGTATCTGGCTCAGCTTCGACCATCTCGTTGAATCATTACCGAAACACGTCAAACAACGCTGGACGAAGTTTTAGACTAAATACTATATTTGAGAGACATTCTGATTGCGATTAGAAAACATTTCGCGTTGTTCAATAGAAGTTCCGTTCAAGAGTCTGATAAAAACTGCCGAGACTTCGCTGAGAAGTCTTGCGGCTCAAGAATTCCTCAACCACGAGCATTTAATTTCATACTGAAAATTACCAACCCTTTATTGTCCGGCCAGTTCGAGCCGGTCTGCGAAAGGAAAGAATCCATGACGACTCATAGACATTTGAGATTCGCCCTGTTTGGCATCGTGTTCGCGGTGCTTTTGGCCTCCGTGCTGTTCATGTCTTCGCCGTCTTCGTCTGCGAAGAAGGATGTGCCGAAAGAGTTTGACGTGCGGAGAGCGCTCGTCGCTCGGCAGGGAATGGAATCTCAACGCCCGCGCAGTGCGGCGCAAGAGAAGGCTCTCAGATCGCTCGAAAGTGCGGCGGGTTCAAGGCTCAGCGTACAGTACAACCCGCTGACAGGGACGCCGCGCCACATCTTTGCGACCTCCGGTTACATGACGCCGCCGAGCGCGGACATGCCTGAGAAAGTGGCGCACGACTTTATCCAGCGTTGGCAAGGCATCTTTCGTTTCAGCGAAGGGGACATCGCCAGTTTGAGGCTCAAGAGTCGCGCGACGCTTCCGGACATGGGGACGACGATTCTTCTCTACGAGCAGTTGGTCGAAGGCGTGCCCGTCTACAAGGGCGAGGTGTTGGTGAACGTCAACCGCGCGGGTCAGATTATCAACGTCGGCGGCGACAGCTACCCGCAGTTGAAGATTGTTAATTCCCTGACGCTTAGTCCGGCGCAGGCCATCGCGTCGGCGGCTGAGTCGCTCGGCTTTAAAAATTTCGCGCCGCAGCAGGTCGGCACGAAAAAGGTGGCGCGTAACTTTGGGAATCTTGAGCCGGAGGCCGTCGAAGCTCCGAGCTTCGCAGGAGGCGGGATTTTCTCCGACGACATCGTTGTGACGCGTGTCGTTTTTCCCGTCGGCGATGAGGGGCGGCAAGCTTACAACTTCGTGCTCACGACGCCGCAGTTTCACGGCATCATGTGGAACAACGTGGTCGACGCGGAGACCGGCGAAGTGCTTAGACGGACGAGCCTGACAGCATACTTCGGCGAACAGGGCGGCGGCCCCATCAACAGCCGCCGCGCCACCTTCCGGCCTGACGTACAGGATTTTGTCGAAGCGAACAATTCGGCGGGCACGGCTTCGGGGAAGGTTTTCGACGGCATGCCGTCGGCGCTCTCCGGGCGGCGGGTCTGCTCCGGCAACGTCCCGCCTTCCGCCTGTAATGGCAACCCCGGCGTCGGCGGGACAATCGGCTCAGGCTTCGGCAGATCAACCGCGCCGGGCGATGCGCCCGACTACCAGACGAATGAGAATGAGTTCAATCGCAACAACGGGCGGGGCTTCAAGAAGAGTCTCGTGCTGGCGCGCATCGAAAATCCGTTCGCGGACACGGCGACGCCGCTCATCTCGCAAATCTTCAACATCCCATTCGGGCAGGTGACGCGCGGATTCCCCGACGCCGCACATCCTTCGTCCGGTTCGCGTTTCGGTTGGTTCTACCTCCCGACAGGCACGGGCGGAACGGAGATCGCGGAATCGGATACCAATCGCGCCTCGACGCGTGCTTACAAGTACGAGATGACCGAGGAGGCGCAGAATCGCAACATCGCCGCGAACTCGCCGGTCGCGGACAAGAGCCAGCCCTTCTCCGCAGACCTGTCACCACTCGCGTCGAGCCTCACGTTGAGGGACGGGCGTGTGCTCTCGACCGTCTTTCAGTCGCGTTATACGGAAGGCAATAACGTCATCGTCGCCGATGACCGTGCCGACGACGACGAGACGACGAGCGGCATTCGTGGCTATAGCGCCAACCGTCAATTCACGGCTGACCACTTCACCTTCCGGAACGGCTACGAATACGGCGGCACGGATGCCATCGAGTTTATCCCCGGCACGATTTCGCCCGCGACACCCAACGGACTGCCCTGCCAGATCGGCACGCCCTGTAATGTCATCTACCCCGCGAGCGCCGACGCGGATGTGTATCCGGGCACAGTCTCGCTGTTCTATTACACGAACCTCATGCACGATTACCTGTACAGCATCGGCTTCACGGAGCCGACGTGGAACTTTCAACAGGACAACTTCGGTCTGGGCGGCGCGGCTCAGGACGCTCTGAGCGCGAACGTGCAGGACGGCTCCGGTACTGACAACGCCAACATGGGCACGCCGAATGACGGCTCGCCGCCGCGCATGCAGATGTACCTGTTCACGGAGAACGCGCTCCGACGCTCGGACGGGGATTTAGACTTCGACGTAGTCGCGCACGAGTTTTATCACGGCGTCTCGAACCGCTCGGCGGGCAAGGGCGCGACTGATTGCCTCGGCACGCCGCTCGTCGGCGAGTCGGGCGGACAGGGCGAGGGCTGGTCGGACTTCATCGCTTGCTCGATGACCGACGACGACTCGGAAGGCGAATACGTGACGGGCGAGTTCGACACGGGCATCCGCCGTCTTCCTTACACCAATTTCCGCTGGTCTTACGGCTCGCTCAACGGCAACGGTCTCAACCGGCGCGATCAGGGAGCGCCCGACCCAGACCCCGGCGCGATTCCCTTCGAGGTTCACGATGTTGGCGAGGTCTTCTCCGCGATGCTCTGGGACATGCGCGAGTTGCTGATTATGAAAGACCCGAACGGCGTCTTCTTCGACGGCACGCGGCGGCTGAACGGCAACATCCTGACGAGCGCAGAGTTTTTCATCGGGCCGCGCAAGGTGCGCTCGATTGATCTCAAACACCCGATTGATTACAGGGAGTCTTTCGGCACGACGACGACGGGTGAGACGGTCAGCGGCGGCACTGTGCCGTCGGGGCCCGGCATCGTCCCGCCACCGCGAGTCGGCACGCAGGTTCCGACCATCAAGGCTAACGAGCACATCGTCCGTCCCGGGCTATTGAATGCGGAAATCCAGAGTCAGGGCAACCGCACGGGTGCGCTCGCCAGCGCCGTGCGGAACGGCGCGCGGCTGGCTGACATTCTGGTGCTGCGCGGCTTGCAGCTTACGCCTTGCAACCCCTCAATCGTGACCACGCGCGACTCGATTCTGTTAGCCGACGAGGAACTCACAGGCGGCGAGAACCGCGCGATTATCTGGCGTGCCTTCGCCAGTCACGGCGTCGGCCAGAACGCGCAATCTTCAAACGGTGCGGGCGGGCCGAACGCGGTGGTCGAAGACTTCACAGTTCCCGCGTCCGTCACCGCCTGCGAGACGCTCGGCCCGCTCGCCGCGCCCGCCTTCGCCCTCTCAAACTCTGCCGCGAACAAAGTCACTGTGACTATCAACGGCGGTGCGCCCGTTGCGGGCGCAGCACAGTATCTCGTCTCGCGCTCCTTCAAGGCCGAAGGCCCTTACACCAAGATCGCGGAGATTCCCGCGACACAGACGACCTACGATGACAACAATCTCTCCGGCAATCAGACCTACTTTTATCAGGTGCGCGCGAGCCGCGATACGGAGACGAATTGCGTCTCGACAACCAGCACCCTGAGTATTCTCGTGTCGAACGGCATCGTCATCGCCCCGCCGCCGACTTTCTTCGGCGCGGATCAGGTGATTGACCCGAAGACTGGCAACAGCCTGACTCTCAAATGGAACCCGGCCATTACGCCCAACCCGAGCGGCGATTTGTTCACCGTCTGCCCGGACTGCGTCTACGACATCTATCGCGTCGAGCATGTCAATTCAGGCGACAGTACGCAGGAGCCGACCTTCACGCCTTCCGATGCGAACCGCATTGCGCAGGGCATCAACGGCACAGAATTTAACGACTCGAATCTCCAACTCGGACAGATTTATTACTACATCGTGCAGGCGCGCAATCCCGCCGGGAAGAAGGACACAGACGACACCGGAAACCGCCATGTGCGCTACAACGTCCCGACTATCAACTCGTTCAAGTCGCAGGCTCCGTTCCCTCTGGAGAATTATGAATCCTCTTCGGCGGACACGCGCTTCCAGCCGCCGCTGCAAGAGTCGGGCGATGATCCGAGGGAAGATCAACCCGTCTGGCAGCGTGTCACGAACATCGCGCAACCCGACGGCTCGAAGAGTTCAAAGATGTACGCCCCCGACTTCGACCCCGGCTCTGACGGCGCGAACAGCGACATCTCAGCCATCATCGGCCCGCTTAACTTGTCCGCGACTTCCATCATGGATTTCGACCATTTCTTCTCGACCGAAGCGCGGTTCGACGGCGGCATCCTCGAAATCGCCAAGGGTGGCCCGAACTTCAACTCGACGCCGTTTCCGGACAACACGACCACCTTCGATCTCGGCGATTACATCGTCGAAGGCTTATACAATGCGCGGCTCGACGGTGACCTCGCGGGCACGGGCGTGCCCGGCACAGCGCTGACAGGTCGCCGCGCCTACACAGGAATCAAGGGGCTTCACCACGTTCGCGTGGCTCTCGGCGAGTTCGCGCCCGGTGGTGACAACAATCAGGAGAACGCACAGATTTTCATTCGCTTCCGCATGTCTTCGGATGTAGGTACGACGAGCGGGGCGGACTCCGGCTGGTACGTTGATAACCTCGTGATTCACGACCTCGGAGCTGCCGACCCCAATCCGACGCCGACACCGACACCGACGCCAACGCCGACAGCGACGCCAACGCCGACAACTACGCCGACGCCGACGCCGACACCCACTCCGGGTACGTCGCCGACGCCCGTTCCCACGTCCATCTTGCAATTCAGCTCGGCAGTTTATCCGGTCAACGAGGACTGCACGCAGGTCGCCGTGCAGGTTGTGCGCTCTGGAAATAACAGCGGACGCGTGACGGCTGATTTGACGAGTAACGATGGCACAGCCAAGCAGAAGGGCGACTTCAACTTTGTTATCCAGCGGCTCACCTTCGAGGCGGGCGAGATACAGAAGACCATCCCCGTCCTGATTAACGAGGATGCCTACACCGAAGGGCTGGAGTCCTTCACGCTCACGCTCTCGAATCCGACGGGCGGCGCGGGTCTCGGCACGGCGAACACCGCGACTGTGCAAATTACAGACGACGCGACCGAGCCATCAACGAATCCGCTTGATGACCCGCGCACCTTCGTCTGCCAGCAGTATCACGACTTCCTTAACCGCCAGAGCGATCAATCCGGCGAGGACTTCTGGACAAACCAGATTACTTCCTGTGGCACTGACGCCGCCTGCATCGAGGAGAAGAGAACCAACGTCTCCGCCGCGTTCTTCCTCTCCGCCGAGTTCCAACGTACCGGCTATCTCGTCATCCGCGCACACAAGGCGGCCTTCGGCTCGGCCAAGAGTAACCCGCGTTATCGTGTCTTCCTGCGCGACCAGCGCGCCATTAGTGAAGGCGTCATTATCGGGCAGCCCGGAGCCGAAACCCTGCTCGAACAGAACACCCAAAAGTTCTTTCTGGAATTCGTCCAGCGTCCGGAGTTCGTTTCGCAATATCCGGTCGGCATGTCATCAAGCGAGTTTGTTGACAAGCTGTTCGCCAATGCGGAAGTCTCACCGACATCGGAGGAGCGGCAAACAGCCGCCGACCTCTACGGCAGCGGAGAGACGCCGAAGCGAGCGGCCGCCGTGAGAAGCGTGGCGGAGAGCAGGTCGGTCTATCAGAAGCAGTACAATCCAGCGTTTGTCCTGATGCAGTACTACGGGTACTTGCGCAGGAATGCGGACGACGCGCCGGACAACAACTTCAGCGGGTATGATTTTTGGTTGAACAAGTTGAACGAGTTCAGTCAGCCGGGAGAGGATGTGGGAGACGAGCGGGTGGCGCTCAACCGGGTGAAGCGCGCGGAGATGGTGAAAGCGTTTGTCATCTCCGGCGAATACCGTGAGCGATTCGCGGGCAGTCCGAGCGGCAATCAACAAGGTCCATCACTTGATGCGCTCGCAGCACATACAGCATTAGGGAATCTGCTGGAGACGGTAACGCCTCCGCTCTTCCGGCAAGTCGCAACGTCAGATTAAACCGAACGATGCCGGAGCAATCCTTCTCCGGCAGAGACAAAAGAGAAGCAAGCTACAGGCGAACATCCGTCTCAAGATGTTCGCCTGTAGCTTCTTTAGAGCGGTCGACCATTGAAAGTTAGGGAAGTTGTGAAGAGGCGGAATCCCAAATCTTCAATCTTGGGCCTTTGCGCTTTGCATGAAATCTGAAAAGAGAGAATGGCAGTTCCTTTGTTATCGGACTCCTCTATCGCGTCGTCCCTTACATATCAGAGTTGAGTTTGCCGCGCTGCATGTGCGTGGAGAATCTTTTTTAAAATTCCGAGAAATCGGAATTGGAGGGAACAGGCGTGCGTTTAAGAATTTGAACGGTTATCCAAATTCAGCAACATTTATTCACCTTCCACGCCGCACCTCAGAGAGTCCGAGAATCAATCTCGCGTCAATTCATCTTCGCTGTGTGCTGGCACATTCCTTGCGCTTTTGCTTTGGCAAGAAGTCTGCGCGACCTAACGCGCCTGGATGCGTGGCAAGTTAATCCGATTTTTCGGATGGCCGCAGACTTTCATTCAAGGTACTAAGTGGAGGAGATAAATTATGTACATGGATTTTCGCTTTGGACGTGTCTGCGGGCAGGATGCTCCATCGAAACTTCGTCTCGTCATTCAATTTTTCAGTCTGGCGATGCTCACGCTCGCCCTCGTTATTCCGACAACCGCGCAGCAAACGTCGGGCAACGTGCGCGGCAGCGTCAAAGACCCGACGGGCGCAGTCGTGCCTAACGCGCGCGTGACGATTACGGATAAGAAAACAGGGTCTTCGCAGACGGTTCAGACGACCAGCGAGGGTGAGTATCAATTCAACAACTTGCTCCCCGCTGATTATACGTTGACGGTCGAAGCGACCAATTTTAAAACTCTGACGCTCAACGATGTGCGCGTCGAGTTGAATCAAACGACGGACGTGCCGACGACATTACAGGTCGGCTTACAGGGCGAGGTTGTCGAAGTTTCTGCGGGAGGCGCGGAGTTGGTTGAAACAACGACGACGACGCTCTCGAAGAGCTTCGGCGAGAGACAGGTCGTCGAACTCGCGCAGACCAATGTCGGCGGCGCGTTCGGCGGCGGCGTGAACAATCTCGCGCTGATTGCGCCGAACGTTTCAACGTCGGGCGGCGTCGGCGTCGGCACGGGCGGCTCGGTCGGCGGCCAGCGCCCGCGCAACAACAACTTCATGCTCGACGGCGTTGATAATAACGACAAGTCCGTCACGGGGCCGTCGGTTTATGTCTCACCTGAAAATGTTGCGGAGTTCTCTCTGTTGCAGAACCAGTTCTCGGCGGAGTTCGGACGTTCCAGCGGCGGGCAGTTTATTACCGTGACGAAGTCCGGGACGAATGACCTTCACGGCTCGGCCTATGGCTATTTCCGTAACCGATACTTGAACGCGCTCGACAATTTGCAAAAAATCTCGGGCGTCACGCGCAACCGCAGCGACGGCGACCTCTTCATGCCGCGCTTCGATTACTTCCGGGGCGGCGTGAACATGGGCGGCCCCGTCTATCTCCCCAGCTTTGGCGAAGGCGGGCCTTCGTACTGGAGCGGGAAAGACAAGCTGTTCTTCTTCACTTCCTACGAGAGATTGCAGTTCGGCAGCGCGGCTTCTGCCGGCGGCATCACGACGCCGACGGCGCAAGGCTTCGCGGTAATCAATTCGCAGCCCGGCCTCTCGGCCACCAATCTGGGTATCTTCAACCGCTTCGTGCCGGTCGCACCGGCCGCGAACGACACAATTGAATTCTGCCGTGTCGCGCGTGTCAACGGCGAGTGTCCGGGCGGCAACGTGGTGCTCGTTCCGGTCGGCAACGTCAGCATCAGTTCGCCGAACTTCGGAAAGCAGAATCACTTCCTGCTCAACATGGATTATAACCAGAGCGCCGCGACGCAGCATCGCTTCCGCTTCAGCTTCACCAACAACGCGACGATTGACAACACGGCCAACCTGCCCACGTTCTTCGCGACCATACCGACACTTGGGCGACTCTTTTCCTACACGCTCTTGCACAACATCACCCCGAATCTGATTAACGAAACGCGCCTCGCTTATCGTCGCTCGGTGGCCGTCTTTCCAGTCCCCGGCGGCCTCAGTTTTCCGGGTCTCGACGTGTTCCCGAATGTTAACCTGCTCGACATCGGTCTCGACATCGGGCCGAACGGCAATGCACCGCAGGGCGGGACGGAGAACAATTATCAGGTCGTCAATAACGTGACTTGGTTGCACGGCAATCACGCGTTTAAAATCGGCGCTGATTATCGGCGCGTGATTACGCCGCAAGTTTTCGTACAACGCCAGCGCGGCGATTATCGCTACTTTGCGACCGACACCTTCCTGCGCGACATCAGCCCGGACGATCTCGCCGAGCGCAACGTCGGCACTTCCACTTACATCGGCAACCAACACCTGCTGTATGCCTTCGCTCAGGACGACTGGCGCGTGCGTCCCAACGTGACGCTGAACCTCGGCGTTAACTACTCGTATCAGGAAGTCCCGCGCGGCGCGAACGAACAGGCGCGCAATGCTATTTCCACGGTTCCCGGTCTCATCGAATTCCGCGAGCCGAAAGAGCAGTTGAAGAACTTTGCGCCGAAGGTCGGTCTGGCCTACTCGCCGAATTTCACTTCCGGACTCTTCGGGCACATCTTTGGCACGAGCGGGCAAAGCTCGATTCGCACGGGCTTCTCGATGAGCTACGATTACGTTTTCGACAATCTCTACATCCTCTCTTCGCCGCCCCAGTCGCAGCAGACAGTGGGCGTCGAACCGACGGCCGGGCTGCCTAACTTTTTAGCCAACGGCGGCATCCGCGACGTGGCGGTTCCGATTGCCGACGCGCGGACGGCGCGTGGCGCGACCGCTAATTTCATCCCGGACCAGCAGGTTCCTTATTCGCTTAGCGACACGCTGAGTTTCCAACGCCAGTTCATGAAGAACTACTCGTTTGAAGCTCGCTATCTCGGCACGCGCGGCGTTCACCTGTTCACACAAAATCGTATCAACCGCCAGCCGAAAGTGTCCGAAGCACTCGGCGGCTTGCCGACTTTCCTTTCGCAGCCGACGCAGGCGCAACTCGACGCGCTAGGCTTAACGCTGACCCAAATCAACGCGCGCTCGAACTACGTCGCGGCCTTCGACGCTGCGGGCTTCAACGGCGATGTCATCGGGAACAACTCGCTGACCGCCTTTACTTCGGAAGGCAACTCGACCTATCAAGCGGCTTCGGCGCAACTCGTCCGGCGCTTTTCGGAAGGCTTCCAGATGACTGCGGCTTACACTTGGAGCCATTTGATTGACGACACGACCGCCGAGGTCAATTCGACGGCGCTCAGCCCGCGTCGCGTCGAAGATTTCCAAAACCTGAGAAGAGAGCGAGCCGATTCGATTCTCGACCGACGTCATCGCTTCGTCCTGTCGAGCATCTATGAACTGCCGTTCTTCAAGACTTCACAGAACGGTCTGCTACGCGCACTGCTCGGAGGCTTCAACTTCTCCGGCACATACAGCTTGGAATCGGGACAGAAGGCGACCGTGCGAAGCGGCGTTGACTCCAACCTGAACGGAGACGCGGCGGGCGACCGCGCCATCATCAACCTCAATGGCGTGCGCGATACCTTCAGCACGGTCACCGCACTCAGAAACAGCGCGGGACAGGTGGTCGGCTATCTGGCTGACAATCCGAATGCACAATACATTCAGACAGGGGCGGGTGCGCTTTCCAACGCCGGGCGCAACACCATGCAACTGCCGGGAATCAACAACCTCGACTTCTCAATCTTCAAGAATTTCAGGCTTGCAGAGACGCGGCGCATTCAGTTCCGCGCAGACCTCTTCAACGCCCTTAACCACCCGCAGTACATTCCCGGCTCGACGAATGACGTTGCGCCGATTAATACGGCGGGTGTCGCTCAATTGAACACGATCTTTGCGGGCAATACAGATTTCAACCGACCGCAAAACGTGTTCTCCAGCAACTCGCGCATCATTCAACTCGCGCTGCGCTTAGATTTCTAATCGCCCGCGCGGGTCTCGCGTGCGAGACCGTGAGAGTGATTGCTGAAGGGAGGTGGCTAGTCTTAGCCGCCTCCTTTTTTTTATCCCGCCGCTTCGAGATTACGATGCGAGCTGCTATAGACTTCCCTTCATGCCCACATGGATGAAGATCATCTTTTACTCGGTCGTCGTCACCGCCCTCGTCATCGTCTGCGTCTATTTTATGTGGTGGCTGCGCTCGGCCTACAAAATCAGGATGGCGCGTCCGCGCCCTCTGCGAGCCGGGCGCGGATCAATCTGGCGTGACCCCGGCGCGGTCGAGTTGCTCGACTTTCGCGGCGGCCCCGGTGGCCGTGACGGCGTGCCCGCTCCTCCATTCCGTTTTCTGACAGAGCACTCGACGGGATCGAATCCTTGTCTCTCCGTGGAGGATGCGAGGGGCCGCACATGGCGCGTCAAATGGGGCGACGAAGTGCGCTCCGAAACCTTCGCCGTGCGGTTGGCGTGGGCTGCCGGGTATCACGTCGAGCAGGCTTATTTTATTTCTGAGGGACGAATTGAAGATGCGAGCAATCTCCAACGCGCGCGAATGTGCGTGGGCGAGGATTGCACTTTCAAAGATGCACGCTTTGAACTCGACGAGACGGGCGTGGCGAAAATGTTCGACGAGTACGGCTGGTCTTGGGACGACAATCCTTTCATGGGAACGAGAGAATTGAGCGGCCTGAAAATCATGCTGATGCTAACCTCGAATTGGGATAACAAGGACGTGCGCGACGTGGCGCGCGGCTCAAACACGGCGATTTTTCAACACAAGCTGCCGGATGGAATTGTTGAAGCGCGCTACCTGATTATTGATTGGGGGGCTTCGATGGGCAAATGGGGCAGCGCGCTGACCAGAAGCAAGTGGGATTGCGACGGTTATGCCTCGCAGACGCCGGAGTTCATCACGGGCGTCGAGAGCGGCTTGATCAAGTGGGGCTACGTCGGCCAACGCACCGATGAGGCGAGAGACGGCATCAGCGTCGAGGACGTGCGCTGGCTCTATCAGTATCTCGGACGAATCACCGACGAGCAACTCCGCGACGGGCTGACCGTCAGCGGCGCGACCGAAGCCGAAATCGCCTGCTTCACAAACGCCATCCGCCAGCGGCTCAACATCCTCAAACGCGTCAGCGAAACCGGCGAACCATTCCAACCACTCGGCTCAACATTGTAGGACGAGAATTGAAAACTATGACATCTCCGGGGCTATCGAAAGTCTTTCGGGTCGAACTCATGGAAGAACCAGTAGAGCAGCGGTTGATGACCGAGGGCTGCGTACCAACCGTATCTTTGCATCTCCTGATGCGCCTGCTCTCTCGTCCACCCACAGTCCATCACGCGATAGACTCCGATGAGGACGCCTGTACGGTGTCTGCCGCCTCGGCAGTGCGTGAAAACGGGGGCGTCCGTGCTGGCGGTGCGAATGTAGTCGAGCCATCGCTTGACGCTCGGCGGCGGCGGCGCGTGCCGGTCTGAGAACGGCATGTGTCGCCATTCTTCAATTCCTGCGCCGAGCGCACGCTCTCTATCTTTCAGGCTTTCATGTTCGATGAGGCTGCACACACGGCGCACGCCGAGTTGGTTGACGAGCGCGTGATAACCTTCAACATCAGGGAGCGCCCCCCTGTAAATCGAATCGCTGACTTGCGCGAAGTTGGGTATCGGAACATCAAACTCGTTACGCTCGGAACGCGACTTGAGCCATTGAATCAGCCACATTCCTTCACCTATTTTTTCAACGAACGACAATTCGACGCGCCGCACCGGCACTCATCTGCGGGCGGGTGTTCCGGGTCGCGGTAGTTAATCGTAATTTCATCACCGGCCTTGATGTCACGGCGCGCGAAGAAGACTATTTTCTCGCCCGGCACACGCCGCATATAAGCGTTCGGGTCGCACGAATGGTTGATGAAGGCTGTCTGGTTGCCTCCTACCGCTCCGTCAATCGCCACGTAATCGGTCAGCCAAATCACCTTGATTGCCTGCTGGTTATCAACGCGTTGCATAATCTTTCGTTGGCCTCGCACCAACTCTCCGGCATAAGTTGCAATCTTTCGACGCCTCGGAAAATCTATCAGCGCAAAACAGCCGCGCCCGTAGATTTTACTCTTGCGGACTTCCAATCCTGCCGCTTCGTCAACCTGTTTCATAAACCCGATGCTCCCCCGCTCGATAAACTCTTTGATAAAAGCGCCTCATTCTATTTGATTAGCGTCGGTTTGCGAATAACTTTTGCGCCTTGGCGTTTAACTTTCGCGTCAGCGCAGGGTGTGACGAAATTGCCGCCGAGACCAATCCGCCACAGGACGACGACGCGCTCTGATATTTTCTTTGGTTATTCACACGCGATTTACAGACTTATTGTCTCCGCGCGTCTCTGAAATATCCGGTCGTCGGCGCGGCTTGATTCTTGCTGTCGAGAGCGACATAGGTTCCGACACGAACTAACTCTGCAACAAAACAAAATTTTCAAAGGAGACAACAATGATCCGTACAATGAAACAGATAGCACTGGCGCTCGCGCTCGCTCTTTCCATGGGCGCGCCCGCCGCGTTGGCGAAGACCAAGAAACCCAAGCATAGCGCCGAACACATGGCCGCCGTGAAGAAGTGCGACGCCGACTATCACGAGGCGCTCAAAGAAGCCAAGTCAAAGAAGGGCAAGGATCGCAAAGAAGCAGAGGCCGCCGCCAAGTCGGCTCACAAGCAATGCATGGCGGGCGCACCCATGTAGTCCGCTCGCTTCCCAGACTAAATCAAGCCACCGAAGGTTAAGACAGAAACAATTAACAGGGATGGACAAGAGCAAGGCGGAAGACGAAGAAAAAGCTGTTGGTTTTATTCATCCCTCATCCTTCCGCCTTCCGCCTTGCTCTTGTCCATCCCTGTTAATTCGTTTTGTGTTTGGCGTCTCAATTCGGCCTTGTTGAAGGTTTTGAAGAT
Organism: uncultured Pyrinomonadaceae bacterium; assembly: GCA_964246705.1. Classification (GTDB taxonomy): domain Bacteria; phylum Acidobacteriota; class Blastocatellia; order Pyrinomonadales; family Pyrinomonadaceae; genus DASZCR01. The sequence goes on from CAXTRQ010000007.1 coordinate 43,115, forward strand.
TTAGCATTACACGCTCAGGGTATATAATTTCCCCGCTGTGAATTTCCTGTCCGCAGATTTGCTTCCATCTGTTCAGATGTATGCGCCCGCTCAAGCTTCATACTAAAACGACGCTGCTCGCTTCGGCGATCACGCTGGCCGTGCTGGCGGTCGTGCTGGCGCTCATCAGCGTGCGCCTCGCCAGTCATGTGCGTGAGGAGCAGAAGGCGCTGGCCGAGCTACAGGCCACGAACCTTGCGGAGCACATCAATCAGATGTCCTCGCCGCACGACCCGCAGGAATTGGCGCGCGTCGCCACGCTCGTCCACGGCGCGCGCCCAGACGCACAGACCGTCCGCATCTGGGCGCGGGTGGGCGGAGTGTTCGTCGCCGTGGCGGCTTCGGATGAGAGCCAGCAGGTTGAAGAAATTCCCGACGAGACAAAGGCGGCGCTGCGGAGCGGTATCGCCTCGAAGAGCATCACGGCGCGACCGACGGGGACGGACGATTCGCTCTATCGTGTCTTTGCGCCGATTGTCGAAGACGGTCGCTTGAGCGGTGCGGTCGAGGTCCGCGAGCGTTTGGATGATGCCGCGTCAATCGCTTGGCGCTACGAGCGGAGCGCCATCTGGATGGCGCTCGTCGCCGTCGCTTTAATCACCCTCGGCATCTTCCTGCTGTTTCGCCAACTCGTTTACAGGCCGCTCGAACGCCTGCTGCAAGCGATGTCGCGCGCCAAGGCGGGCGACCTGCATGTTGAGACGGGCGCGGGCGCGCCGGACGAGATCGGGATTCTGTCGCGCGAGTTCAACAGTATGATTGCGCGGCTGTGCGAGATGACCGAAGAGCGCGAAGCGCATAAGGCGCTGCTGGAGGAACGCGTCCGGGAGGCGACCGTCGAACTGGCTGAACGCAACGAACAACTGGAAGAAGCGAACATCGAATTGTGGCGCACCACTCGACGCGCCACGGAACTTGAGAGACTCGCTGCCGCCGGTCAGACGGCTTCTCAGTTTGCACATGAAGTTGGCACGCCGCTCAATTTAATCAGCGGCCACGTCCAACTGTTGCTCGCCGGGACGCACCCAGACCCTTCAACGGCGCGCACGCGCCTGCAAACCATCAGCACACAAATTGAACGCATCGAACGCATCGTGCGCGGGATGCTCGACCGGACACGCCCGGAAGCCAGCGCGCACGCTCCGCTCGATCTCAACGCGCTGCTTCAACGTATCTTCGACGCGACGGCTCCGACGCTCGATGCGAAAGGCGTGCATCTCTCGGCACGGCTCGACCCCTCGCCGCTGCTCATCGAAGGCGATGCCGACCGCTTGCAGCAGGTTTTTATCAACTTGATTAACAACGCGCTCGACGCTATGCCCGACGGCGGGGAACTGCGAGTCAGCGCGTCGAATGTCGAGGCGAATGAGACGCCCCAGCATCCTGCGTTCGCCATCATTGATTTCTCCGACACCGGCTGCGGGATGACGCCAGAAATCCGCGCGCGCATCTTTGATCCGCTCTACACGACGAAAAAGCGTGGACGCGGCACGGGGCTGGGGCTGGTCGTCGTCAGCCAGATCATCAACGAGCATGGCGGGCGCATCGAAGTCGAGAGCGACCCGCACACAGGCTCGCACTTTCGTTTGATATTTCCTGCGCTGCTGCACGCGCAACCCGTCATCGAAACAAACGCGCAGGTAACCGAAGCGTCGGCAGTTTGAGATTAAGAATTCACCTCAACGCGTACTTGAGCCAAGGCGCGAAAGTCACCTGTTAAGTTTTGAAGTGTGCAACCGGGACTGCCGATTCGATGAAACGCATTCTTGTAGTTGATGACGACGTGGCCTCTTGCGATCTCCTGCGCGAGATTTTCGCGGCGCAGGGCTGGGAGACGGAAGCGGCGCAGACGCCGGAACAGGCTCTCAGTCTCACGTCTCAACAGAAGTTCGATGCCGTCGTCAGCGACATCAATCTCGAAGCCGCGCAGACGGGCTTAGACCTCCTGCGGCAACTGCGCGACGAATGCCCGGTTATCCTCGTGACCGGATTCGGCTCTCTGGAAACAGCCGTCGAGGCTTCACGCGAAGGGGCTTGGGATTTCATCTCGAAGCCGTTTAAGGTTGAAGAAGTGGTGGCGACCGCACGGCGTGCGCTAGAGAAAGCGGGTCAGGATCAGGCGCAAGATGAAACAACGTCGGCTGATGATTTGACGGCGCGCTACGAGGTTGTCGGGCTGACGGGTCGCTCGCCCGTGATGATTGAGCTTTACAAGGAGATTGCGCGGGTCGCGCCTTCGCGTTCGACAGTGCTCTTGATGGGCGAGTCGGGCACGGGCAAGGAACTGGTCGCACGCTCGATTCACAGGCACAGCCCGCGCCACAATCACCCGTTTATTCCCGTCAACTGCGGAGCATTGACCGAGACGTTGCTGGAGGCGGAACTGTTCGGACACATGCGCGGCTCTTTCACGGGCGCGACCGCCGACCGCAAGGGACTCTGGGAAGAGGCCGAGGGCGGCACTCTCTTTCTCGATGAAATCGGCGAGACGAGTCCCGCGATGCAGGTCAAACTTTTGCGTGCCTTACAAGAGCGTGAAGTGCGCCGTGTCGGTTCGTCGCGCACGGTGCATGTTGATGCGCGGGTAGTCGCTGCGACCAATCGTGATTTAGAGAAAGAGGTCGCAGCGGCTCACTTCCGCGAAGACCTCTACTATCGTCTGAGCGTCGTCACGTTGCGCGTTCCGCCTCTTAAAGAACGGCGCAGCGACATTCCTCTACTGGCTGAGACGTTCCTGCGCGCGGCCTCCGACAATGCCGGGCGCGGGCGTCTGCGATTCTCGGAGGAGACGCTGAAAACGTTGACGGTCTACAACTGGCCGGGCAACGTGCGCGAGTTGGAATCGGCAGTCGAGTATGCGGCCCTGCGCGCGCGCGGCGCGGAGATAGCCACGGAAGATTTGCCCGCCAAGCTCCAATCCACGGAAGTGCGTCAGGCCGCCTCTCGCACGCACCTCACGGCTCTCTACGACGACCTGCCGACGCTCGATGAACTCGAACGCCGCTATGTAATCCAAGTGCTCGAAGCCGCCGCCGGAAACCGCACGCGCGCCGCAGAGATTCTAGGCATTGATCGCCGCACACTCTACCGCATGGCCGAACGCTTCGGCCTCAAACTCGACGCCGACTAATCCGACATCACACGACCTGAGTGTTCAAGAGATTACGTGAAGTTTGCGTTCTTCTTTGCGCCTTTGCGTCTGAAACTTAAGTTATTGGCTCAAGCGGTCAAGCTCCTGATTGAGCACAATCAGCTTGGCTTTAGCGTCGGGGAATGAGCCGTGTTCGACGGCGAGTTGGGAAGCTTCAAGCTCTTTCAAGGCGGCGATCAACTGCTTATTTGAGACATCGCGGCGTTGCGCCCTTTTATCGGCGGCATGGCGTGCTGCCGTCCGCGCTTCAGCCAATGCTTTGAGCGCCGCTGCTTTCTGTCGCCTGTCGAGATAGATGGTAGCGGCGGCGATGCGGTCGCCCGCCGTCTCTAAATCAACATCGCGTGGAGGTAGGAGCGGAGCGGGATTGACAGACAGATTCTTCTGCGCTGGCGGCGTCTGATGGTTGATGTCGGTCGTCACGATTTCGACGACCGCGCGGCTGTGACGGAGGGAAGCGGCGAGCAGGATTATCGCGCACAGGAAGGCGGCGCATAACGCAGCCCAGAGAAAGGCGCGCTGCTTTCCGTTCGTGAAGACAATCGGCTGTCGAACTCGCATCCTTCCAATCCTCTAAGCTCCATCAAGTTTGTCCGGCGTTTCAACTCAACTATCTAATAAAAGGTTGAGGGGCGCAATGTCCGCTGCTCTCGCGGTTTGCGCCCCACCCGGCACTACGAGTCAACACCACACCTTGCTGCCCGCACGCGCCTTGCATCCGCACATCGCGCCCGACGCCACTCGGCGTCGCCCATCGAGCCTATCTGCGCGGACTGCCATCACACATAGTTGTAGAAGGAAGATGCTGTCCGATACTGTCTAGCACGCAACCCGTCTCGTCTCTTAACGCGAATTACTGTTCGACGAACTCGACTTGCTCATCTTCGAGGATGTCTTGTGATGATGACGGCGACCGTGTCGACGCCTGCGACCATGACGGCTCGTCGTACCGCTGCCACTGCTGCTGCCGCTGCTGCCGCTGTTCATCGTATTCGACGTGTTCTGCCCGCTGGTTTTTGCGAAAGAGGCGCTAGTTCCCAAGACGAGCGCAAAGACGAGCGCCGTGATAAATCCCAATTTTCTTTTCATGTTTCCTGATTCTCCTTTTGGGCGGCCAAGGTTTTTGACCGCAATCGTTGTTTGAATTTTTTTGAGGAGCAGACGGCGCATCTCTCCGCCGCGTTCAGCTTCTCTCAACTTGCAGGAATGTCTATCGCAACGTCTGTGCCGTTGTGCGGGCGATTGAGAAATGAGGTTTTGTCGGGCTTTTTGAATAAACACATCATCGGGTGGCGGAGCTTCCTTGTGGCGGTTGTGTGCGGCGCACAAAGTTGCCACAGACTCTTGCGCGCACGCGCGGTAATCTATAACTTTCGGAAGCTGCTTGAAGAAGTCGCTGCGGGACGTGAGCAGAGCGATTTATGCGCCGCCGCGCGCGAAATTATCATTGACTCGCATCCGAACTTAGCATAAAAGCCCTTCTCTAATATCGAGCGGCTTCGTCCAACCGCCCGCGCTTTAGCCATCGCCTTTGGGCATAAGGAAAAGAGTATGTCGAAGAAGCTCAGCCCGCGCGCTCACGTCTTGCCGCTACTCCTGACGGTTGCCGTCCTTCACCTGTGGCTTATTCCGCACGTCCACGCACAGCGGACGCACAAGAGTTCTCCGGCACAGGCAAGGGATGCGGGCGCGCTGTCGGCGCAGGAGATTGCGCGACGGACATTGCCTGCGGTCGTGTTGCTCGTGTGCGATGATGGAAAGTCGCAAACTTCACAGGGGAGCGGTTTCTTTGTGCGCCCGGGAGTGTTGGTGACGAATTTTCATGTCGTCAAAGGCATGGAGCGCGGAACGATGCGCAAAGCTTTTGGAGACGGCAGAGCGCCGCGCAGCTGGCGCATCGCCGCCGTCATGGAATTTGACGAGCAAGCTGATCTGGCTCTCTTGAACGTGCCGGATGCGATGGTTGAGGCCATCCCCGCCCTGCCGCTCGTCTCGCGCAACGAAGTGGAAATCGGAGAGACCATCTACGCGCTCGGCAACCCGGAAGGGCTGACCGGCACTATCTCGCCGGGCATCGTCTCGGCGGGCCTACGCTCGTTTGAAGCGGGCACGCGCTTACAGGTGAGCGCGCCGCTGTCGCAGGGTTCGAGCGGCGGCCCCGTCGTCAATGCGCGCGGCGAGGTGGTCGGCGTCTCACAAAGCTCTCTTAACGAGGGACAGAATTTGAATTTCGCCGTCCCCGCGCAACTCGTGCGGTCGCTGCTGGCGCGCGCCGATGCGCGAGGCGAACAGTTGTTCGCGGGCAATCCAAATGTTGAGGGCGCTTGGGGTTGGCCTGATAACACGGCGGTCGCCACAACTGAAACGATTAAACCAGCGCCGGTCAAACCCGCTCCGGTTCAACCGCCGCCGTCCGAGATGGATTCCCCAAAGATACCCGAAGCTGTTACCGCCCCGAAACCTCTGGCCGCTGTCCATCCGGTCGGGGCTTTGCGTCCCGGCGAGACTGAGACGCGGGCATCAATGCGTGGGCTGAAAGGCGTTAAAGTCGTTGTCGAATCTATCCATGAGGACGCGAAGGCGTTGTTGACCGAACGGCAATTACAAGACAGCATCGAAACTCAGTTGAAAGAGAAAAGCATCGCGCTCTTAAACGAAGCTGATTGGAAGAACTCTCCCGGCGCGCCGACGCTTTATCTCAATCTCAGTATTCTTAAAAGCTCGAACGGGCAGTATGCCTACACCATCACGCTGCAACTTATTCAGAACGTCCTGCTCGACCGCGACCGCTCGTTCTCAACCCGCGCGGCGACTTGGGACACCAGCGCCGACGGCTTAGCCGAACGGGATGCAATCGTTAGCACAATCAACAAGTCCGTTGACGAAGCCGTTAAAGAGTTCGTCAACGAATTTCTCGCCGCTCAATAAAACGCTTTCTTCTTTGCGCCTCGGCGTCTCCAGCGTGAGAACAAGTTTCGCGTTGGAGACGCCGAGGCGCAAAGAAAACAGAGGGGTGTGCTTTATGTCGTCCGCTCAGGAATGAAATCCAAGACAATGGGATCGTGATCGGAGAGCGCGCCCGCCGCGTCTCGCAAATTGCCGATAACTTTCGGCGACGCGGAGGGGGCAGGCTCAATGTTTTGGCCTGTGAACCAATCGAGCTTGAGCGAGCAGCGGCCTCCCGTATTCGAGAGCGCCCAGTTAATCCACCAGAAGCACCACTGCGGAACCCACTCGCCCATGTTCGAGTTGGCGGCTAAATCCTTCACGTCGTAATGCAGTGTTCCCACTCCTGCTTCGTTCAACTCGCGGTATATGTAACCGCGCCTCTCCAATTCTCGAAACAATTCGCGCTCGAACCAGCGGTCAGGATGCAGGTAGTGATTCTCAATCACGTTGCGAACGCCCATCAGCACCCGCCGGAAGAATCCGCCGATAGAGTAGAGGGCGTGGCGCGAGTTGTAAGTTGAAGTGTTCCAATCGCCGCCGATGATGACGGGCAGGCGCGGGCGCAGTGCTTCTAAGTGGTCGAGGACGAGACGCATCTGCCGCGCGCGGTGGCGTTGCGTCGAGTGCGCGTCGAGATGAAGGCTGACGGCGCGAACGTGCCCGGATGGATGCGCGACATCCGCGACGACTGCGCGCTGGCTTCCCAGACGCTTCTCCTTGCCGCGCATCTTGTCTTTACCGTTCGGCAGAGCGAAGGCGTGTGCATTCGTCAGTGGATAACGCGAGAGCAGCGCGTTGCCATGCAAAGCCTGTTCGTTTTCCCCTTCGACGCGACTCTCAAGGCCGCTGCCCTTATTCAGCGCGAGATAGCAGGGCGCAAAGACGTAGTTGAATCGGAGCGCGCGTGCTATCTCGCGCGCGACGAAACGATTGCCGGTGCGCGCCATCCCGTAATCAAGTTCGGTCAAAAGCAGGATGTCGCTCGCCGCGATGACCGGATGTTCATGCAGAATTTTGATGATGCCTTCGAGACGGATGCCGCGCTCGATATTCCAAGCGGTGACGCGCATGGCGCGCACGTTCTCTTCAATCTCGCGTGGGACATCGGCGTTGAAATCTTCGTGCGCCACGCTCCCCAAGATTCTCTCAATCTCAAGCCGCAGCATTTCGTAGACGGACGATGATTCGAGAGCTTTGGTGGAGTCGAATTGTGCGAGAGATGGAAAGTAAGGACGCAACTCGTGGTTTAGCTGGTGCGGCGCTGCTTCGTCTGCCTGTCGGTTTGGGTTTTTCAAACTGACGAAATCTTACTTTCTCGCACGCGTGATGACAACCTCTGAAGTCCGCGCCGTTTGTTGCCGGCTCCGGCATGTTAGACTCGACGCTGCCGACAACCCCTTAACGAAAAGGATGATTTGAAATGACTCTTCAGAGGCCGCTTTTTATTCCCGTGATTCTCGGGACTTCAAGAAAGGGGCGAGCCAGCGAACACGTCTCGCAATTCGTTCACGCGGAGTTGGGCAAACGCGCTCAAATCGAAACGGAGTTGATTGATATACGCCGCCTTAATTTCGCGTCGGACGACGAAGGCGAGCCGTTGAAGGATGCCGCGTTCTCAGCCGCGATGGAGCGCGCCGACGCGCTCGTGCTGGTTGTGCCGGAATACAATCACGGCTATCCGGGTTTGTTGAAACATGCGCTGGATACGAATTTGAAAGAATATGTCCATAAGGCCGTCGGCGTCTGCGGTGTCTCGGCGGGGCTTTTTGGCGGTGCGCGCGTCATCGAAAATCTGCTGCCGGTGTTGCGCGAACTCGGATTGGTGACGATCTTCTGGGACGTAAATTTCTCGAAAGCACAGCAACTCTTCGACGCCGACGGAGCGTTGCTGGATCAAGCCTACATCCGTCGCCTCGATAAATTTCTGACCGAGCTAATCTGGATGGCGAGAGTTCTCAGGCATGGCCGCGAGAATATCGTCGCGGAGTGAACGGCTAACAGGGCGAGCCGATATTCATTGACACGAAAAACTCGCACGGAATATTCTCCACACGCTCTCACTCAACAACTTTCCTCGACTGGCTCTCTGACACAACCGACTGGAGAAACTGTTCTATGAAAATTTTTGCAAGACTCGTTTCCATCGCCACGCTCCTCACGTTGCTTCTGCCCTCGATTAATTCGACTCGCGCCAATGACTTTAAGCGCGAAGTTATTTACCAGATCATCACCGACCGCTTTTTCGACGGCAGCAGTACGAATAATAATCCCTCGCAGAGCGCGGGACTCTACGACTCGACGAAGACGAACTGGCGCGCATACTGGGGCGGCGATTTGCAGGGCATCCAACAGAAGATGTCTTATCTGTCCGGGCTGGGCGTGACGGCCATCTGGATTTCACCGCCCCTCGATAATCTCAACACCAATATACCGGACGGCTCAGGCAATCCGACGGCTTCTTATCATGGTTATCAAATACGCGATTTCAAACGCATCGAAGAGCACTTCGGCACTTCGGATAACAGTTGGACGGCCTTCGATAGTCTGGTCACGGCGGCGCATCAGAACGGTATCAAAGTCGTCGTTGATTTTGTGCCGAATCACTCGACGCAGGACAACGGCGGCGAGTTCGGCGCGCTCTACGACAACGGAACTTTCCTAGGTAATTACACCAACGACACCAACGGCTATTTTCATCACAACGGCAACATCTCGAACTGGGACGACCGTTATCAGGTGCAATATTACAGCCTCTTCGACCTCTCCGATCTCAATCAGGAGCAGTTGACGATAGACGCCAACTTGAAAGCCTCGGCGCAGCTTTTACAGCAGCACGGCGTCGACGGCTTTCGCGTTGATGCCGTCAAGCACGTCAACTGGGGCTGGCAATACAGCCTCGCCAATTCCATCTACACCTTCGGCGACAGCTTCATCTTCGGCGAGTGGTATCAGGCCAACACCTCCGACCCGCTCTATCACGACTCCTACAAGTTTGCGAACAAGAGCGGCTCTTCACTGCTGGACTTTCCGCTCAACACGGCCATTCGCAATGTCTTCGGCTCGACCAACGCGAACTTTTCGGAGATTGATTCGGCTATCACCCAAGAGGGCACAAACTTTACGTGGAAAGAAGACCTCGTAACTTTCATTGACAATCACGACATGGCGCGCTTTCTCTCCATCAACAACAATCAGAACCGGCTGCACGAGGCACTCGCTTTTATCCTCACCACGCGCGGCATTCCCTGTATCTACTATGGCACTGAGCAATATCTCCATAATGATACGAGCGGCGGCACAGACCCCTACAACCGCCCCATGATGAACGCCTTTTCGACAACCACGACCGCTTACACGCTCGTCAATCGTCTCTCGACTTTGCGGCGCAATAATCCTGCCGTCGCTTACGGCTCGACGACACAGCGTTGGCTCAGCAACGACGTGTATATCTATGAACGGAGATTTTTCGGCAGCACTGTCCTCGTCGCAATTAACAAAAACGAGACGACAGGGTTCAGCATCAGCGGACTCAATAGCGCGCTTCCGGCGGGCACTTACACGGATTCTCTGACGGGTTTGCTCGGCAGTCCTTCCATCACTGTCAGTTCCGGCACGGGCGGCAACAATCCCGTGACGACCTTCAATCTCCCTGCGCACGCCGTCGGGGTTTGGAGTTTCACGGAAGGAGCGGCAGCCCCGGAGATCGGTTCAATCGGCCCGACGGTGGCGCAACCCGGCGTCAAGACGACGATTGCCGGACGCAATTTCGGTTCAACCGCAGGCTCCGTAAAATTCGGCACGACGACAGCGACCGTCGTCTCATGGACGGCGACGAAGATAGTCGTCAACGTCCCCGCAGTCGCCAATGGAAACTACAACGTCACGGTGACCAACTCCGCCTCACAAGTCTCGAACGGCATCCAGTTCACAGTGCTGACCGCGAAACTGATTCCCGTCACCTTCACAGTCTTTAACGCCAGCCCGACCAGCGTCGGCGACTACATCTTTCTGACCGGCAACACCGTCGAACTCGGCAACTGGACTACGACTTGGGACGGCGCTATCGGCCCTCTGCTCACGCCGAATTATCCGGACTGGTTCATTACGGCGAGCGTGCCAGCCGGACAGACGATTCAGTTCAAGTTCATCAAGATTGCGGCGAACAGCACAGTAACTTGGGAAGCGGGCGCGAATCATACCTACAC